>JASJED010000070.1 GCA_030065585.1 Desulfobacterales bacterium | reverse complement strand
GACGCGCCCCCCTTTTCGATCGGTGAGCGTCTGGCGGAAATCCCTATTCCGCTGGAGAGCGGGAGCGTCACCGTCCAGGGCATTGTCTCGCACATCTCCCTTACGGCCGCCGGAAAAACCTGCGGGATCCAGTTTCTATTCAGCGGAACCGAATACGACGCGGTCATGCGCTTCAAGAACGAGCGCATGCAGACGCCTTCAACCGAGGAGAAGCCATGAGCGCGCAAGTCCAAATCGAAGTTCGGCAGGTGTCGGCCACGACATCCGAAGCGGTGGCCCGTCAACACAAGGTCCTGAGCGACCGCCCCGAAGCCAAGGGCGGCCAAGACCAGGGCCCCATGGGAGGTGAGCTACTCCTGATGGGGCTGGGGGGCTGCTTCATGAGCAATCTGCTGGCGGCCGTCAGCGCGCGGGAGGCGGATGTCCAGGATCTCCATCTGACCATCAGGGGAACCCTGAGTGAAACGCCCACACGGTTTAGCGCCATCGCGCTGGAAGTTCGTGGAGCCTATGGCGACAGGGCCGCAATGGAAAAACTGGTGACGATTGCCGAGCGCGGCTGTATCGTGGCCAACACCCTTAAAAATGCGGTCACGTTGTCACTGAGCGTGGCCTGAGCAATTCTGCAAGTGGACATCATGCCCCGGATGAACCGGCTGGTTGGCCATACGTATGAGCGGCGGCCGGCGTATGCCATATTGTCATGCCAACCTCAAACTTTATAAATCTTCCCGATGTCAGTCGCCGGGAGTTCATAAAATACGCCGGCATTGCCGGCGGCAGCCTGATGTTGGGACGTGGGGGAGGCCTTGCGATGAACCGTGATCAGGTCAGTCAAGTAGCGGTCGTCCACACCGAGGATCGGAAAAGCGGCGTCGTTCGTTCCATCCAGACGCTGGGGGTCAATCCGGTAAAGAACAAAGACGTTCTGATCAAACCCAATTTCAACACGGCCGATGTCGTCCCGGGATCGACGTTTTTGTGGACGGTGGTCCCATGACCGGACGGCGCGCCCGGGGCAATCTTTTCCTGGCGGCGACCGACCGGGTGGCCATTGACGCTACCGGCCTGGCAGTTTTAAAAGAACTGGGCAGCAACGCTCAGATTATGGGCACGGACGTCTTCGCCCAGGAGCAGATTGCCCGCGCGGCCGAACTGGGGCTGGGAGCGGCCACTGCCGAGCAGGTCGCGCTCGTTGCACCCGATGACGAAAGCCGCGCGCGATGTGACCGGATTGCTCCATTCCTGAACGCTGCCTGAAAGCTGATCGATGAAAGGTGTTCCGGTTACCGCCCCATTTCATAAGGGCAGATTTTGTCTCAAGGTCAGGCCGCAGCGATCTTAAAATCGACAACATGGTCGCCGTCGCTTAAGCGACGCGTAACCCGGCGACGTTGAGGATTTCAAATGGCGAGAACACCGGCCTGGGCCGCAAGATAATTTTAGGACGGACACTAAATCACGGACCGCATGCCATCCTGCCCGCATCGCAACCTCCTGCTGCTGGAAACGCCTGCGCCGCGGCTGCGCTGCCGGCATTGTCATCTGACGATTCGCGCGGATGAGCTCGACGGCGGCCCCTGCCCGGAATGCTACGAAGCCAGCGGGCAGCGACGCTACGATTTTGAAACCCTGGCATCGCGCGACGCGGGCGTCCAATATCGCTGCGAGGATTGCGGTACCCTGATTCGCGTGAAGTAAGCCCGGGATCTGATCCGCGGCGCGAGGAACGAACGTCAATTGACGCACGCCCGTCTGAAAATAACGCCCGGGATCGCTTTGCCCCTGGATGAAATTGAAATGACCGCCGTGCGCGCCCAGGGATCTGGCGGCCAGAACGTTAACAAGGTGGCCACGGCCGTGCACCTGCGTTTCGATATCATGGCCTCATCGCTGCCGGAGGCCTTGAAAGCACGCCTGCTGCGCTGCCGCGACCGGCGCATCACCCGGGAGGGGGTGATCGTCATCAAGGCCCAGCAATATCGTCGCCGGGAGCAAAACCGGGAGGCGGCCCTGGAGCGGCTGAGTCAGTTGATCAAAAAGGAAACGCTGCGTCCGAAAGCGCGCCGCTCCACCCGCCCGACCCGCTTGGCCCGTAAAAAGCGAATGGACGCCAAAACCAGACGGGGGCGCCTCAAGGCCCTGCGCGCCAGGGTCAGCCCCTGAATGCCGCGGGCGGCCCTGAACCGCCAGAATTGGTTTCAAAACATAAGATCGCGTTCGAGTTCCCCGCTTCATAGAAGCGGGATTTCACGCCTGTTATAATAGGCTTCGTGTTCAACAAACACAGCCTGATGAAATAGCGCAGCATATGAAAAATATGTACGCCGTAGCGTGGGGTGGGGGCCCTGCGCTGCGGCCTAGAAGAAGGCTGTAACGCTGCAATCGGGCGTTAGATGATGTTTTGAAACCAATTCTAAGGAGTCTGCGTGAATCAACTGGACTACATCGCCGCAGCCCTGCTGGGCGCGGCGGCGCTCCTGGCCGCCGGATCGTTTGCGGTCATCGCCAATTACTTGTTTACCCACGGCTTGGCCGATCGCCGCGAACCCTCGGCCAACATCATCGACCTCTATAAGAAATACCGGGACCACACCCGCGGACAAACCGGCCGCGTGAATCCCTGGTTGTGGATTCATCTCACCGCGGTGGGAGCTTTCATGCTGATCGGGATGATCTATGCGATTCTGCGTTTCATTTAACCGGGCCGGGCCGCCCGGAATCCGCGGACGATGGTTTGCTCCCAACCCGGCGTGCAGGCTTTTTTAACGGATTATCCCGACCGGGCGACGACATTCCTGCAAACTTACCCTTAGAGGAGAGAACCATGACCTCCCAAGTTTACTTCTGGAACCTGCGGACCTCGATGAAGATGCCCTATGACAAGCGGATCAAGCGCCTGCTCAAGCGCTCCGGGGTGTTCGCGCCCATCGAGACCAAGGCCCTGGTGGCCATCAAGGTCCACTTCGGGGAAGCCGGCACCACCGGACACATCGCCCCAATCCGGATCAGGCCCATCGTGGACCTGATCGTCAAGGCCGGCGCCCGGCCATTTCTGGCGGACACCAACACCCTCTACACCGGGCAGCGCTACGAAGGCGTCTCCCATGCCCTGGTGGCCGCGCACCACGGCTTCGATCCCAACGTTCTGGGCGCCCCGGTGGTGATCGCCGATGGTATCCGCAGCCAGAACGCACGGGAGGTGGCCATCCAGGGGCGTCACTTCGCGACCTGCAGCATCGCCGGGGACTTCGTTGACGCGGATGTGCTGGTAACCCTCAATCATTTCAAGGGCCACCTCCTGGGGGGGTTCGGCGGGGCCCTCAAGAACCTGGCCATGGGGTGCGCCACGGTAGCCGGCAAGATGCAGCAGCACTGCGACATGGGCCCCACGATCATCGCCAAGAACTGCACCGGCTGCGGGGCCTGCATCGAAGCCTGTCTGCACGAAGCCCTGGCGCTGGACGGGGAGATTTCGACCCTGGACAAGGAGAAATGCGTGGGCTGCGGGGCCTGCATCCACGCATGCACCTTCGGGGCCATGCAGATCGAATGGAAAGCCAATACCCCCCTGTTCCTGGAGCGCATGGTGGAGTATGCGGCCGCTGCATTATCCTCCCAGGCGATCCGGGCCCATATCACCTTCGTCACCAGCGTCAGCCCGGGCTGCGACTGCGAAGGGCATTCGGATGCGCCCATCTGCCCGGATCGCGGCGTCCTGGTGTCCGCCGATCCGGTGGCCATCGATCAGGCGGCCCTGGATCTGGTCAACCAGGCCCCGCCCCTGTACCCGAGCGCCCTGCCCAAGGGGGTCAAACCCGGCCAGGACAAATTCCAGGCGGTCTATCCGGATATCGACGGCACCCACGCCCTGGATTACGCTGCCTCCCTGGGCCTGGGAAGCCGTGACTATACGTTGGTTAAATGCTGAGGCCCCAATCGATGGGGGGTAAATCAATTTTTCATGTAAGGATCTAAATAGGCTAATCTGAAAGGAGCCCTCATGTTGACTATCACCGATTTGGAAGCGTTTGCTATTTTCGACGGCATTCCCCAGGATACCATGGCGCGCATCGCCCAATTGGCGCAACCGCAGGCGTACGACACGAACGCGATTATCTTCGAAGAGGGCGGGGCGGCAACGCATCTCTACGGCGTGATGGAAGGCGAAGTCGAATTGAGCATCGTCTTCCGCGACCGCGTCATGAAGGCCGAGGTCCGTTACGAGGATTATGTCCGCAAACGCATCGATACCATCGAAAAAGATATCGTCATCGAGGTGCTCGACCCGGGCGATATCTTCGCCTGGTCTTCCCTCAGCACACCGCACCAACTGACGACGACGGCCACCTGCAATGAGCCGACGCGGGTATTCGCCATCGAAGCCGGTGAACTCGAGGACATATTGGCCCAGGCCCCGGACGTCGGCTACCTCTTCATGCAGCGGGTCGCCGCGATCATTTCCCGACGCCTGCGGCGCCGGACGGAAAAATTGCTGGAGAGCTGGCACCAGGCCTTTGACGAGGCGGGGGCCTACTAGGGCCCGCGCTGCTTCGGTCAAACCGCTGCGGGGCCGTTCAAGGCGAATTGGCCAAAGGGTTCGAATCCAATCGCATTCAACGAACCGAATATCAAACAGAAAGGAGGTAACCATGCGCACGGTGAAAAAAATCATGGTGGCCATCGATTTTTCGGAGCATTCAGTTGCCGCCGCCCAATCCGCGGCCGGATTGGCATCCGATCTCGATGCCGCGCTCGTGCTAACCAATGTCATCAACCAAAGGGATATCGATGCCCTTGAATTCGCCGTAAAACGCGTCGCGATCTTTTCCGTCGAAAAACATATCGAGGAACAAATCGAAAGCCGGAAAAAGCTGTTTGCCGATCTGCAAAGGAAGCTGGATTTGGATAACGCGAATGTCCAAACCAGCGTCCGCACAGGCGTTCCGTTTCGGGAGATTTTAGCCTCGATCGCAGAGCACAAGCCAGATCTGCTGGTTATGGGCCGGAGGGGCAACTCGGAATTGGCCGACATTATCATCGGGTCTTGCGCCCAAAAACTGTTTCGACGCTGTCCAATCCCACTATTGAGCATTCGAACGGATTAGGGGTCAAACCGCATTTGTGACTTAACGCCTATGGCGAACAGGTGCCTATGACCAGCGGCAAATGGATCAGCATCTAATGGGCTTTTATCCTGATCCTGCCCTGGCTTGTGGGGGAAAGCTTGTTGCCCGGATGCGACTGGTTGATGCTAGATGGCGAAAGGAGAATGGGGCGTGGGCCAGATAGAATATTTGCGCATTCACGCCGATGCCGAGGGTTGCTCCCACTTTGAGATCCATACGGTTGATCTGGCATCCAAGGACTACGCCCCGCCGGCACCGGCTTTGAATACTTCGGCTGGGGCGGCGGCCGAGAAGATATTCTTCCTGGAACTGCCGGTGGGGTGGTATGGCGTCTGGCATCCAACGCCCGTGCGGCAGTGGCTGATCTTGATGAGCGGCGCGTGTGAGTTCGAAGCCGGAAACGGCGAGCGGGCGATTCGCAAGGCGGGTGACGTGGTGATGCTGGACGATACGCACGGCCGGGGGCATCAAACCCGCGTCCTCGGCGATGCCGCGGTTCGGATTGCCGCCATCCATTTTACCTAAAGGCGGTGATGTCTGCCGGTTTGGCCGGCGGCCGACGAATCCCCGTCCTTTCATAAAGTGCCGCATGCCGGCGGGATCCATCATGCCCTTTTCCGTGCTCCCGGGCCAACGACGGTGGCCAAGGTGGGCACCCCCCGCCAGGGCGATTTTCAGGCGGACGATCACGCCATCAGCGGCACCCGGGCCCTGGATGGCGATGGGGTACTGGGACGAGGCACTTTTCAAAGTTGGCTTGCCGCACGCCAGACAACGGAGATTATTCGAGCTTCATGATATAGACCAAGGCGTAATACGCCGGTAAACCAGGGCCTGCGGGAGCCGTGGAAATAGTATGTTTGTGGGAGGCTGCTGGTATTGCTCTTAAATCTTTACCGCCCGCTTTGTCTGCGTTTTGGTAGTTCTTTGCTTTACTGTAGCGGTATGTCTTATTGGGCGCGCTTGTGCTCGTATGTTTGTGCGGGACTTCTTCATGGGGCCCCATGGCGTCGCAAGCTGCGACGCCGCGGACGAAACGATCCACCAGGTCGGGTGTTCCCCCGCTGCCATCGCAAATGGCCCAGCCTTCCGGCGGGACAATGGCGCGCTGGGATTCGTTATTAGGATCGCCGTGAGGCGCCTCAAGCGGGGTTTCTTTGATGAAATCCTGGGTCGGATGCCAGGCGATCACGGTTCCCGCAGGCACGCCGAAGGCGGCATCGGGTTGGGCAAAATCGTTGGTCTTCTTCAGCAGGTCGCGGGATTTGGCACAATCCTGGGGAAGCAGGTTCCATAAGGTTCTGACAAGCGCGGCCACCGGTGCCGCCCGTACCTTCAGGTGACCCTCTTTAAGATCTTTGAAGGTCGCGATAATATCATCAATATCGGTGACTATCGCCGGCCGTTCCTCCTTATCTCGGAATAACCCGCCGGTGGTGGCCGCAAAGGTTAGCTCGAGTTTATTGTTTTGGGTTTCCGTCTTCATCGTGTCCGTCGCGCTGGCCTCAGCGCTGCCGGTAACAAAGGCCGCATTAAATTTTCCGGCGATGGTTGTTATGACGGCGCTATCGGTAGAGAGTATTCTGCCGCGAATGGCCAATTTGTAACCATAGGTTATGGACGCAACATAATGGGATCCATAGTCAAGAAGAAATTGCCGGCGCATATCTTCGGTGTCCATGGGGTGGGTTTCAATAACCGGCTTGTGATCAGGGTTCCAGCGCGGGCTCTCGGCGGAATGCGCATAACCTTTGCAATCCAGCACGGCATAAACGGATGTGGAGGTCTGCTGTTCCTTGCGGGCGGTTTGGTATGCGGCCTCCACGCTTGCAAAATTGTAAGCCCCCTTAAAATAAGTCGATAACGCCTTGGCCTCCTTCTCGACGGAATTGGCTTGGATCAGCTGGAAATTTTCGCTGATCGTATAGTCCGCCGGGGATTCGGAAGCCTGAGGCGGATAGGAACCCGCTAACGGGACCATGGATCTCCGTTTAGGCTTGTTGGGATCGGACATATCGACCCCGTCGCAGAGCTGAATCTCTTTAACGTCGAGGTATTGCGGATCGATCGTATACTCATCCTGCGTCATATAGTAGGGATTTGATAGCGCTGTTGTCGGGCTCGCTTTCATTTCGCTCTCCTTCTGGATGTCGGGGTCAAGCATAAGATTGCGGGGGCTGGCAGGCGCATGAACCGTTGTTCAAGCAAACCGGGTGACAATGATTGAACGCCGCCGCCATCTGCCATCGCCGATGCCATGGCGTGGGCAAAGGTCCCCAGCCAGTCACCCCAGCCACCTGGCCGTGCCTGGCCATCTCGCGTGAGTTGACCGGCGCTGGGGCCGGTGCGCGACGATTTAATTCGATGAACCTAATTGTTTTGCTGGACAAATCAAGCTACCAAGGATTCGACCCGTGGATCCCGCCACCACATGATTTCAGCGCAAGTGATGGGGGTTGAACCTCACCCGGCAGCCTGTTTTGCATACTTCAGCGGGAGCGGCGGCCAGAAAGATCGTCTTTCCGGAGCTGCCGGTTTCAAAGAAGTTCCCTGGCCCGCAATGATGGCTTCAGGCCGGCGCTATTCCGCGCGCCAATAGGCCGGAGGCGCAAACGACCGGGTGGCCAGCGGCTCCGGCCAGATGCACCGGAATTGGCCGTCAACAATCTGAAAGACGAGGGGGTCGATCCAGTTCTGGCGCTCGAAGGTTTCGTCGCTGTCGAATTGCACCGGTCCAAAAGGCGTCTCCATTTCGATGCGGGCCAGCGCGGTGCGGATACTTTCCGGCTGGTGGTTGCGAGCCTTCTTCAAGGCCTCGGCCGCCACCAGAACGGCGCTGTAGGCTTCCACCCCGTGATAGTCGGGCGGGTGGTGGAAGCGTGCGACGTACGCGTCATAATAGGCCCGGGCACCGGCGAAGTCCGTTTCCGGACCCCAGAGTGCGGCGGTCACCAGACCATTCCCGGTGTCAGCGGCCGTTTCGATGAATTTGTAGTGCGTGAAACCGCCGGCGCCGCCGCAAAGCAGGGCCGGCAATTGCATCCCACGAATCGTGTTCACGAGTTGAACGGCGTCCTTCAGATAGGAAACCATATAGATCACGTCCGGCACACGGGATTTCAGCGGTGTCAGAATGCGTTCGAAATAGTCCTGGCGGGCCCTCTCCCGAAAATAGGGAATGATGGCCGTCAGTTCAATGTCGTTTTCACGGCCGAACCACATCATCTTCATGGCCCCGCTGGTGCCGTAGGGGCTGTTTTCATAAATGATGGCCATGGAGCGGGGGCGCACCGCTTCCAGCATGAACGCCTCCAGTCCATTCGTGTAGGCGCTGGCCGGTGGGTTGAGACGAAAGACATTTTCGAGGCGGCGCTGGGTGATGCGGTCGTCCGCCGCGGTGGTTACCAAAAATGGGACCTCATGGCGGTCGGCGGCCATGGCCGTATAAAGGGTATTCGAACTCGAATAGCCACCGATCAGCATGACGGCGCCGTGGGTTTTAACCAGTTCGTCGACGGCCTGCTCGCCGCCCCGTCGATGCCCCCGGTCGTCGGCCGTAATCAGTTTCAATGGCTGACCCTTGATGCCGCCGTTCGCATTGACGGCCTCGGCGGCCATCTCGTAGGAGTTCTTCATCATTTCGGCATAGGCGAAATCTTTCCAGTGGATTGCGCCGAGCACGATTTCATCCGAGGCGCAGCACACTGCCGGCAGCACAATCCATGCAAATATACCGACGATCGAACCGGCAAAAAGACGTCTGGTAATGTCCATTGAATCCCCCTTTGACCCTCAATGCAGGTTTACAAAATGGCCGGAAAACGAACCGGGAGGCCAATGCGCATTCGCGGCATTCGCGATGTTCGATCGTGTGTTGCTTGCCAGACTTGATGCAGGATCCGTTACCGTGACTCGGTGCGCGCAGTTGCGGTCTATCCGGGGCAGGCGGCAGGGGAATGGCGAACAATGGTCGATAGGAATCCAGCGTGGTCGATTGCCGTGTGAGTAACATTATAAAAATGGTAACCGGAGGCGGAAAGTCAATCGGAGGCCGGCTGCGGCCAGGGCGCGGAAGTGATCCTGCCAAGGGTTTAGACGGGTCAAACTGGTAAACATTTTGCATCTCTACCAAGTGCAGCCGCGAAGGCTTGCATCCCATTAACCGACGCCGGGGAGCGGCGAGGATAATGCAAGTTATATCAAAACTTTGACCGATCCGCCCCGTTCGAGGGGGCTGTGGTGGAAGGGACCGCATGTCTATAATTGTGCAACTGAAATCCCCAGGCGTTGCATCCAGCGATCGATTCGCGATGGGAGTCCGATGAAAAATCCCAAATACGACATCGTATTCGAAGGTCAATTTATGGAAGGTGCAGATCCCGAGCGGGTCCGGACCCTTTTGGGAAAGATCCTCAAAATCAGCCGCCAGGACGTTGCGCGGGTTTGCAGCGGCCGGCGGATCGTGATCCAGAAAAAACTTGATCTGGCCGACGCCCATCGCTTTAAAGGCCTGATGCGCAAAGCCGGGGCCGTCTGCCGCCTGCGGCCCTGTAAAACCGCTGCGGCGGATGAGCGGGGACCGAGCGCCGCGCCGCCCACCCGGCAACCACAGCCTAAGCCGCCCCCGGCAACGGATGAAGCGCCGGCCTTACCCGAATTAGACGTCGACACGGCCAAGGGTTTCGTTGCCTGGTTGAAAAACCTCAAAGGCGAAGACCTGCGCGAGCGCCTGCACGCCGGTATGGTTGTTTGCGGATCCCGTCTTAAAAGCGTCCGGGCAGGCGGGCTTCAGGTTTGGTGGCAACGTCGCAGGCTGGCGGTTATCGTCGGCGCCCTGCTGGCGGCGGTGTTGATGATTGTCACCGTTGTCTGGCAGGACAGTGCCTGGATGCCCGCCGATGCCGCGGTGCGCGAAGCCTTCGTGGCCGGTTTCAACACCCGACTTCTCGATATTCAGGAAGGGCGGGCCCGGGCGATCACCTACGTGAAAGTCGCCAAGGCCACCATCGAGGACATGGGCTTTGATTACGACAAGACCCTGCTTTACTGGCAATTCAACCCGGCCTTGTCCGAAGATCCTAACCAACGCCAACTTCGTGACGTTTACCTGATAGGCCCTCTGAAGGACTTGTTCGTACTCGATGCCGCCCGGGTAAAGACCTTCATGGATAAGGAGACCTATATCGCCCTGGAGAATATGCTGGGCATTGGCGAGCATATCACCCTTGAGTCGATCCTTATGCTCCGGGCCTGCGCCCGGGGCGCAAGGCTGGTTCCGCACGAGGCGCTCGTTGCCGGGCTGCAGCAATACGGCATCGTGGTCGACAAGGATTTTCCGGAAATGTCCGTCGAAGAGGCCTTCTACGGATTGCGCCAAAATGGTTTGATCGAGATCCACAAACGTCGGGAGTGGAAAACCAAACGGATCACGCTGGAAATCCTGGATCAGGACGAAATCGCCGCCCAGGAGATGAGATTGCGGGAGATGGCGAAGTTGTCGGCCCAATACGTCCCGCGTTCTTGAGCCGTGGTTTTTAACATCTGTCGCAAGCCCAGCGGCCACCCATCCCCGTGAACCTGTCGGTGGGATGGAGGTAACGACAACTTGCCGTCGGAATGCGGGCCATGCTATCTATTAGGCAGTGGCTTCATGGCCGCCAATCCTGCGACCACACCTTTACACAGTGTTCAGGCGCCAACAATGGATATTGAAAGTCTCGTCAGCCGTCTCACCGATTTTTATTACAGCCACACCATCGTTGCGATCGGGCTGGCGGTGGTTGTGGTGCTCCTGGTCTGCTTCCGGCCGAAAGCCATGCTCAAAACGGCCGGCCTCCTTCTGGCCGTGGCCGTGGCCGTCTACTTCTTCACGCTTTTCATCGATATGGCCGGCTCGGGGCGTTCCCAGAAAAAAGAAATGATCCATACCGTACGCTGAGCCGACCTGATATTGGCAGCCAGGGGATGGGGGCGGCCCTGCGGTCAATCGATCGCTTTGCGGGCGATGGCCTTGAAAAAGGTATAATGAAAGGTGCCGCGTCCGATCGTCGCCTTCAGGTCGGCGATACCCCGGCGCCAAGTGGCCGGATCGATCAGGCCCTGATCGAGAGCGTCTTCTTCTACCCCGGCCACCATGGCGATAAAGGTATCGCGGGAGAAACCCTGCTCCCATTCCGGACGGCTGGGGTCCACGTAGACCACCCGGGGCGCAACCCGCACGGTCTCAAAGTGCGCACCGGCCAGCAAGGGGTAGAGGCGACGACCGACCAACGCATCGCCGCCGCCGGCCGCCTGGAGATCGATCAGGCAACGGACAACCCGGCCGGCCGCATCGGTCTGGGGATAGCAGTAAAATGAACCGTGGTCGCCTTCGATGACCGTCAGGGTGCCCCCCGGCTGGAGGACCCGTTTGAGTTCCGCCAGGACGTCGTTTGGCCGCGCCAGGTGCTCCAGCATGAAACAGACAAAGACGTGGTCGAAGCAGTTGTCGGCATGGGGTAGCCGGGCGCAGTCGGCCTGCTCGAAGGATACGGTTGCGGTGGCCATTGTCCGGATGCGCTGGGCCGCTTCCCGGAGCGATGCGGCGGCAATATCCACCGACGTCAAGCGGGCCTCTGGGCTGCGCCGCACCAGTATGGCGGTCTGGGCCCCGGTACCGCACCCGGCCTCAAGCACCTGGCAACCGGCCGGGTAGTGGGTATCGCCGTGAAGCAGCGCTTCGAGGGTGCGGGCCTGGTCGTGCAGGCGGCCGGATTCGACCGGGGTATAGCCGTGCACATAGGAATGTTTCATAAGGGTGCATCCTTGACGGTCTCGTAAAAAGCCCGATATCGGCGTTACGCTTCAGCTCTCGTCACGGCAGCGTACCATCAGTACGCTTCATTCCTCGGGCTTCGCATGCCGTCTCTCGAACTTTTTCCGAGACCGTCCGAAACATGCGTTTTTACAAAACCATCATCCTTGCTGCTAAATGCTAGGGGGCGGCCGAACCGATCGGCAGAGGAGCGATCGGTCGCACGGCGGGATAATCCGTCGGACGGACCTGGAATCCTATAGCGCGATTGGCAGCGCTTGTCTCGTCAAATCCGATGATCATTAAGGAGATTCGGCCATTGAACGGCATGCGACCGGGGAAGCCGTGGGACGGCTGTCTTCCGATCGGCGATGTTTCAACTGGCGGACATGGGGCGCCGGGCTGGGGCCTAGGCGGGGCCCCTTGCCAATCACCGCCGGGCACGATAGATAGGGTCCGTCCGGCGATGTGCTTTAGGGATTTGCCCAATGCGCTTCACGGGTTTGCAACTGGCGTGTGCAGGTCGCATCCGCACCCCAAACCCTCGAGCGGTTGTGGATGGATCAAAATAAATGACTTTCAGGAGGATGCCGGGATTCATGCGGCCGTCTGCAGAGTGTGACGTCATCATTGCCGGAGCTGGTCCTGCCGGCAGTTATCTGGCCTACCTGCTGGCCACGTCCGGATTGCGCGTCGTCCTGCTGGAAAAGAAGCAGATACCGCGCTACAAGGCCTGCGGCGGCGGGTTGACCACGCGCGCGCGGAAGCACTTGCCGTTTGACCTGGGCGAGATCGTCGAAGATGCGGCCACCACCGCACGCCTTTACGTCAACGGCCGCCGCGCTTTTGAGCGGACCTATCCGCAGGCCGTGGTCAGCATGGTCATGCGGGACAAACTGGACGCCTTTTTGGCCGACCAGGCCGCGGCGGCGGGGGCCCAAGTCGAAGCCGGGGTGCGTTTTCGATCCGGGGTTTTCACGGACGACGGCGTCATCATCGACACCAGTGCCGGACAGCAGGAGGCACGCTGTCTGGTGGGGGCCGACGGGGCCCACAGCCGGGTGGCCCGACATCTCGGCTTGACATTGCGCTACCGCGTGATGACGGCGATCGAAGCTGAACTCGAGGTGGATGCGCCGGCTCACGCCCGTTTCCGTCACGCCTTCGATTTCGATTTCGGTGTGATCGCCCAGGGCTACGGCTGGGTCTTTCCCAAAAAGGACCATCTATCCGCGGGGATTCTAACGCGCCGCAGCAAGGCCCCGATGCTTGAACGTGATTTCAGACGCTACCTGGACAGCAAGGGATTGGGCACCGCACGCGCCCGTTCGCTCAGGTTGCACCCCATCCCCTATGCCCCGCATGCCGGCAATCGCTATGCCAATCGTGCCGGCCTTGTCGTGGGCGATGCCTCCGGCATGGTGGATCCGATTACCGGCGAAGGCATTTATTATGCCCTGCGCACGGCCCGGCTGGCGGCGACCGCGATTGGCGATTACTTCAACCGGGGGATACCCTGGGCGACCTACGATGACACCCTGCGTGCCACCGTGGGGCGGGAGCTCCGTTATGCCGGTTGGCTGGCGGCGATTCTCTACCGGCTGCCCTGGCTGAGCCATCCGCTGCTATCCCGCTGCGGGGATCGGATCGCCCCCAGGCTTCTGGACGTCTTCCAGGGGCAGGTCGGCTATCCGGAACTCTTTCGTTATGTGGTGGGCTGGCGGGGGCTCAAACAGCTATTGGCGGCGCCGGCCAAGAGCGTCTAGACAATTGCGCTTGAAGCCTTAGTCCGTCTTCATTATTTAGGTTGGAGAAGCGCCCCAAATCTGAACGCCATGGTGATTGGCAGAGGTGTTGATGGATCTTCACGACGAAAACTCGATGATCCGGCGCATTCTGGAAGGCACGGCCACCCAAACCGGTGACCAGTTTTTCGATGCCCTGGTGGTCAACTTGGCGGCGGCTTTGAACACCTACGGCGCCTGGGTCACCGAATACCTGCCGCAAACGAATCAGCTGCGTGCCATCGCCCTCTGGATGGGGGGGACGATGACCCATGATTTCACCTACGACGTTGCCGGAACGGCCTGCGAAACCGTGTTGACCGCCAAAGACCTGATTCACCTTCCCGACAATGTCCTGGCGCTTTACCCCGACGACGATCACGCGCGCGATTTGGGGGCGGTCAGTTATCTGGGCATTCCGCTGATGGATGAAGCCGGGAAGATCATGGGTCACTTGTCGGTGCTGGACCGGCAGCCCATGCCCGAGCAGGCCCGCCAGCAGGCCATCTTCCGGATTTTCGCCGCGCGGGCGACCGCGGAAATGCAGCGTTTGAAGGCGGAGCACAAAGTTCGGGCCAGCGAAGACAAATACCGCCGCATCGTGGAAACCGCCGGGGAGGGTTTTATCCTCATGGATGACAACCACCGGATCGTGGATGTCAACGCGAGTTTCTGCCGTCTTCTGGGTTTTACGCGCGACGAGGTCATCGGCCGGCGCCCCTTCGACTTTGGCACGGAAGATTTCCGTCAATACTGCATGTCCCAGCAAAATACGGTCATGGCGGCCGACTACCGCCGGGTCCAGGGGCGTTTGGTGGCCCAAAACGGCCGCGAAATTCCGGTACTGTTCCACGGCAACGACCTGATTGCCTCCAGCGGCGAGCATCTGGGCCATGTGGCCTTCGTGACGGATATGTCCGAGCACTTCAAATCCCTGAAACTGGCCGGCGAGGTTCAGACCACCCTCCTGCCCCATACACCGCCCAGCGTGGCGGGGCTGGAGATCGCCGGGCGCAGTGAATCCTGTGATGAGATCGGCGGGGATTACTATGATTTTATCGCGCCGCCGGATGCCACCACGCTGCTGGTCGCCGTGGGCGACATGTCCGGCCACGGGGTCGATGCGGCCCTGCTGATGACGACGGCGCGCGCGTTTCTGCGCATGCGGGCGCAGCAATCCGGGTCACTGGCGGACATCGTCGCCGACCTGAACCGCCATCTGACGTCCGACACGCAGCAGACCGACCGTTTCATGACGCTGATTCTGATGGGCCTCGATACGGCGGCGGGATCGCTCGCCTGGGTGCGCGCCGGGCATGATCCGGCCCTTTTCTACGATCCGCAGCAAGACCGCTTCGAAGAACTCCGGGGGCCCGGACTGGCCCTGGGACTGAATCCGGCGGTGGCCTACAGCGCGATTGACAAAAGCGGCCTTCAGCCGGGGCAGATCATCGCCTTGGGCACCGACGGCATCTGGGAGGCGCGCAATACACGTGGCGAAATGTTCGGCAAGCAACGCCTCAAAACGCTGCTGCGCCAAAACGCCGAAGCGGCCGCCGCCGTGCTGGTGGACCAATTGTTTCAAAGCTTGCAGGAATTCACCCGGGGCACCTTGCCGGAAGACGACCGCACGCTGGTTATTGCCAAAATCAAGGAGTCGGGGAGCCAATGACCTCGGGGCGGCCGCGCTGGCAATTGCTCGGTATGCTGATTCTGGCGGCAGCCCCGCTGGCGGCCACGCTGGCCGGTTTTTTCCGGCCAGGCATTCTGCGGCCCCTTTTCGGTTACGGGGCGTACTATATCATGCTGGGGATGGTGAGCCTTTGGGCGATCAGCCTCATCCGTTGTGCGCGCGCCGAGGGATTGGCCGTCCGGCCCTTTGTGCAGCGCCATTACCCGCTGCTGATTCTGGCGGGTTTGCTCACCGCGAGCATTTTTTTGACCACGCCCATCGGCTACAAGACCCTCAACGACGAGGCGACGCTGCTGTCGATTTCCCAGTCGTTTTATTTCGAACGCGGGCCCTGGGAGGTGACCCAGGCCGATTGGTTCCAGGGAAATTACATTCCTTTGACCCGGCTGGTACCTCTGCGGCCGCTGCTCTTTCCTTTTTGCCTGCATATCGTTCACCAGCTGGGCGGTTACCATTACGTCAATGCCTTTGTGCTCAACGCCGTGGTGATGTTCGTCTTTCTGAGCGGGGTCGGGATCGTATGCCGCCGATGGACGAGTTCGGCAACGGCCATGGCCGCCATCGTGTTGGCGGCCGCTCAACCCCTGGTGGCCGTCTATGGCACGGGCGGCGGCTACGACCTGATGAACACGGCCTTTTTCGCCCTTTCATTGGCCCTGCTCTACGATTTCATGACGGCCCCCAGCCGTTTCAAAATGGCGCTGTTATTGATGACCTTCATCCTGATGGCCAATGTTCGGCATGAATCCATCCTGTATGCCGCGATCATGGGCCTGGGCATGGCGTTGTATATCAAGAAGGACTGGCTCAAGCGCCATGCCTGGCTTTTGGCCGGCACCCCCCTGATGCTCGGGCCCTACCTGTGGCAGCGCATCCTGGTTCAGGGCCGCTATGAAAACCCCGCCGGCACGTCCCTATTCAGCCTGGAGGCCATGGGAGCCAATGCCCACCGCCTATGGACGCAGTTTCTCAATCTGGATTTCTATCTTCCCTACGCCGGTCTTTTGAATCTCCTCGGCCTGGTGGTCTTCGTTGTCCTGGTGATCCAGGTGATGCGGCGCCGCATCGTACTTAATACCGCTACCCGCCGCTTTGCCGCCGTCGCCCTGGCATGTCTGGCCGCCAATCTGACCATCATCCTGGCCCACCATTCCGGGCAGTACAATCACCCTGCCCAGTCGCGGCTGTTCATGATTTTTTCGGTGGCGCTGGCCTTGATGCCGATCCTCCTCAAGATCGTTTTCCCCCAACTGATGCGGGGCCGGGTCGTTATGACGCTGGCACTGATGCTTTTCCTGGTCTACCATCCCACGGCAATGATTCCTCACTATATCAACAGCCTGATGGAGATTCGGTCGAATTTCGAGAGCCGTCAATTTCTAGCGAGCCTGGAAGCGGACAATCCACTCGTGATTGCTCCCTGGCCGGTTCAATTCACCAGCCTGGGGTACAGCGCCCGGACCTTCAAATCGGCCAACACCGGCTCCGGCCAGCTACGATCCGCCCTGGCCCATGGATATTTCGATGACCTGATCGTTTTTCAGCAGAAGTCCGCTTCCAGCAATCAGCCTTTACCTGGGCAACGGCTCGCCCCGGTCTATGATCTGCGGCCCGTGGCGGTCCATTCGATCGTGACGGACAAGGTTTATCTGCAGATATCCAAGCACAGGACGCTGGAGCGCGCCCAGCCCCAAGCAAAGGGTGCGGGGCGCGTGCCGGATCATGATCATGACCAACAACGGGGAGGCGGCAACTAACCATGGTTGATGAACACCTTGGCGAGCATGAAGACAACTGGCCGGAGCATTCGCTGACCTTTCTGGAAATGGCCTTCCGGACCGATCGTCAGAAAAGCCTTTCACACCCGTCGGGCGTGGGGGACAATGTGGGGGCCTGCCGTGACCGGATCCGGATTTACCTGGCCATCAGCGGGGGGATCATTCAGGAAGTGGCCTACGAGCTGGAGGGCTGCCTGAATACCAATGCCTGTGCGAATGCCCTGGCCGAGATGGTCGAGGGTCATACCCTGGCGGCGGCCTGGCGCTTGAAGCCGGAAATGCTGGCGGAATTTCTGCAAAGTCTGCCGCCCGACCATTTCCACTGCGCCGAACTGGCCGTCGGGGCTTTTTACAAGGCCTTGGCCGACTATCAGAAAAAAGGTGCCAAGGACTGGAAAGCCGTGTATCGTCAATCGGATTGACCGGTTCATACCCGCGTTGCGACGATGACCGCTTTCATCGGCCAGGGCCTATTTGGAGTGCTGTACAAGTTTAGGCATTCCGAAACTAAGATAGTGAGATTGCTCCGAATCTCCTTGACAGTCCAAGCCATCTTGACTATAGAATTTTCCTTCGAAAATCGGTAGTGCACCCCGTTTCCACACCATCACGGAACATTGCCCAAAGGAGAAACAATCCGCTTTCGAGGGGCAGGCCCCTTGGAATCGTTTCGTGCCGGAGCCGCCCTTTAATGAGGCTTGAAAAACGTATCACCAAACAGAAAAAGAAGATCCTGGCCAAATGGTTTGAGGTATTCACCGGAACCTATCCATCGGATACCGCACACTTTTTGAAAGCGAATCCGGATGCTTTCACCAATCCGGTGGGCGGAACGGCCCGGCGCAGCATGGAGGCCCTTCTGGACGCGGTCTTGGCCAACACGCCCCCCGAGAAAATCATCCCCCTTCTGGACCCGCTGATTCGTATCCGCGCGGTTCAGACCATGTTTACCCCTTCCCAGGCCACGGCGTTTATTCTTGATCTCAAACCCATCATCCGCACCAGCCTATCGACGGGATTCGATGACCCGCAAGATCAACGTGATCTGTATGAATTTGAAAAGCGCATCGACCACCTGCTGTTGATCGCATTCGATATATTTCTAAGTTGTCGCGAAAAGATCTACCACCTCAGAGCAACCGAAGAGCAGAGTAAGATTTACCGTGCGTTTGCGCGGGCCGGACTGGTTCGTGAAAATTCGGAAAGCCAGCCGGATGCCGGGATTTCAAAGTGATTAAATCGTTAAATATTAACGACGATCCCGGACCAATCACAGGAGCGGTTTAGCGTCGCGGCACCCGTCGCCGGCCGGTCCGGTTAAACCCGGGGCGCGCCTCTGGCGACGGGGATGATCGACCGAACCGCCCCTCCATTGTGTACCGGGGTCCAAAAGCGAGGTAAAGGTCCATGAATGGTAAGTATTTGTATCCTTTCTTAGCCGTCTGTCTACTGGCGCTGATTGCCGGGGTGGGGAGCGATTTGCTCGGGCTCCAGCTGCTCTTTGGGGTGATTCTGCCATACGTGGCCGTGTTGGTCTTTCTGGTGGGATTCACCCTGCGCATGCTGGATTGGGCCCGTTCGAGCGTGCCGTTTCGCATCCCCACGACGGCCGGCCAAGCCAAAACGCTGCCCTGGCTGCCGCAGAACAAGATCGACAGCCCCTTTACCACCTGGGGGGTTGTGGCGCGCATGTTCCTGGAAGTGGTGACCTTTCGGTCCCTGTTCCGGAACACCAAATTGAAAGTCAACCCCGACGGGCGTATCGGCTATGACCTGGAAGTGTTTCTGTGGGCCGCGGCGCTGGCGTTTCATTACACTTTTTTGGTGGTTTTACTGCGCCATGCCCGCTTTTTTGTGGACCCTCTGCCCCTGCCCTTCGAGATTCTGGAGAAAATCGATACGTTCATCCAGATCGGTCAGCCCACCATTTCACTGTCCAGTTTCGTTCTGCTGGCCGCCGTGCTTTACCTCTTCATCCGGCGGCTTTATATCGCCAACGTCCGCTATATCTCGTTGGGTTCTGACTACTTTCCCTTGTTTCTGATCATCGGCATCGTGCTGACCGGCATTCTGATGCGCTATTTCATCAAGGTCGATGTGGCCACCGCCAAAGAAATAACCTATGGTATGACGACGTTTCAGTTGCCGGCTTTGGCCAAGCTGAAGGAAGTTGGTAGCATTTTCTACATTCACCTCTTTTTTGTGAGTGTGCTGCTGGCCTATTTCCCCTGGAGCAAATTGATGCATTTGGGGGGGGTTTTCCTGAGTCCCACCCGCAACCTGGCCAATAACAGCCGGGCCGTGCGACATGTCAATCCCTGGAACTATCCCGTTAAGGTGCACACCTACGAGGAATACGAGGATGA
>JASJED010000347.1 GCA_030065585.1 Desulfobacterales bacterium | reverse complement strand
CCGCCTGGCTAGTGCCCATCGATTCCGGGCCGCTCCCCCTTGATTCTATAATTGGGATTTTTCACGGCCGGACCTCTTGGTTCACCGCAATGGGCTGAGTTTCAATCTTGGTCGCATTCGACCACCGGGCCGGCAGTTTGCGAAGTCCCCCTATCCTGCCGGGCTCACATCGCGGATTGCGCCTTGGGCGGAGCGGGTTCGCACGCCAGTCGATCCATTTCCACGGCAAGCTGCTCGAGTCGATGCAGGGTATGACGGCGCTGCACTAGTGTCAACGACATTGAAAGCCGCTCCAGCATGCGGAAGGTCCGTTCCAAATTGGCATCGATTTTCGCTTGATAGCCGGGCTCCCGCAGGGCCTCCGGATGCGCCAGCAAATCGAGGAATTGCGCCTCGAAATCGCCTGCCTGGCTGCGGCGTTCAAGCAGGCGGCGCAGCTCGCGCTGATAATAACGTCGGTGAGCGATCCAGTCCTCGGCGATTTCCTCCAGCCCATAGGACCATTCGGTCAGCATCGATTGTTGGGCCTTGGTCAGCGGTCCGGTCCAATATTCGATGCGCTTCGCGATGCGCTGCCGACGGTTACGGCGTCGATCCTCCAGTGCCGGATCGACGTACTTGTCCTGCATCTCGAGGTTGGTTTCCTCGAGATTGGCAAACAGCTCATCGACTTGCTCGTCGGTGGCCGTCGTCAGAATGGCCGCCGCATCCGGTCCGATTTGGCGGATCAGATCGATCCAGTATTGCCGCAACTGTTCAAAATAAACGCGCCATTGATCGGCGCGCACAGGCTGGCCCGGAATGCTCAAGGCGTCGCGCAACTGTCGCAGTAAATCGGCATAGCGCGGCATCTGCGTGCGGCAGTGCCAGTCCAACTGGTTTTTCAACCGCACGGCCAACTCACTGTCCTGGTGGGCGTCGAGGGCCACATAATCATCGACGTACCACGGAATCAGCCAATCAAGGTTGGTGTACACCCAGCGCGTTCCACAGGCCGTCATGAGCACCGCGAGGCAAAGTATCAAAATTAAGGTTCGCATTGGCCACGATAAAAATGATTGCGCTAATTTTCAAGGCAGTCACAGAAACGGCTGCGATGGGGCTGGAAAACCGATGCCCTCGGGAGCGAGGCCCCACTGCCGCAGGGTCTGTTGATCGCCGCCGGCGATCTGACGGATGACGGCATTATATTGACAATCGTGGGCCATACAATTGTCAATTTGAGGATTTTCGACGCCTTCTTTTCGTCGGCCCGGCCATGCTCAAATATGTTAGGATTGCGCAACCAGTCGTAATGATGACATTATTTCAAAGAACCCCCCCACCTCCTTTGCGGATGGATTGCCATGGCGTGGTTATTGCTTCATTTTGATTCAGATGCCGGCCATATCACCTTGTGTGACCACCACCAAAAATCAGGGCTGCCGCCATGCGTTTACTTCTCGCCATTATTGCGCCATTCGGGTCGATCCGTCCGGCAAAGCTTGGGGTGGCCACCCTCCTGTTGTCATGTTTGAGCATTTCCGGGGTGGCTGCAGAGCATCAGTCCGGGCCGCGGTTTGATGGCAATCTGCTGTTGACATACATCCAGGCGGAAAGCCGACGTGCTCCGCTGATTGAATTCGGCCAGGCCGAAAACCGGGTCGACGAGGCCCTAAGCCGGGAAAACCGTGCCTTCCTGGGGCAAAACGAGACCTTGCTGGCGCGCATTCGCCGCCAATTAGAGAGTGAGGCCCTGAGTTGGAAGCTCGCGGAAGCCTCCAAGCGCCTGATGATTGTTCCGGAAAGCCGGCCGGCCTATGCCGCCCTGTTCGAAAATTACTGTCAGGCGGCCATCGACTATGTACTCGACAAGACGCGTCTGCCCAATCCCTACCGGACGATTGCCACATTTTCGGCAACCGCTTCAACGGCGGCAAGCCTCTCCGGTGAGAACGGCATCACGGCCCTTCTGGTGCACAATATCGCCGATGTCTATACCGAGGAATATATTTTTTCCGCGGCGGCTGAAACAGGAACACGTATCAAGATCAAGTTGAGCAA
This sequence comes from Desulfobacterales bacterium, assembly GCA_030065585.1. GTDB lineage: Bacteria > Desulfobacterota > Desulfobacteria > Desulfobacterales > UBA5852 > JABZFP01. The sequence continues at coordinate 3,283 of JASJED010000347.1, read as the reverse complement.
CCGCAGCTACACCGGCGAGGTGGGCTCCTACAGCTCCTATCTCGTTATCGGGGAGGATCAGCAATACGACTTCGTGCGCAATCCCTATACGCTCTGGCGCAACAGCGCCGACGATCCCCTGAACGTATTGATTGCACCGGTTGAGGAGACCCTGCACATTGCGCTGCGCCGCGCCACCGAGAATGCCATCAAAAGCAGCCTGGCGGCCCAGCCGCCGGAAACCATTCCCGCCGTCGAACAGATTATCGAGGAATGGCTGGCGGTCGAGGAGGCCGCCGTGGGGGGGCTGGTGCGGCAGTTGCTGCCGGAAATCATGGAGCGCTTCCTCACCGAATGGCCCGCAAAGGATATCGAGGCCACCTTGAGTGCGCGCCTTGAATTCGACAAGTACCGCTACCTGAACCAGGGAATCCGGATTGTCGAGGATTTGGGGCTGGAGGCGGCCATCGATCTCTACCAGAAAACGCCCCAGGCCTTCAAATCCATGCTGGGCACGTCAAACGGCGACAGATCCGCTGATCACCAGCAGCCGGATAGTGCGCTGACCGATGAACCGACCGTTTGATCACCCGCGGTCCTCCGCCGTTTCTGCGTCGATGTGCTCAGCCGCCAAACAAACCGCCCAACCGGCACAACCTTGCCCACCCTTTCCGGTGGGCGTCCACAAGAAGCGCACTGATAGCTTCTAAGCATTCTCTGCGGATTCCAGCTGTGCGATTTCTAATTAGCAATAGGCTTTAACGTTGAATAGATAGGATCATTTAGTACGATCGAATCAGCGCTGACGCGCTTAGATGACATCATTTCCCCTGCGATCAGAAACGTCATTACGGCACAAAGAAAAAATGATCTCTTTGAGGAAATGGCCGGAAGCCACGATTGGTTAGAAATCAGGCCAGCGCTCAAAGAAGACATTCGCCGTTTATACAGCCCTTATCTTGAAAGATTTGGGATGGAAGTCGCGCACCTTTCAATTATGATGAGATGACTTCGTATCGCTGGCGCAATGGCGAATATGTAGCTTCAACGCTTCCATCCCCTGGGATCATCCACTTGGGTACCGGGCCGGTCCCCCCGTTCGATGGCTCATCCACTGCGGTAGGAGCGGGGCGGCTCCCCCACCCCATTGGGCGGGTTTGCTGCAGCGCTCACTGATCCGCTGGATCGGCTGGATAGCTGCCCAAGCATTTCATCCCGATGGTCAGTTGGGCGACCTTCTCCAGCACCGTCTCGATAGTGTCGTCCTGGCGCGAGCCCTCGAAGTCGAGAAAAAAGCTGTAATTACTGGGATCGCTGCGCAGGGGCATCGAGGCGATGCGCGTCAGATTGATCTTGGCTTCGGCAAACAGACGCAGCGCGTCGTAGAGTTTACCGGCCTCGTGGGGCACCGCAAAAATGATCGAGGTTTTGTCCCCCTTGCCGGCATAGGGCTCCCGTGCAAGCAAAAGAAAACGGGTGGAATTCGAAGCGCCGTCTTCGATGCCGGACTTGATCACATCGAGGTCGTAGAGCTCGGCGCACAGGTCGCTGGCAATCGCGGCCGCCGCCTTGGGATGCTCGCGGGCCAGCATCTTGGCGGCCCCGGCCGTATCGTAGAAGGGATGCGGTTCGAGGTTGTTGCGCAGCAGAAAACCGCGGCACTGGGCCAGGGCCTGCGGGTGGGAATAGACCACGCGGATTTCACGGTAGTCCGTCCCGCGGGTGGCCAGAAGACAATGATTGACCGGCACCTTGATTTCGCCGATCACGTTGAGATCGGTGGTCGTCAGCAGATCGTTGACCTGGGTTACGGCACCCTCCAGTGAATTTTCCACCGGCACCACCCCAAGATCGAGATAACCCTCTTCCACACCCCGGAAAACATCGACAAATTCCAGACAGGGAATGTAGGCCCCGGCCGGAACGAGCTGGCGCGAGGCCACCTCGCCGTAGGCACCGTGTTCGCCTTGGAAGGCCACGAGCTTGCGCTCCTCTTCCTGCAGCCGCTTGCTTTCCTGGATAATGGTTTCCAGCAGCTGGCGCGTGAACGAGCGTTCCACCAGATCCAGATTCAATCGTTCCGCCCGCGCCAGAAGGTCTTCCTCGCGGGCTGGATCGTTGATGTTGGCCTTGAACTTCTTGGAGCGCAGTGCCAGGCCCATGCGTTCCTGCAGCAGTACCAGCAGTTCGCGGTCGATCTTGTCAATCTTGCGGCGAATTTCATCAAGTTTCATTTCTCACCCCGTATCGTTGGTTTGACGGAATTCGGTAATCAATTGTGGCCTTGCCGGCCGGAATATTCAATCCGGCACTCGCTCCATGAAGGCCCGCAGCGGACGCAACTGGCGCATGAGCGCTTCGAATCGATCGGGGGTCAGGGCCTGATCGGCGTCACACAGGGCCTCCCCGGGATTGTGGTGCACCTCGATCAGCAGACCGTCGGCGCCGGCCGGCACGGCCGCCAGACTCATGGGCGCAATCAGGCTCAGACGGCCGGTGCTGTGGGTTGGATCGATCACGATGGGCAGGTGGGTCAACTCTTTGATGGCCGGAACGGCGCTCAAATCCAGCGTATTGCGGGTATAGTTTTCGAAAGTGCGGATACCGCGCTCGCATAAAATCACGTCCGGGTTGCCTTCGCTGAGGATGTACTCCGCACAGTTGAGCCACTCTTCCAGGGTCGAAAACATGCCCCGTTTAAGCAGAACCGGCCGCTTGACTTTGCCGACCTCTTTGAGAAGCGAAAAATTCTGCATGTTCCGGGTTCCGATCTGCAGCACGTCCGCGAATTCCGCCACCCAGGAGACATCGCGCGGATCGAGGACTTCGGTGACGATCGGCAGTCCGGTTTCCTCTTTGGCCTTGTTCAAGATTTTGAGGCCCTGCAAGCCGAGTCCCTGGAAAGAATACGGCGAGGTTCGCGGTTTAAAGGCCCCGCCCCGCATCATATCCGCACCGGCCGCCTTGACAGCCTGCGCGGTTTCAATGGTCTGACGCTCACTCTCCACACTGCAGGGGCCGGCGATCACAACAAAATCGCGTCCGAAGGCGACCTCCCCCACCGCAATGACGGTCTGCCGGACCTCATCGCGCGATGCAAGCTTGAGGTTTTTCATGGCATTTTCCTTTTTCCATGCATGGTTGCGTCCGGCGGCAGCCGGCCACCGGCGGCAATAATAATAAAGTCGAAGAAAGTAACGTCTCGGACGGCCTCGTAAAAAGTTCGAGAGCAAGGCTTGCGAAGCCTGAGGAATGAGGCGTACTTGTGTACGCCGCAATGACGAGGGCTGAAGCGTAACGCTGC
>JASJED010000346.1 GCA_030065585.1 Desulfobacterales bacterium | reverse complement strand
GACACTCACGCGAAACAGTTTTTTTGATACTTTCATGTTCCCTCCTTAGAATGGCTTTAGGTTCTGGTTCCCAAGTAATGACTGCGGTTACAAAATAATTAAAGCCAGGTCCACATCCATCGTATGAGGACACGGATTGGAATCGATTTGTGTGTTTTGGACCTGATAAGAGCCGTTATTCGAAATAATGCTTGGTGATGATTTGCAATTTAGGATGTGGTAACGAACGCTAATTCATTATCTGACAAGAATTAAATTGTCAAAAGGTATCATGGTTTACAAAACCACTCAAAATACCCAGGTGTTCAGATTCTGGTTGCCGATGTTAATAACCGGTTTTTGGGCCCTATATTCTTGGGGGTGTGCCACGTCGAAACATTTTGATATGGCTGTTCTGGATGAATATGAGTCCCAAAAACGGATCGTCCGTCAAGGATTGATAGAGGTTCCCGTCCCTGAGGGCAAATGGGAGGCTATTTTTTTCGGTTATGATCGCAACCATGACTACAACTCCCAGATATTGCGTGAAAAAGGGCGCGGGGTCGATTTGCTCGAATACAAGCGCATATTGCCCGGTGGGCACTGGGAGTTTCCGCCTTTTCTAATTTTGTTGGATGCTAATTATGACGGTTATGTTGACTGGGTGTGCCTAGATTATGATCGTGATACGATACTGGATGCTGTCTATGCCCCTGCTCCCGCCACATTACATTTCGATCGTATCGATTTTCGTCTTTTCAAGCCTTTTGCGTATGAGCCGCTCAATGAATGATCATAGTGGCTTTACCCTATTCAGAAGCTGCTTTTCTTAAGAACCGGTCGAGATGTCGGTAAAGGGTGTCGATGCTGTCGAGATGAACATGCTCCTCGTCGCTATGTTGGCTCATGTCGCCGTCGGCCCCCCAGACGATCCCCGGAATTCCGTTGGCCGCCAGAAAACGGGCGTCGCTGGCCCCGTGTTCCATGCCCCAGGCGACCTCGGGCACGATCTCCCGCAGGAGGTTCATGTATGGTGAATGGCCCCCTTGAAAAACCGGATCAAGCGACAGCACATCGATCTCGCCGCGCAGTTCTTGTCGCAATGCGGCGATCAAGGTTTCCGGATCGTCATTCTCGGTATAGCGGATGTCGAAAATCGCTTCGGCCCGATCGGGGACCTGATTGACGGATTGGCCGGCTTGGACGACACTCCAGTTCAGGGTGCGATGCCAGTGCCCCGGGGCGGTTTCCTGGAAGTGGTTGCGGAGGATTTCATAATCGCGGTAAAGGGCTTCGATGGCATTGATCCCCAGCCAGGGCCGAGCCCCGTGGGCGGCCCGGCCGCGGCTGACGAGCTTGAGGCGTAAAATCCCCTTTTCTTTAATAATGATTTCATTCAGGCTGCCGCCGTCAAGGGCGATGGCGAAGTCCGCCTGGATTTTGGCAAGGGTGGCACGGGCCCCGTTTTTCCCGCCCACTTCTTCATCACCTGTAATCATCAGGCCGAAGCCCAGATCGGCCTGGGTTCGTCCCATAGCGCGCAGGCGCTCCAGGTGCTCGCTCATCAGCAGCATGGACAGGGCCACGGCGTACTTGTCGTCGATCGTCCCGCGGCCGTAGAGCTTGCCGTCCCGTTGCCGGGGTATGAACAGCTCCGGGGGCGCTTCGACCACATCCAGATGGGACATGAGCAGGATCGTTGTTCGATCGGGAGCGGGCAGGGCCGTGATGGTCGGAACGCCGTCGTGGATATGCTGCAGGCATTCGATTTCATAGGTCTCCAGCCACTCAATCACGAAATCGGCGCAGCGCGCGATCTCCCGGGGGCGGCTGTGGGTCGAGGGGATCTTGACGAGATCCGACAACAGACGGGTGAGCCTTTCCATGAACCTCTCTGTATTCGATTTGTAAAATGAACGCCACTTATTTTTTTGAGGGGGACACAATTGGCCATCGGGGGTCCAGGAAAGGAAGTAAAAAATTAGCAATAGAATTCTTCTGGTTAGCGTCCTTCTGCTGCGCTGATAAAAGGAGGATGGAGAGAAAATGGGTTGACTTGCCCATCAGATTATGGAATGCACCCGGTAATCTTTTTTTCTGCCTTTCCGGACGACCTCACCCCATAAATCGGGTCGCATCATCTGGAGTCGCCATCGAGGAGGTCCTGACCTTTTGAGCGCCAACACCAAACCGGACAATCCGAACAATCCGATTGACTATCAGGCCTACTCGCCGTTCAAGCCTTTTGAGCCGCCGACGCCGCCCGAACGCTCCCCCCTGCCGTATTTTTTCACCTTTTGCGTATGCATGATCACCTGGTTGGTCCTTTCCGGCAAGTTCGACTTGTTCCATATATCCCTGGGGGTCGTCTCCAGCGCCATCGTTACCTACACCTCCGGCGACATGCTGCTCAGGGCGCGTCGGCTCAAGGGACTGCCAGGCAACTGGCTGCGGTTCATTGCCTACGTGCCCTGGCTTCTGTTTGAGATTTTCCGCGCTAACATGCATGTGATGCGCCTCGTCTTCCATCCGCGCATGATGGATCTCATCGATCCGCGCATGTTTCGTTTTCAAAGCCGGTTGGAAGACGAAACGGCCCGATTTATTTTCGCCAACTCGATTACCCTGACCCCTGGCACGATCACGGTCTACGTTTCGATTTTCGGTAAATACACCGTCCACGCGATAGACAAGGCCTCCGGCCAGGGTCTGCCCGGTGAAATGGAAGACCGGGTGGGCGCCATTTTCGGTGAATGATACATGCAGGCTATTTTCTTATACGCTAGCGTTTTTCTGGCCTGTCTCATGGGCCTTTCGCTCTATCGCTCCGTGTTCGGCCCCACCGTGCTCGATCGCATTATCGGTGTCAATGCCATTGGCAGCAAAACCACGACGCTTCTGATCCTGATCGGTTTGATCTACGAGCGCGTCGACATGTTCGTGGACATCGCCCTGGCCTACGCCACCTTGAACTTCATCGCGGTGCTGGCCGCTTCGCGCTACTTTCAGAAGAAAAAGGGACTCTTCGACGAGGTGGAAGGGCGTTAAAGCGTCAACTGGGCAGGGAGCCACGCCCCTGTAACGCAGATAGGTTAGAGATGAGGAAAACGGGATGAGTTTACTCGATATTATTGCAACGGCCATGATCGCCCTCGGCCTGTTTTTCTTCTTGGGCGGCGCCATCGGGATTCTGCGTTTTCCGGATTTTTATTCGCGTCTGCACCCCGCCGGTAAACTGGACACCATGGGCCAGTTTACGGCCTTGAGCGGCATTGCGCTCTACCTGTTGAACGATCTCAGCCTGGGCTCGGTGCTGACGGCATTAAAGATCCTCTTGATCGTGGTCTTCGTCTTCATCACCAGCCCCACAGCCACGCACGCCATCGTGGACGCCGGTGTGCGGGCCGGCATGACACCCTGGACCAAGGAAACGCGGGAGGAGGGTCGAAGATGATCTGGCCGGTGGATCTCATCATCATGCTCTTGGTGATGGTCAGCGGTATCGGAGCGATCATGGTGCGCGATTTGCTCGGCGCCGCGGTTCTTTTCGGAGTCTACAGTTTCCTGATGTGCCTGCTGTATGCCATCATGGGGGCTGTTGACGTGGCCTTTACCGAGGCATCGGTGGGCGCCGGGGTCAGCTCGGTCTTTTTTGTGGCGGCTGTTTTCCGTACCTCGCGGAGGACCAAGGATTGAGATTTATTGCCCTGATTACGATTCTGCTGATGGGGGGGCTGCTTTTCTACGGTCTGCCCGATTTTCCCGATTGGGGCGATCCGGCGTCGCCCGCCAGCACCCATGTCTCCCCCTACTACATCGAGCACGGCGCTGCGGATACCCACGCCCCCAACATCGTCACCGCCGTGCTGGCCGACTACCGCGGCTACGACACCATGTTCGAGACCGCCGTGATATTTTCGGCCGGCCTGGCCTGCTTTTTCCTGCTGCGGACCTTTCGGCAGAAATCGGCGGAGACCAAACTCTATCGGCATATCCCCACCGGCGTCACCCTGCGGATCGAAAAGGGCGGCAAGACCCCCGCAGGCTCGGAGGAATTCGAACCCATCGATTCCCACTGGGTGCCCTACGACATGATCATCAACATGACCTGCCGTCTGATCGTGCCCTTTGTCCAGCTTTTCGCGCTGTACGTCATCGCCCATGGGCACTACAGCCCGGGCGGCGGCTTCCAGGGCGGCGTCATTTTTGGGGCGGCCATCATTCTGTTCGCCATTTCCCACGACCTGCGTTCGGTCTTTAGACGCCTGCAGGAGAAGACGGCCATACTCTTGAGCGCGGCGGGCGTTCTGATCTATGCCGGCACCGGTGTGCTGTGCCTCATTCTGGGCGGCAATTTCCTGGACTACAGCCGTTTGGCCGGGCTGCTGGGTGTCGATGCCGTCATGGCCCGCTCCCACGGTATCCTGATCGTTGAAATCGGCGTCGGACTGGCCGTCATGGCCGTCATGGTCATGCTCTACTACAATTTGTCCTCAGCCGGCCGCCACGACGAAGGGCTTTGATCGCATGGAAGCCATCCTTTCCAGTTTTCTGACCAAATACAATTACTGGGTGTTCATCGGTTTGGTGATGATCGGCATGTACGCCCTGATCGCCAAACGCAACCTGGTCAAAAAAATCATCGGGATGAACATCTTTCAGACCGCCGTCATTCTTTTTTATGTCTCCATCGGCGCCAAGCAGGGAAGCACGATCCCGATCCTCGATAGCGGTCACGGCCATGACGCCCACCATGCCGTCCAGGCCATCGACTACATCAACCCCCTGCCCCACGTCCTGATGCTGACCGCCATCGTCGTCTCGGTGGCCACGCTCGGTGTGGCGCTGGCCCTGGCGATCAAGGTTCACCAGCAATACGGGACGCTCGAAGAAGACGAAATCGCAGCCCAGATCGATAAGCCATGACCGTTCATTTTCCCGCCTTCATCATCGTGGTCCCGCTGGTGGCGGCCTTCGTGGTTGCCATCGCGGGCTGGATCGACAAGCGCTGGTGTTTTCCCCTGACCGCCGCCACCCTCCTGGCGACCTTTGCGTCCAGCGTGGGGGTGCTGGCGGAGGTGCATCAAAACGGCGTGGTCCAATATTTCATGGCCGGCTGGAAGCCACCGGTGGGCATCAATCTGCGGGTGGACCATTTAAACGGTCTGGTGCTCGTGGCCGTGTCCGCGGTGGCCTTTCTCAATCTGCTGGGCACTCGGCCGATCGTGGAGAAAACCTACACCGACCGCCTGGGCGCCTTTTACACCCTTTATATCCTGCTGATCACCGGCCTGCTGGGCATCACCGCCACCGG
>JASJED010000345.1 GCA_030065585.1 Desulfobacterales bacterium | reverse complement strand
CGAACTAGGCCGTTTTTAGAGGCAAAGGCCTCAGCGCGCCCCAGGACGATACAGTTCACCACGATCAACGGGATGAAAATGCCCAACTGCAGAAAGAGGGGATAGGCAAAGGCCTGCATCAGCAGTTCCACCAGGGTGACAAAGGTGGCGATGATGATGATGAAGCAGGCGATGCGGACCTTGGCCGGGACGACTTTACGAAGCGCAGAGACGAGAATATTAGCACAAACCAGCACGAAGGTCGTGGCCAGCCCCATGCCGATGCCAAACTGCATCTTGGTCGTCACTCCCAGCGTCGGGCAGAGCCCCAAGACCAAACGGAAGGGCGGTACTTCTTCCCATAGACCCTTTACAAATTCATGTGTAATCGATTTCGCCATGGGGATCTCCCTCGTTATTTGAACGCTTGCAGTTGTTCTTCAATCTGAGGTTTCAGACGAGCGTATAATTCACCGGCGTCGGTGGCGGCCGAACAAACCGCGGCGGATGTTATCGTGGCACCACTCAAGGCATTGATCGGATCGCCGACCTTGATCGGTCCCTTGCTATCGACGCCGGCAAACTGGGCCGCGAATTTGGGATCGTCCTTGGCCTTGGAGCCGAGGCCGGCCGTTTCGCTGTGCGTGGTGACGCCAACCCCGAAGATTTTGTCTGTCGTGGTGTCGATGCCGACCACCAGGCCGACGTCACCGCCGTAGCCTTTGCCTGAAGTCTCAAGGGCGATCATCGGTTTGCCGTCGATTTTGGCCACGAAGATCTCGTGTTGCACGCCCTCCTCCTCGATACTGAAGCGGTCGGCCACCGGATCGTTGGAGGCATCCTTGAAGATGGCCATGATAGCCGGGCCCTTGACCAGCTGCAGAACCTGCATTTCGATTTTTTCCTGGGTGTTCTCCTTGACATAGGCCAGCACACCGCCCGAGAGCGAACTCAGGAAGGTCAGCACGACCACCATTTTGATCATCTCACCCATGTTAAGCCACCTTTCCCAGTGCTTTCGGTCTGATTTTGTCCAACAGGGGGTTGACGAGATTCATCAGCAGGACGGCCAGCAGAACGCCATCGTGATAGCTGCCGATATTGCGGATCAGCATGGCCAGGAACCCGGCCCCGGCCCCATAGATCAGCATGGGGATCGGGTTGACCGGTGAACTGGCGTTATCCGGCAGGAGAAAAAAGGCGCCCACCAGGGTGTAACCGGTCAGCAGGTGGAACAGCGGTCCGGCGTATTGATCCGGTGCCGCCATATGGAAAACCAGGGCGGTCATATAAATGCCGGCCAGGAAGGACAGGCTGATCTCCCAGCGAATGTAGCGCTTGGCCATCAGATAGAGACCGCCGCCAATCAGTCCGAGCCCGAATGTGCTCCCAATGCCGCCGGTTTGCTGTCCCAGAAGGAGATCGAGCGGTGTAAAACCGGCTACGGCCGCCGTTCCCAGATTTTTGGAAAGACTCAGCGGAAAGACGGCATTAAAACTCAATTCGTAGTTCACCAGGGCGGCATTGAAGTCCATGAAGGCCGGCCAGGAGACGGTCAGCATCATCATGGACACGGCCACGGGGTGAAAGGGATTGGCCCCCATACCCCCGAAGACATGCAGCCCGATGACCACCGTCAGTAGCGTGCCCACCATGACCACCCACCAGGGGGTGGTGGCCGGTATCAGCATGGCGAATAAGAGGCCCAAGAGGGCGGCGTTGCCGTCGGTGATGGTGGCCGTGCGTTTGGTGAGCCGGTTCATCAGCCATTCCGCCAGGATGGCGGTGCCCACCGCCAGGAAAACCACGCCCGCGGCCGGCAGACCGTATTGGACGATGCCCAGGGCCACGGCCGGCATGGCCGCCCAGATCATGCCGTAGCATCGCTCCGGGATGTTGCTTCTGTTATGCCAGAAGGGAGCATGCGAGACGATAAACATTTTTTTACTGCTCATCAGACGCCTCCGCTACCGCGCTTACCCGCGCCAGTTCATATTTGGCCAGGCTGATATATTGGTAGATGGGAATGCGGGCCACACAGACATAGCTACAGAGGCCGCAGTCGACACAGGAATACAGATCGTAGAGTTCGGCACCGTCTTCATACTGCCCGGCTTCCAGGAACCGCACCAGCATGTTGACCTGGATGCGCGTCGGGCAGGCGCGCACACATTCACCGCAGTTGATGCAGGAATAGTCGGATACCAGCGAGACGTCGGCGGCGTCCTGAACCATGACCGCATCGGTGTCGGCGCGCACGACCTGTTTTTCGTCGTACAGGGCAGTGCCGGTCATGGGCCCCCCCAGAATCAGGCGATCGCGGTCGCTGGTTTGAATGCCGGCGGCCTGCAGAATTTTGCCGACCGGCGTTCCCAGCCTGGCCGTCACCACTTTGACCTGGCCACTTTTGTCGATCAGGGTAACGATTTTATCGACCGGTACATGTCCGGACAGATACGTCTTGCCGATGGCGGCCACGGATTCGGCACTGAAAAAGGCATAGCCCATATCCTCACAGGTTTTTTTCGCCGGAACCTCCACCCCGAAAGCATGATAGAGGACCAGTTTGGGCTGGGCCCAGGGGTAGTCCGGCGGCACGGCCTTGAGTTCATCGGCACCGGTGTGACCGAATCCGGAGATCAGGTCGCGCGGCACGGCGATGGCCACCTTTTCCGCTCCGGCCGCCGCCTTGAGCACTTCGATACCTTTGGTGATGGCATCGATCTCCGTCCGAATGGCATATTGATGGGTGCCCACCAGAAGGTCGGTGTCCACGCCGCTTACCACGATGGTGTGGATCGGCCGGTTGGGATCTCCCAGAAGCGCCAGGGGCGGTTTGCCGGGAGCGTTCACCAGATAAGTGCGCAGGCTCTCCAGCGTCGGCTCGAGATTTTCGATGGGGGCGGCCATGTCATCGGCGGCCACCTCGATATCGAGGGCCGTGAAATTTTTACCGAAGTCGCCCGGATAGGGATAGATGGCGCTGATTTTACCGGTGACGCTCGAAATGGCATAGGCCGCGCTGTCCTGAAAAGGGGCGAGTCTTTGCCCGGTCTGGACGGTGTCGCCTTCGGATAGATCGACCTCTGATTTTTTCTCGATCATTTGGTCGATCAGCAGGGTGGCTTTGCCGATGCTGTCGATCGCCTGGGCCGGCAGAGGGGATTGCGGCAAGAGCGGATATTGAAACACGGATGCCCCCGATTGGCTTTGCAATAGTTTCATCATGATCTAACCCTTTTATCCATGATTCACGGAGCGGAATGTGAGAACAAGGTGGATGGCCGCTACAAAAGGTGGCATTCGGCGCATTCGATGGGCCCGGCACCTATGCCGGCATGGCATGTTTTGCACTGGTTGTGGGTGGCATCCATGCGTCCCATCATCTCGGTGTCTTCGTAGTATTCCTCGTCGTGGCATTCATTGCACACTTCGGGATCGGAGGCCTTGCCGGCTTCCTGGGGATGACACGCGCCGCAGGCGAGCAATTCTTCGTCTTCCAGATCCTCGGCGTGATGATGGTGGCATTCGAGGCATTCGACATCATAGCCCGTATTATGCTCGATATGCTCAAAAAGCGCATGCCCGGTGGCGCTGCGGTATTGAATCCGGTTGGGAATCTTGGGGGATTTGATGGGAAAGGCGGCGTAGCAGAGAACGCCGACAATGAAGAGGACGACAGCCACGCTGAGAACCAGCTTCACATCTTTCTCCGAGGTCATACGTGATCCATTCCTTCGTATCTTAGTTAGCGGTGGGAAGGTGCTGCAAACTGGACAAATTTGACTACCATACTGGCCATAACCCTGCAAGTCATTTTTTAAATCCAAGGTTTTGGAATAACAAAAAATATTCGCAGTGTTAAATTTTTTTGGAGATGGTCGACGACGGATGAAAAACGTTGTTATCAAAGCGAAAAAATCGCTGTTCGGCACCCGCGCATCGATTGGCGGCGGTCGTTGAAAACAAGCGCCCGGACGACCGCCGTGCGTCTAAGGGGGGGCTGGTTCGCAGGCTTGGCAGCGCTGACATGCTTGTTCGGGGGGGCAGGGGCGCGTGGGCCTCGCCCCCAGGGCCCGCTGGTATTCCCGCCAGAGGAAGTCCCGGCTTACGCCGGTGTCGATAAAATCCCAGGGAAGTAATTCATCCTCAGGGCGTTCGCGCAGGGTGTAGAAATCGGTTTCGATGGGCGGGGCTTTCAATGTCTGCGGCCAGCGACCGTCCTGGTGATGGTGCTCAAGCAGGATTTGGGCGACGCGCCGGTCACCGCGGGCCATCAGGGCCTGGACATAGGCCTCGCGGAGGCTCTCATTTTGGAAGCGGACGTTGGCGATGCGCTGGAGATTATTGCGCAGCTTACGGATCCGTTTTTTCAGTATCCGTGGCGAGGTCATCGCGGCCCATTGGAAGGGGGTGGCCGGTTTGGGGACAAAGGGCGTGGCATTGACGGTGAGCGTGCCAATCCGCTTCATCTTGCGGCTGGCATCCAGAAATACCGATTTGATTTTCTCACAAAGGGTTACGATGGCCTGGCTATCGTCGTCGGTTTCGGTGGGCAGACCGACCATGAAATAGAGCTTCAGATTGGGAATGCCGGCCCGCACCAATTTTTCGGCGGCCTGGAGGATGTCTTCTTCTGACAGGCCTTTGTTGATCACCCGGCGCAGACGCGGCGATCCGGCCTCGGGGGCGATGGTGGCGGTCTTGGCGCGGTGGGTGCGCAGCACGGCGAGCAGCTCGTCGGTCAGGGCATCGGCGCGCAGGGAACTGAATGAGAGCCGCAGCCCGGTATCCGCCATCTGCGCGCATAGTTCCCCGATACCGGGATAATCCGAAACCGCGGCGCCCACGAGCCCCACCCGATGGGTGGTGCGGGCGGCCTCGCGCAGGCAGGCTTCCAGGAATTGGGGATCCCGATAGCGCGGCGGACGGTAGATATAGCCGGCACTGCAGAAACGGCAGCCATGCGGACATCCACGACTGACCTCGATCAGGCAGGTGTCGGGAAACATCGTGTCCGGCGTCAATATCGTGGTCGCGGTTTTAAGGGTGCTTACTTCCGCGGGTTTGGGCGATTTGACACGGGTGATGCGGGGGTCGGCGGCCGTGAAGGCCTCGAGAGGGCCATCGGGGTGATAGACGGGTTGATAGTGGCGTGGCACGTAGGCCCCGGCCACCTCCAGGGGAATTTGCTCCAGAAGTTCGCGGTGATTGTCGGCACGGCGATAGCTCTCCAGAAAAGCCGGCAGGGTGGCTTCGGCTTCACCGAGGAGAAAGAGGTCGCAGAA
>JASJED010000075.1 GCA_030065585.1 Desulfobacterales bacterium | reverse complement strand
TTGGAGATAACGGCCTCCGACAGGCGTTCCGGCTCCCAGCCCTGCGACTTCAGCAACAGAGACATTAGGGCCATGGGCTCCTCCACGCGCACACAGCCCGAAGAAAAAGGCCGCGAAGATCTTCGAAATAGGCCTTTGCCCGGGGTATCGTGAATATAGACGCGCCAGGGATTCGGGAAAATGAACTTGACGCGCCCCAGGGCATTGTGGGCCGCGGGTTCCTGGCGCAACTGCCAGGGGAAATGGTCTTCGCTCAGAGATGCCCAGTCGATGGCCGCGGGGTCGAGTTCCCGGGCGTCCTTTTTCCAGCCGTCGAAAACGCGGAAATTCTGGCGGACAAGAAAATTCGGGTCTTTCTGGATTTTGGGCAGTAAATCCTCGCGGGCGATCTTGGGGGGGACATACCAGTAGGGATTGATTTCGAGATAGGTGATCAGGCTGGCCATGGTCGGTGTCGGCCGCCGTTTACGTCCCACGATGGTGCGCATGGCCTTGACCACCTCACCGGCCTCGACCACCTGCATCTCGAAACCGGGAATGTTCACCAGTACATAGCGTGCTCCGAGGTCGGCGGGCATCCAGCGCCAGCGTTCCATGCTCAACTGGATCTGACGGATACGCTGCTCAACAGGCACATTCAGGGCGGCCAGGGTGCGCGCGCCGGCAATCCCGTCCGGGTACAATCCGTGGCGGCGCTGAAAGCGTTTCACGGCCGTCGCCAGATCATCGTCGAAGCAATCCTCAGGCGATCTGGAAGCCGACGGCGTGTCGCCGGCGGCAGCCAGGCGTTTTCGCAGTTGCGCCACCCGCGGACCGCAGTCGCCAAGCTGCAGCGTCGGACCGCCGGGGATCGTCGGCCAGCCCCCGGAGCGCTGGATGCGCCGATACCGCGGCAGGCTTCGTCGCAAGGCGCGGTAAGCGGCATGGCTGGGCCCCAGGCGCGTAAAGAAGTCCTCCAGCCGTCCGCAGCTCACCGCTTCAGCCAGTGTCATCGCCAGATCCAGGGAGGTGGCTTTTGGCGAGGGCTGTTCAATCCGCGGCATATCCGCAGCAATGCGTCCCTCGGTGCAGTGCCAGGCATACCGCAAGACCATTGTGGTAATCACCAGGTCTAGCTGAATCTGCTTGCCTTCAAAGGAGGAACCAATGATCACCGGCCGCGTCAGCATGCCGCCCAGCAAATCGTCCAGCCAGGGATCCTGGTAATCGGCATAGCGCAGTCCCTGGTCTCCGGCCTGGGAAACGGCCGCCAGCGCCATGGCCCCTTCCGGCCTAAGACCATAGCGGTCCACCCAGGCCGGCTCAAAACCCCGATAGCGGTAAAACCGCACCAGGGCCGTATGCAGATCGAAACGCGGATCACCGCAGCGGCGAACCTCGCTGGCCACCGCCAAATGCAACCGCTGTTCCAATTGGCGCGCCGTCTCGACCCGCCAGCTAACGGCCCGCGATTGGGTCACCATGCCGATCAGCAGCAATGCCCCGATTGCCGCAAAACAAATAAATTTATTTAGCATGTACCGCCAAGCCTGCAATCGAACCGACATCCGCCGTCCAATTCAAATCCGGGGTTTGCATGGATTGCCCTGCCACAATCCACAAGCTCAAGGCGCGGGCCGATTTGTCGCATTCAAGATCGGGGGAAAACGCCATTTCGGGAGGTTGCCCGCCAACGGGCCTGATTTAAGGCTAAATCAAAAACTGGGCCAATCTGAATCACAAGGATTAACCTCATTAACTATCTATCTTTTATGGATTTATTGATATTGCCCCAAAAGCCAAATGATGGGGCTCTCTGAATTGAGAGAATGCTTACCCAATGGTTAGGAAAAAAAGGAAAGAATCGGGAACATCTTGCAGCACGAGAACATTGTGCCTTTCGCATCTGCAGGTTAGTAATGAACCTCATGAATGCGCGGCCTTATCGAATAGCGTCCGCATGTTGAACCGGCCGCTACCCGCGCCACATTTTACTGGATTTCCGATCCCGGTCCTGTAGCGATGGGCCACCGAAACGTTCACGACCCTCACCTCGTTATCCCCAAAAGCTGGTGGCATGGCCAACGCGGTAACTTCACCCGTATAGACCTTACCCCACCGTCGCAAAAAATGCGTTTAGTTCTGGTGATCAAGGGATTCGTCCTTGAAACCACCAGCATTTTTCTTTAGTGTTGGTGGCCACAGCCAATTGCCCTCGACACGATTCGCCGAAGCCCGGGTCACGGACAGGAAAGCGCAATAGTTGAAAATCGCCAAAACCGATCATTGGGTGGAGCATCTGGCGCTGACCCGCCCCTACCGCATCGCCAATCAAACCATCACCGATGTCGACAACCATTTCGTACGCCTGCAGGCGGAAGACGGCCGCTGCGGCTATGGCGCGGCATCGCCCGGCGACGAGGTCACCGGCGAGTCGCTGGCCGACTGCGCGGCCGCCCTGGACCAGCACCTTGAGCCTTGTCTGCTCGGCAAGGACCTGCGCCGTTTTCCGGCCCTGACCCGCTCGCTGCGGGGCGTACTCTCCGCCACCCCCGCTGCGCTGGCCGCCGTGGACATGGCCCTCTACGATCTGGCCGGGCAACTCTTGGAATCCCCGGTGGTCGATCTCCTGGGCCGCCGCCACCAGAGTCTGCCCACCTCGGTCACCATCGGCATCCGCTCCATCGCCGCGTCGCTGGCCGAAGCCGAGGAATACATCGGCCGAGGCTTCACGGTCCTCAAAGTCAAGATCGGGGATTCCCTGGAAGAAGATATCGCCCTGCTCCATCGCTTGCGCGAGAAGGTGGGCGCTCATATCGGTATCCGGGTGGACGCCAACCAGGGATATACGGCCGAAGAACTCCTGGCCTTTTATGGCCAAACCCGGCATCTGGGGCTCGAATTGATCGAACAGCCTCTGCCGGCCACGCAGTTGGCGGCCATGCGCGGTCTGCCCCGGGAACTGCGCAGGGTCTGTGCCGGCGACGAGAACCTGCGCCACCCTGAGGATGCTTTGAGCGGCACCCATCCCCCCCGGCCCTTCGGAATCTACAACATCAAGCTCATGAAATGCGGCGGCATCACGCCGGCGCTGGAAATGGCCCGCACGGCCCAAATCGCCGGCATCGACTTAATGTGGGGCTGCAACGACGAGAGCTGCGTAAGCATCGCTGCCGCCCTGCACGCGGCCCTGGCCTCGGCCGCGACTTGTTATCTGGATCTGGACGGCAGCTTCGATCTGGGCCGGGATTTGCTTCAGGGCGGTTTCGTGGTCGCCAACGGTCAACTTAGCACCACGGCCGCACCCGGTCTGGGTGTGACGCCGATAGGGTAAGGAGAACAGCGGCACATGCCGGCCACTGCAATGGTCATCACCAACGGGCATCTGGGCGACGGCTACGGCAAGACGGCCCACGGCCTGATACGCGGATCGGAGCGCTATACCGTGCGAGCCGTGCTGGATCCGGCCCACGCCGGAGCGGACGCCGGTATGCTCCTGGATCAGGTCCATCGCGGCATACCCGTGTGTGCCACCCTCGACGAGCTCATCCAGAAAAACGGCGGCCCGCCCGAGTATGCCGTTATTGGCGTGGCCTTCGAGGGCGGTATCCTGCCGCCGGGCTGGAAACCGATTCTATTGGAGGTGCTGGCGCGCGGCATCTCGCTTGTGGCCGGGCTGCACGTCCCGCTGGCCGCCGATCCCGAGTTGGCCGCGGCCGCCCGCAAGTCCGGGGCGCGGATCATCGACATCCGCAAACCCAAGCCCTTTGAAGATCTGCATTTCTTCAGTGGCGACATCTACAGGGTGAAAATACCCAGGGTGGCCGTGCTGGGGACCGACTGCGCCGTGGGCAAGCGCACCACCTGCCGCATGACGCTTGAGATGTGCCGCGCCGACGGTATCGCCGCCGAGATGATCTACACAGGACAAACCGGTTGGCTGCAGGGCTATCCCTACGGCTTTATTCTGGACGCCACCCCCAACGATTTTGTGAGCGGTGAACTGGAACGGGCCATCGTGCAGTGCGCCGCCGAGCGCCGACCGGACCTGATCCTAATCGAGGGACAGTCCGCGCTGCAAAACCCCTTCGGCCCCTGCGGTGCGGAGATCATCTTATCAGGCAATGTGCGGCATGTGATCCTGCAGCACGTTCCTTTCCGCACCCATTACGAAGAGCTGGAGCGCTACGAGTGCCGCATCCCCAGCGTGCCGCAGGAGATTGCGCTGTTACGCGCCTACGGGGCCGAAACCATTGCCGTGGGGCTCAACGGCGAGGGCGGCTCACCCGAGGCCTTGAAAACCTTTCAGGAACAACTGGCGGCGGAACTGGACATTCCGGTGATCCGCCCCCTGGAAGAGGGCCTGGGTAAATTGCGGCCCCGGATCCGGCGGCTGCTGGGCTGAGTCCCCGGCCCGGCCTGCTGATTATTAGCGAAGTAAATGCGTGCATGGCATCAACTGCCATTTCAATCCAAAGGAGGAGAAAATGCGAAAAGTGCTGATGGGCCTGGTAGTCGTGTTGGTGGGCATCGGGGGGCTGGTAACCCTCGCGCCGGCGAGCGAGATCGTCATCGCCACACCGGAGGAAATCGAAGGCACCGACATCCAGCAGATCGAGTGGGAAAATATCGTGCATTCCCTGGTCACGGTCCCCATGATCCGCTTCAACCGGGATATGAGCGCGGTCAAGCCCTTCATGGTCTCGGACTGGTCGCTGTCGGCGGACGGCAAGACCATGAAGCTCACCATTCCCCAGGGGCTGACCTTTTCCAGCGGCAATCCCCTGACCGCCGAGGCGATCAAGGCCTCCTTCGACCGCTATCTCAAGATCAGTCCCTATGCCACCGACCTGGAAGCCCTGGACAAGATCACCACCGAGGGTAACGTGCTCGTGATGCATTGGAAAGCACCACCGGTGCCCGCCCTGGTCTCCCTGGCCTCCTCCTATGGCGGCCTGGTGGACGTGAAGACGGCCGCCAAGATCACGGCCGAGGAATTCAACCGCCGGGTGGTGGGCTACGGCCCCATGGTCGTGGACGAGTGGGTCCAGGGCTCGCATATCGCCCTGAAGCGCAACCCCAATTTCAAGTCCACCTTCCCCGAGGCCGGCAACCAGGGCCCCAGCCTGGTGGACAAGATCACGGTACGCTTCATCCCCGATGACTTCACCCGGGTCACCGAGATCCAGTCCGGCAACGTGGACATCATCTGGCGCGTGCCGCTGGAAAACGTGGCCGATCTCGAGGCCGATGACGATATCGTCCTGCACAGCTACCTGCAGGCCGGCTGCGTCATGTTCTATGTCAACCCCGAGGCGCCGAACCTGACCGACGTGCGCGTGCGCCGGGCCCTGCAGAAAGGGGTCAACCGGCAGGAACTGGTGGCCGTGCTGGCCAACAACGCCCAGGTGCGCCATGGGATCATGTCAGCGTCCATGGCCGGTTTCAGCCAGAAGTACGAAGACATGTTCGCCAAGGAATACGGCTACGACTTCAAGGCCGCCAGCGCCCTTCTGGACCAGGCCGGTTGGAAGGACACCAACGGTGACGGCATTCGCGACAAGGCCGGCCAAAAGCTGACCATCACGGCCATGATCGGCACCGACTATCCCTCTTCCAAAAAGACGGCCCCGGTGATCCAGGCCCAGTACAAGAAGCTGGGAGTAGAGCTCAAGCTGCGTGAGTTCGAGGGCAAATACATCAAGCAGGCCGTGCGCGACAAGAAGTTCGATCTGGGTGCCCGGCGCTACCAGTGGGCCGACGGCGACATGCTGACCTATCTGTTCCACACCGACTCCAAAAACTACGCCTTTGCGGATATCGACCAACTGGTCAACCAGGGCCGCTATGAGCTCGACCCGGCCAAGCGGGCCGAGATCTACGGCCAGGCCCAGGCCCTGGTCATGGAAAAAGGACTGGCGATTCCCCTGGTCACCAACGTCAACTACGTGGCGGTGCGCAAGAACATCGCGGGGTTTGCCCTGGCCGCGGACGGTCAGCCCTTTGTGACCGATCTCAAGAAGAAGTAAGATCGCCGTCCCGATCCACATGCGGCGCGCTTCCAACCAACCAGGCGGCCTTGGACGTCTGGCCGACGATGTCATGGCGCCCCTGTGCCCCCGGCTGACGCCGGGGGCCTCGCTCCTGATCGCCCGCGGTGCGGAGATTCTGCTCCAGCGCGGATACGGCTGGGCCGACATCGAAGGCGAACTCCCGGCCGGCGTGGACACCGCCTACCTGATCGCCTCGATCAGCAAGCAGTTTTTCTGTGTGGCGGCACTCCTCCTGGCCGGCGAGGGCAAGCTGGATCTGGATGCGCCGATTGTGGCCTATGCGCCCGGCCTGCCCGGGTATGCCCGTGAGGTCACCCTGCGCCATCTGATGACGCACACCTCCGGCATCCCGGACTATTTCGACAAGGCCTTCATCAAGGCCTATTGTCGGGATGACAGCCCGGTCCTCAATCAGGGCGAGCTCGTACGCCATATCGCCCGGCGCTATCCCGAGCTGGAATTCGCGCCGGGCACGCGCTGGGCCTACAGTAATTCGGGCTATGTCATCCTGGGCCAGATCCTCGAGCAGGCCGCCAAGCTATCCCTGGCCGACTTGCTCGCAGAGCGCATCTTCACCCCGCTGGACATGCGCCGCACCCGCGTGGGCGACACGTCCCGCCGCCCGACAGGCATGGCCCGGGGCTATCGCCGCACCGCCGCAGGCCGGTTTACACCCACGGCCTACAACCGCACCGTGGTCGGCTGGGCCGACGGCAACATCATCAGCACCTGCGGCGATCTGCTCAAATGGCAGCAGGCCTGGCAGGCCGGCGCCCTTCTCCCCGCCGCCGCCTGGGAGGAAGTCTTCCGCCCCTACCCGCTGCCGCCAGGCCAGCCCCGCCACTACGGCCTGGGCTGGTTCCTCTGGCGGCGCCGGGGAGAAAAAGAATACTGGCACGCGGGCAGCACGGTGGGCTATCATGGCCACGCCGCCTGTTTTCCGGATGCCGGGCTCAGCGCGATCCTGCTGATGAACGCCAGCAGCGGCACCATCGGGGATCCGAATATCCCTATCGGCCGCCTGGTACATGAAGCCATCGGAGACCGGCTGGCGCCCCTGCCTCCCTGGCATCCGCCGCCCACCGGTAATCTGCCGGCCTGGACCGGCGCCTGGCAGGCCGAGGACGCCGCCAAGGCCGCCGGCACCCGCTTCGCCATCCAGGCCGACGCCGAAGGTCGCCTGACCGTCGCCGGTGCGATCCGGGACAGCCGCGGTGACTGGCACCTTAGACCCCACAGCCGACACAAGCTGTGGATCGACACGGCGGCGGACTACTATCTGACCCGGGACGAGGCTCCGGGCCGCCCGGAATACCTGACGCTGCACTGCCATGGCCGCCGAATGCGCCTGGTGCGCGGCACGTTCGACGACCCCAGCGCGGTAGACGCCCCTGACCTTGGGTGCCGGGGAGCTTAAGCAAGGTAGCCCATGAACGATCTGACCGCCTACGCCATCCGCCGCATCTTTCAAAGTGTTTTCATCGTGCTGGCGGTTACCATCTTGCTGTTTGCCATCATGCACATGATGCCCGGCGATCCGATCCAGCTGATCGACAGTCCCCGGCTGGACGAGGCCACCACCGCCAAGCTGCGCGCCCGCTGGGGCCTGGACAAACCGCCGGTGGTCCAATACCTTTACTGGCTGCTCAACGTGCTTAAGGGCGATCTGGGCCGCTCGATCACCAACGGCCAGTCGGTATCGGTCCTGCTGGCCGCCCGCCTGCCCGCCACCCTGCACATCACCCTGACCGCCCTTCTGCTGCAGTACCTCGTCGCGGTGCCCCTGGGACTCATGGCCGGCTACCACCAGGGGTCGGTCTTCGACCGCCTGGCCGTCAGCGTGACCTCGGTGCTGCGCGCGATTCCCTATTTCTGGCTGGGTATCCTCCTGATCATCGTCTTCGCCGTATCCTTCCGGCTCCTGCCCGTTTCAGGCTACCGGGGCTTTCAATCCCTGATCCTGCCGGTATTGACCCTTACCCTGCCCGCCCTGGCCGACACCCTGCGCCTGACCCGCTCCGAGGTCCTGGAAGTTCTGCGCGAAAAGCACGTGACCACGGCCGTGGCCAAAGGCCTGCGACCGCAAATGGTGCTTCTGCGCCATGTCCTGCGCAATGCCCTGGTGCCGGTCACAGTGATGTTTTTTCTCTCCGTTCCCTGGCTCATCGGTGGATCGGTGATCGTCGAAACCATCTTCGCCTGGCCGGGCACCGGGCGGCTCCTGTGGAAGGCCATCTCGGCCCAGGACTACCCGGTGGTGCAGGGGATCATCCTCCTGATCACCCTGCTCACCGTGATCAGCACCACCATTGGCGACATCCTGACGGGGCTTCTGGATCCCCGCATTCGCGCCGAATTGGGAGGCCGCGTGGCATGACCAGCATCTGGAAAGCGCTGCGCGAAGCCGGCCGCAACAAATCCTTTCTGGTCGGGCTGGCGATTATGGCAAGCCTGATCGCCGCGGCCCTGCTGGCCGACTGGATTTCTCCTTACACCTATGACGAAATGGTGATTGTCGAGGCCCTGCGCCCGCCCTCGGGCCAGCATTGGCTGGGCACCGATCACCTGGGGCGCGACTCATTTTCGCGCCTGATCCACGGCTCGCGCATCGCTCTCAAGGTGGGCGCCATCGCGGTGACGATCCAAACCGTGGTGGGGGTCCTGCTGGGCCTGCTGGCCGGCTACTACGGCGGCTGGCAGGACCGGGTGATCATCTTCCTGACGGACGTGATCTGGGCCCTGCCCCCCATCGTCCTGGCCATCGCCATCTGCACCCTGCTGGGGCCCAGCCTGACCAACGTGATCATTGCGATCGCCGCCGTGAGCTGGGCCCAATTCACGCGGATCGTGCGCTCCAAGACCCAGGCGCTCAAGAACATGCCCTACGTGGAGGCGGCCCGGGCCATGGGGGAAAGCGATCTGAGCATCATCCTGCGCTACATCCTGCCCAACGTGATTCCGGTGATCATCGTGCTGGCCACTCTGGCGCTGCCCGTGGCCGTGGTCAACACCACCGCGCTGGGATTTCTGGGCTTGGGCGCCCAGCCGCCCCTGCCCGACTGGGGCGTGATCCTCTCGGAGAGCATGACCTATATCCGACGCGCGCCCTGGATCAGCATCTTTCCCGGCCTGGCCATCATCTACGTGGTCCTGGGCTTCAATCTGCTGGGCGAGGGCCTGCGCGACGCCCTGGACCCGCGACTGAAAGTGTGAACCCGCCCATGGATCAAACCCGCCGAGCCCTTTGCGTGCAGCACCTGGACATCCAGTTCAGCACCCCCCACGGCATGGCCCGCGCGGTCCAGGAGGTCAGCTTCGATATCCACGCCGGCGAGATCTACGCCCTGGTGGGTGAGTCGGGCTGTGGTAAAACCAGTGCGGCCCACGCCGTAATGGGCCTGATCAACCGCATCAACGCACCGGGCCACCGGATCGGCGGCCGGGTGCTGTTCGAAGATAAAGATCTCCTGAGCCTGACCGAGGAGGAGATGTGCCACGTCCGCGGCCGGTCGCTCGGCATGATCTTTCAAAACCCGCTGGACGCGCTAAACCCCCTCTACCGGGCCGGCTATCAGGTCTACGAAGCGATCGTCCTGGATAAGATCGGCAAGATCGAGGCCTGGCGCCGGGTGGCCGAGCTCTTCAACCAGGTCAAGCTCTCCGATCCGGAGGCGCGTATGCGCAGCTATCCCCAGGAGCTTTCCGGCGGCATGCGCCAGCGGGTGATGATCGGCATGATGCTGGCCCGCAATCCCCGGCTGCTGATCGCCGATGAGCCCACCACGGCGCTGGACGTGACCATCCAGGCCCAGGTCCTAGAACTGATCCTGGCCCTGCGCGCCGCCCTGGAAATGTCGGTCTGGCTAATCACCCATGACTTCGGCATCGTGGCCGAAATCGCCGACCGCGTGGCGGTCATGTATGCCGGCGTGCTGGTGGAGGAGGCCGACGTCCTGGGCATTTTCGACAACCCCCGGCACCCCTACACCCGGATGCTGATGGCATCGCTGCCCCGCGGCTTCAAACGCGACGGGCGCCTGCGCACCATCGCCGGACTTCTTCCCGATCCCACACTGGAAATCCCCGGCTGCCGCTTCCGGGATCGCTGCCCTGCGAAGATCGAGGTCTGCGCAACCCAGGCCCCTGCGCTGGTCGAAATCACGCCTGGACACCGGGTGGCCTGCCACGTCGCCGCCACCGTCAAGGGAGATCTACCGCCATGAACCCGCTCGTCGAGGTCTCCCACCTAGAAAAGCATTTCGAGATCCGCAGCGGCCTGTGGCGCACGGTGTCATCCCATGTCCGTGCGGTGGACGATGTCAGCTTCGCCATCGCGGCCGGCGAGACCCTGGGACTGGTGGGCGAGAGCGGCAGCGGCAAGAGCACCGTGGCCCGTCTGCTGCTGCGCCTGATCACGGCCACCGGCGGTTCGGTGCGCCTGGAGGGCCGGGAGGTGACCACGGCCCGGCCCGCGGAGATGAAGGCCCTGCGCCGCAAGATGGGCATCGTCTTCCAGGATCCGGCCGCCTCGATGAATCCCCGGGCCAAGATCAAGTGGTCCCTGCGCCGGCCGCTCGTCACCAACGGATTCGAACACGCCCGCATCGACGACCAGATCCTGGCGATGCTCGCCAAGGTCAACCTGGGCCCGGAGCTCTTGAACCGCTACCCGCACCAGCTGAGCGGCGGTCAGCAGCAGCGGATCAGCGTGGCCCGCGCCCTTCTCTTGCGCCCCCGGCTGCTGGTGTTGGACGAGCCCACCTCGGCCCTGGACATCTCGGTGCAGGCCCAGGTCCTGAACATCCTGCTGGACCTGCAGGAGGCCTTCGGGCTGACTTATCTGTTCATTTCCCACGATTTGAACGTGGTGCGTTATGTCAGCGACCGGGTGGCCATCATGTATTTGGGCAAACTCATGGAGATCGGTCCGGTGGAAGCGGTCCTGCAAGCCCCCCGGCACCCCTACACCCAGGGGCTGGCCGCGTCGTCCCCACCGATGTCGCCCCACCAGCGGGGTCGCCAGCGGGTGCTGCTCGCCGAACAGCCCCCCAGCCTGATCGACCTGCCCACGGGCTGCCGCCTGCACCCCCGCTGCCCCTTCCGGCAGACCATCTGCGAAGAAACGCGCCCGGAGCTGCGGGAACTGGCGCCCGGCCACTGGGCCGCCTGCCACCTGGCCGAGAACCTGCCCGCGCCGCAGCCGCGGGACACCTGACCCTATTGCCATCAGAAAGATCGACCATGCATGATCTCAATATTCGCAACGCCAGGATTATCGACGGCACGGGAAACGACGCCTTCATGGGCGACATCGCCGTAGACCAAGGACGCATCGCGGCCATCGCCACACCCGGCCGGGGGCCCGCGGGGTTAAAAACCATCGACGCCGACGGCCGGGTGGTCTGCCCCGGGTTCATCGACATGCATTCCCATTCGGACTGGTCCCTGTCCGCCCACCCGCGGGCCGAGAGCAAGATCCACCAAGGCGTCACCACCGAACTTGTGGGCAACTGCGGCAGCAGTTTGGGGCCGGTGGTCCCGGGGCACTTCGAAGATTTTAAAACCTTCGTAAACAGCCACGGCGGGATCTTCAATCTGCCGGCGGCGGAAGCTGACTGGCCTTGGCCGGACCTGGCCGCGTTCTATCAAAACCTGGCTGGCGGCGGCATGGCGCTGAACATCGCGCCCCTGGTGGGTCACGGCGCCCTGCGTTGTGCGGTGATGGGCTTCGACCGCCAGGCGCCCAATCCTGTTCAACTGGCGCGGATGGCCCAGCTTCTGCAGCGGGAAATCGACCAAGGTCTCTTCGGCCTGTCCGCCGGGTTGATCTATCATCCGGGGGCCTTTGCCGCCCCGGAAGAGTTGGGTGCGCTGGCCCGGGTCGTGCGCGGCGCGGGCGGCTTGTTCACCCTGCACATGCGCAGCGAAAGCCACGGGGTGCTGGACGCCATCCAGGAAGGTTTGGAGATTTCCGCCCGCTCGGGGGTCGCGCTGGAAATTTCCCACCTAAAGAGCGAACTGCCGGTCAACTGGGGCCGCTCGGTGGAGATGCTGACCCTGCTGGATCAGGCCCGCGCGCGCGGGCTGCCGGTGGATTTCGATTTCTACCCCTATACGGCCTACTGCTGCGGTCTGCTGGAGATCTTCCCGCCGTGGGTCAAAGATCAGGGTCCGCAGGCGGCGATCCGGGTGCTCGCGGATACGGACTTGCGCCGGCGGGTCGAACGGGAGATGACCCGGCCGCCCTTTGACTGGGAAAACCCCATGGAGGGACTGGGCTGGGACCAGATCCTGCTAGCCGGTTTCACGACAGAGCGCTACCGCACCTTCGACGGCCATCATGTTGCGGCCATCGCCGATGCCCTGGAACTCAGCCCCACCGAAGCCATCTTCCAACTCTTCGCGGCGGAACAGGGTGGGCTGACCATGATCGTCTTCTCCATGTGCGAGGATGACCTGGAACGCATCATGCGGCATCCGGCCGCCATGATCGGCTCGGACGGCTTTTCCCTGGCAGCCGACAGCGCCGCCGCCGGGGTCATGGTCCACCCGCGCTCCTACGGCACCTATCCCCGCGTGCTGGGACGTTACGTGCGCCAGCGCAAGACCCTGTCCCTTGAAACCGCGATCGCCAAGATGAGCGGTCTTCCGGCCAAAAAACTGGGCTTGACCGATCGCGGTCTCCTGCGCGAGGGCCTTGCCGCCGATCTGGTGGTCTTCGACCCGGACACGGTAATCGATAAGGCCACCTTCGAGGAGCCGCATCGTTATCCGGCGGGGATCCACTATGTCGTGGTCAACGGGCAGGTGGTCGTTCAAGCGGGTGAGCACACCGGGTTGTTGCCGGGCGGCGTTCTCAAGCGGCCGGGAAAGGAGACCGGAGAAGTATCAACCCGCGCCAAAGACTAAATGACGCTGAAAGAAGACACCATGACCTATAAGACTTCGATAATCGACCTCATTCAACGCCGTAAATCATGTCGCAGTTACGCGCCGCGCCCGCTGGAGCCTGAAACCAAAGACCGGCTGCACGCGTTTGGCACAAGTCTCGAAACCCCCTTCTGGGGCAATGTCCCCCGCTTCGATCTGGTTGATGTGGGCCCCCCGGGAAGGGGACGCATGCCCGGCACCTACGGCACGATCAAGGGGGCGGGCACCTTTTTGGTGGGCGCCATGAAGCGGGGTCCGGGCGACATGGAGGATTTCGGCTATCTCTTTGAACAGCTCATCCTTTTGGCCACCGACCTGGACCTGGCCACCTGCTGGATCGGGGTCACCGTCGCCAGAGGGCCCCTGCAGGACAAAATCCGTCTGCAACCCCAGGAAACGATTCCCGCCGTCAGCCCCTTGGGGTATCCGGCCCGGCGACGTGGCTTGACCGATACGGTGACCCGGGCCAGTCTGGGGTCGGCCCGCCGGAAACCCTGGTCAGAGATGTTTTTTGATGGCGAGTTGGGTGTCCCTCTGGATAAACAGGCGGCCGGCGACTACGCAATTCCGTTGGAGATGGTGCGGCAGGGACCATCGGCCACCAACAAGCAGCCCTGGCGCGTCGTGCGCCAAAACGGGGCCTTTCATTTTTTCCTCCAGCGCGCAGCGGGCTACACCCGAATGACCTCGGCGGCGGATTTGCAGCGTATCGATATGGGCATCGCCATGTGCCACTTCGAATTGGCCGCACGGGAGCTGTCCCTCGACGGGAACTGGACCGCAATCAAGCCCTGGCCCTCGCCCCTGCCCAAGCGATGCGAATATGTCGTCAGCTGGATGCCGAATTGAAAAGGACCGACCATCCGGTGTTGGACAATCCACGGTGAAAGGTCTATATTCTATCGCCAGACTTACAAGGGTATTACCGGTGCACCCGACAGGAATGAAACCCGTCATTAACAGGTACCCGGCAACACGCTTCAGATTTCCCAAGAAACTTTTAGGCTCAACTTAAGCGCAACGTCGCCATTCGAGCGCTTGTCATCGACGGTTAAGGGTTTCAGCGGCATAGCCGCCTCGGCCGTGCCGACCGCCAGCCCGAAACAGATTTCGACCTCATCGACACGCAACCGGCATGATGACCCGCTTGAAAACGTCCGGCGGCTAACGGCGCGTCGCGATACGCAATATTCACCACGGCCTTTACCTCTACCCATAACCTCAAATCACAGAAGGGGATCGTATGATGAAACGCACGATGAAATCGGTGATTGCCGCCTTATCGATGATCGCCCTGTTCGCCTTCAATGCGGCGGCCGGGGAGGTCGAGGTGCTACACTGGTGGACTTCCGGCGGCGAGGCCGCCGCGGTCCAGGAGTTGAAAAAAATGCTGCAAAACGAGGGGCACACCTGGAAAGACTTTGCCGTGGCCGGCGGGGCCGGGGCCAACGCCATGACGGCCCTCAAATCGCGCGCCGTGTCCGGCAATCCGCCTACGGCCGCCCAGGTCAAGGGCCCCCAGATCCAGGAATGGGCCGACCTCGGGGTTCTGACCAACCTGGATGACGTGGCCCAAGCCGAAAACTGGGACCCGCTGGTGCCCAAGGTCGTGGCGGACATCATGAAATTCAACGGCCAATGGGTGGCGGTGCCGGTCAACGTCCACCGTATCAACTGGATGTGGTGCAATCCCGAAGTCTTCCGTAAAGCCGGGGCAAAGTACCCGCAGACCTGGGATGAATTTTTCGCGGCCTGCGAAAAAATCCAGAAAGCCGGTATGATCCCGGTGGCCTTCGGGGGGCAGCCCTGGCAGGAAGCGACGGCCTGGGAGTCCATCGTCGCGGGTGTCGGCGGCACGGATTTTTACATCAAGACCATGGTGCGGGCCGATGAGCCGTCGCTGGCCAGCGACACCATGGTCAAGGTCTTCGAGATCTTCAGGAAAATTAAAAAGTACACCGACAAAAACGCCCCGGGCCGTGATTGGAATCTGGCAACGGCCATGGTGATCAAAGGCGAGGCCGGGATGCAGTTCATGGGGGACTGGGCCAAGGGCGAGTTCACGGCGGCCGGCAAGGTTCCCGGTAAGGACTACGATGCCCTCACCGTGCCGGGCACCGCGGATGCCTTCCTTTTCAACGTGGATTCCTTCATCATGTTCGAAGTCAAGGACGCGGAGGCCAAGAAAGCCCAGAAAGCCATGGCCCGTCTGATCCTGTCTCCCGACTTTCAGATCGTGTTCAACGTCAACAAGGGCTCCATCCCGGTGCGCTCCGGTATCGCCGAAGAACCATTCGATGCCGTGGCGTTAAAATCGATGCAGGACTTTGCCGCTACCGCTCGAACTGGCGGCCTGATGCCCAGCATGGCCCACGAAATGGCCGTGTCGCCGGCCGTACGGGGGGCCATGTTCGATGTGGTCACCAACTTCTACAACTCCAGCATGTCGCCTCAGGATGCGGCCCAGAAGCTGGCCATGGCCGTCAAGGAAGCCAAGATGTAATCAGTGCCCCTTTCTGGATGGTCACTGAATCGAAGTGTTTTGTACCCCGGCCGCACGGTGGCGCTGAATATGCACCCGTGGCGGCCGCCCCCTCTTAACGCGGTTCAACCGGCGTATTGGGCCAACACCCTCGGGAGGATGGAAAACGAATGCCAACGGACGCCCGACAACCAGGCTTGGCTTCCCTGCTGGAGGCCGCCCTCCCCAAGGTGGTCGTCGCGCCGAGTTTTGCGGCCATGCTCGTTTTTATCTACGGTTTCATCCTCTGGACCCTTTACATCTCCATGACCAAATCCACCTTCCTGCCGACCTATGACTTCGTTGGACTGGCCCAGTACATCAAACTCTGGCGAATCGAACGCTGGTGGGTGGCCTGCCGCAATCTTCTGGTGTACGGCGGTCTTTTTATTTTCTTCTGTACGGTTCTGGGATTAATGCTGGCCATCTTCCTGGACCAGAAAATCCGTATCGAGGGGGCGCTGCGGACCATCTATCTCTATCCGCTGGCCCTGTCCTTCGTGGTGACGGGCACCGCCTGGAAATGGCTCCTGAATCCGGGTTTGGGCATCGAGCGACTGGTACGCGAGATGGGCTGGTCGTCTTTCACCTTTGACTGGCTGGTGACCTCCGAGATGTCCATCTACTGTGTGGTCATCGCCGCCGTATGGCAATCCACCGGCTTTGTCATGGCCATGTTTCTGGCGGGACTGCGCGGTATCGACGATGCCATCATCAAGGCCGCCCAGGTAGACGGCGCCGGTCTGACGCGCATCTACTGGAAAATCATCATTCCGAGCCTGCGCCCGGTGTTCTTCAGCGCCTTCATCATACTGACCCACATCGCCATCAAGAGTTTCGATCTCGTCGTGGTCTTGACGCGCGGCGGGCCGGGCTACTCCTCCGATCTCCCGGCAACTTTCATGTACGCCTACGCGTTTACCCGCGGCCGGCTGGCCATGGGGGCGGCCAGTGCCATGATGATGTTTGCCATGGTGATGGCCATTATCGTGCCCTATCTCTATTCCGAGTTGCGGAGGAAACGCGATGCCTGACGCCATCCGTCGATCCCGCTCGGAGACGGCCGGCCGCATCTTGATTTACGGCACGCTGGTGCTGTTTGCCGTCTATTTCCTGGTGCCGCTGTTCGTGATGGTCATCACCTCGGTCAAAAACATGGATGAAATCCGCACCGGCACCCTGATCGCCCTGCCCCAGCAACCCACACTGGAGCCCTGGCTCAAAGCCTGGGGGTATGCCACCATCGGGGTGACCAACGAGGGCATCCGCGGCTTCTTCTGGAACTCCATCCGCATGGTGATACCGGCCGTGCTGTTCTCCACCCTGATCGGTGCGGTCAACGGTTACGTGCTTTCCAAGTGGCGCTTCAGGGGCAGCGATACCTTCTTCGCCATGTTGCTCCTGGGCTGCTTCATCCCCTTTCAGGTGGTCCTGCTGCCCATGGCGCGAACCCTCGGCTTTCTGGGGCTTTCGGAGTCGATCTGGGGACTCGTCCTGGTTCACACCGTCTACGGTCTGGCCTTTACGACCCTTTTCTTCCGCAACTATTACGTTGCGGTGCCCAGCGAGTTGGTCAATGCAGCCCGGATCGACGGTGCCGGGTTTTTCCGGATCTTCTGGAAGATCATGCTGCCGGTCAGTACGCCGATCTTCATGGTGACCATCATCTGGCAAACCACCCAGATCTGGAACGACTTTCTCTTCGGCGTGTGCTTTTCGACGGGCGAAACCCAACCGGTCACCGTGGCGCTCAACAACCTGGTCAACACCTCTTCGTCGGTCAAGGAGTACAACGTGGACATGGCGGCCGCCATCATCGCTGCCCTGCCGACGCTGTTCGTCTACTTTGTTGCGGGCAAGTACTTTGTCCGCGGCCTCACGGCCGGAGCGGTCAAGGGTTAAGCGCGCCGGACCGCGACCACAGGAATTGCTATGGCATCACTGGTCATCGACAATGTCACCAAGGCTTTCGGCCGCGTCCAAGTCCTCAAGGGCATCGACATCGCCGTCGACGCCGGAGAGTTTCTGGTCCTGGTGGGGCCTTCGGGATGCGGCAAATCGACGCTGCTCAACCTGATCGCGGGACTGGAATCGATCACCACGGGCGAAATCCGCATGGGCGATCGGGTGGTCAACAACATCCCGCCCAAAGACCGGGACATCGCCATGGTGTTCCAGTCGTATGCGCTCTACCCCAACATGAACGTGCGCCGCAATCTTTCCTTTGGACTGGAAACGCGCAAGGTGCCCAGGGCCGAAATCGAAAACCGCATCCAGCGCGTGGCAGAAATTCTGCAGATCGAAAACCTTCTGGAGCGCAAGCCCTCGCAGCTTTCGGGCGGACAGCGCCAACGCGTGGCCATGGGCCGCGCCATTGCCCGCGAGCCGCTGATCTTCCTGTTCGACGAACCGCTTTCCAACCTAGATGCCAAACTGCGGGTCGAGATGCGCACCGAAATCAAAAAACTCCACCAGCGGCTCGGGACCACCATCGTCTACGTGACCCACGATCAGATCGAGGCCATGACCCTGGCCGACCGCATCGCGATCATGAAAGACGGCATCGTCCAGCAGTTCGACACGCCTGACGGGGTCTACGCCAACCCCGCCAACCTTTTCGTCGCCGGATTTATCGGCTCCCCGGCCATGAACTTCATCCCGGTTTCTCTTTCCAGGGAAAACGGACACCTGGTAGCCCCCCTCGTCACGGCCGACGGCCGACGGTTTACCGTTCCCGTCCCCGCGGACACCGGCGCGCTTGCCCCGGAGCGTGAGATCATCATGGGCATCCGGCCGGAGAATATCACCGATTTTCAGGAAGGTATGCAAAGCTGGGCGCACATCGCCGCGCTGGAATGCGGTGTCAACGTGGTGGAACCCACCGGCCCGGACACCCTCGTTTATACTGAAGTCAATCAGACCCAGATCGTCTGCCGGCTCTGCCCCGACGCGGCCCCCAAGGCCGGCGACACGATCCGGCTGGCTTTCGATACCACTAAACCGCTGTTCTTCGAGCCGGGGACAGGCAACCGGATCGAGGGCTAAAGTACCGTGCCAGCTTAGATCGCGTTCGAGGGCAGGGCGCCGCCTGATGAAAAAGCGGAGCATTTATAATGATATGTGAGCATTCTGAAGAAGGCGGCAAAGCACCTTCAGTTATAAAGATCGACGCTGAATCCAGCAACGCTGGGAGCGCCGCCATCGGGCGTTAGATGAGGTTTTGAAACCGCTTCTAAAGATACTGGCAGAAAATCACAGATATTAATCTGTGCGATTTCTATGGGATTATCAATGCATCAACCCCCACCCACTAATTCCACTAAAAGAAATCTATCAGGGCCTTGAATTTTGGTCATCCTCTATTGACATACCACTATGTGGCACAATTATAGTAAAGTAAGTAGGAGATACTCGTTAAAATGATATTTCCTGTTCTCCCCTTGTTAGCCCCAGCTCTAAGTCAACTTTGCAGCCATTTCAATTGTTCAACGAGTTTCCTATCCCAACTTATCGTAACTTCACACACTGAAAGAAGTAATTAGTTAGCAGGGCGCCTGCTGAAAAGATTTGGGACGAACTCAAGCGCTACGGCGGCAGCAGACTTGAGATCTTCCTGCTAAAAGATATTGGGTATGGAGAAGACGACTGTTTCGACAATGGGGTCCACCTCTGGGTTTCGTATGAATACGTAGCTTGGATGTTTGAATTAACTGAACCGTAATTAAGGAGAATCAAACCATGGAAACGACTTCGAACGTCCATCAGGACCATGACGGTAAAACAACCATCGTTGAAATCACCGTATGTGACTGGCTCGGCCGTCCAATTGAGACACTGGCATCCGTGACCCTGGCCTCAGAAGGAATGACCCACGACTTGACGCGTGAGGGAGAGACAGCCGTCTATTCCGGCTACGTACCGGCTGGCATCTATGACCTTGAGGTTGCGAGCGAAAAGTACTTTTCGCCGCCGCGAAAGCTGTCGGTCGGCGCCAGTCCGGCGTACGCCGTCGTCTACCTCGGCGAGCGCGACTGGCCCTTCTATCGGCTCGGCCAAAACGCCATCCCGTTCCCACCACCCGGTCCCTTGCTGGCGGTCGCCTTCCCCGAGAACAAACCCGATCCGAAAGAGGGGGACGCGCTTTGCGGCCGAATTCTGAAGGAGCTTCCACTGGAACCCGCGCAGCCTGATACTTCGAAGGACGAAAAAGAGGATGGCTACGGCTTCATCCAAGCAGAGGGCTCCATCTGGATATTCCGCATCACCCGCAAGGACACACCCAAGCTTCGCACAGAGTTGTATCAGAAGATACTCAAGATTACGGGCGGCCGCGGCCGTGTAGGCGTTCCGGTCGACTTGCACGAGGGCCAGTGCAAGGTCATCGACAACCACTTCGTCCTGCGATTCCGAGACGGGATCGACGGGGAGGAGATCGAGCGGTACATAACAAAGGCGAAAGGCACCGTGGTTCGCGGTTTCCGCCAAGCGCGCAATGCAAGACTCGTTGCGTTTCCCCCTGGAGATTTAGCTAGGCATATAGAGACCGTGGAAGGCTGGTACACGGCAGGGCTGCTCGTCTACGGTGAGCCGGACATCATGGCGGAGATCACCGATGACGCCTTTCCGGACGATCCGCCGAACGACCCGACATTTGCTAACCAGGCCAACCTGACGCTCCAGAATGTCGACCTTGCCTGGCGCATGCTGAACGTCGCGGATCCGCTCCGCACTCTGGGTGACCCGAATGTGGTCGTCGCCTCGCTCGATCGTGGCCTCGACACTGACCATCCGGACATCGGCGGAAACCTGACCGACGGTTCGGCGCAGGTCCTGCGCTGCTATGATTTCTCGGGCCTGAGGGAATGCACCGTACCGGGGTACACGCCTGATACTGATCACGGCATGGGCGTATACGGGATCATTGCCGCGCTGACGAACAACGGCGAGGACGTCTCGGGAATCGCCTCGAACACCAGGCAAATCGTCATGGAAAGGCCCAGCCTGACAAACGCCAATTACCCAGACGTCCTCCTTTGGGCGGCGGGGTTTGCCACCGGCAACGCGAGCGCGGGCTGGCCGGCGGAGCCGCTGGCCGATGGCGCCGACATCATCAGCTGCTCACACGGAAGCAACGGGTTGGCCCTTTCAGGAATCATGGACGACACGTTCCAGGACCTCGCCAACAACGGGCGTGGCGGCCTCGGCACGGTGGTGGTCTACTCGGCAGGCAATGACGATACACTGATCACCGGGTTCCGCACTTGGGCGGCACATCCCGATACGATTGCTGTCGCGAACTCTACGCAGCCCGACGGCGGCGGCGTTGAACGCAAGGTGGGGGATTCGAACTTCGGCCCCGAGATCGACATCTGCGCACAGGGGGAGGGTGCGCCATCCTTGGACGCGTCGGGTGGCGAACAAGCCTTCGGCGGGACATCGGCAGCGGCGCCAACCGTGGCGAGTGCGGCCGCTCTAATGCTCTCAGCCAATGCCGGGCTACGCCGGGAGGAGGTCCGCGACATCCTTCGCGAAACAGCGATCAAGATCAACCCCAACAACGCCGACGCCGTGGGCCGCTGGCGCGATGTAAACGGCCTTATCTCTACAGCTCCGGGCTATGCGGGACCAAACTTTTCGCAGTTCTACGGTTTTGGGCGGCTGGATGTAGCCGCCGCCGTGGAGACGGCGGGTTGGCGTCTGTCGCTGATCATCGCCGATGACGGGGACTACGGGAACGTATGCGTCGGCGCCTTCAAGGACATGGTGCTTACCCTCAGCAACAGCGGCGTCAATACGATTCCAATCACGGACCTATCGTCCTCGTCTGGCGAGTTCGTTGTTCCTAACGTGCTGGCCTATCCGCTGACCATCGAACCGGGAAATGCGTTGCAGGTACCAATCCGTTTCCAGCCCGCTTCGTTCGGTCCGAAGCAGGCAACGATCACTGTTGAAAGCACGCCGTTCGAGTCAAGGACGATCGATGTCTCGGGGATATCCCGAGCGCCGGAGCTTGATCTGATCATCGTCAACGGCGGTACCTTTGGCAATGCCTGCGTTGGCTCGGGGATCGACCAGCCGCTGACCTTGCAGAACAGCGGTAAGTGCCCGCTAACGGTCACGAACATCTCCTCCTCATCCGGCGAGTTTCTGGTTGCGACTGTGCAGAACTTCCCGATCGAGATTGCGCCTCAAACGGCGGTCCAGATCCCCATCCGCTTTGCACCTTCAAGCTTTGGTCCGAAGTCGGGGATCATCACAGTCACGAGCAACGATCCGACCGGCCAGAAGAATGTCACGGTCTCAGGAAATGCGCTGTCCGGAAAGCTTGTCGTCACAGGCTCGACATGCATCGGTGGCGTGAAAGCCGGGTGTCTCGGCGAGCGCACGATTGCGATCTGCAACGTCGGAGACTGCAAGCTCAACGTTTCAAGCGTTGCGCTGAAGCGTCCTAGCAAGTACTGGAGATTGATTAACAACCCCTTCCCGGCGACACTGCATCCCGGTAGCTGCCTTAACTTCCTAATCCGCTACAAGGCATCCGAGAAATGCCCGAGATCCAGCGAACTGATCATCACAAGCGATGATCCCGAAACGCCTGAAAAGATCTTGGACCTCATGGCCTATACCAGCTGGACGTCCTCGGGGTGCAAGCGGTGCTGTGACACGTGCTGCGACAAGCCATCCGAAAAGTGCCGCTGTTGCGGGTGCAGCATGCAGAGCCTTGACGCCTGTTGCGAAGACGAAGGTGAGTACGCGGACGGAGGCAGTTCATCACATCATGGCCTGGGGGATTGAACGGCGAAAAATCATTATTGAAACCGTATTGCGTCATTTGGCGAATGGGAAACCCGCATCTTCGATTAGGCCGTAATCGCACTGATGAGAAAGCAGATGCGCACATTTTTTATCAACTCGGCATCACGCTTCATCCCCTCCCGATATAGGGCATCTTGGTGGCCATGAGCGTCATGAACTGCACATTGGCGCTCAAGGGCAGCCCGGCCATATGGACCACGGCCCGTGCCACGTGGTCCAGGTCCATGGTGGGCTCGGGGGCAATACGGCCGTTGGCCTGACGCGCACCGGCCCCGTCCACCTGGAGGTTCTTGACCATGTCGGTGGCGGCGTTGCCGATATCGATCTGGGAGCAGGCGATGTCGTGCCTGCGCCCGTCGAGCGACAGCGATCGGGTCAGGCCGGTGATGGCATGCTTGGCCGTGGTGTAGGCCGCCGCATTGGGCCGCGGGACGTGAGCCGATACGGAACCATTGTTGATGATGCGCCCGCCCATGGGGTCCTGGCGCTTCATGGCCCGGAAGGCCTCGCGGGCGCATAGGAACATCCCGGTCACATTGATGTTCATGACCGCTTGCCATTCGCCATAGGGTATGTCCTCGAACGACACCGTGGGGCCGAAAATCCCGGCATTGTTGAACAACAGGTCGATCCGGCCGAATCGCGCCAGGGTTTCAGAAAAAAGATGCCCGACCGCCGCCGGATCGGCAACATCCGTTGGAACGACCAGGGTGCGGGCGCCGTTTGCGCCGGCCTTGCCCACTGTTGCCTCCAAAGGTTTCCGGCGACGCCCAGCCAGGGCCACCGACCAGCCTGCTTGGCATAGGGCCAAGGCCACGCATTGGCCGATGCCGGAACCGGCACCGGTCACCACGGCGATTTTCGACGTTGTGTCCATTCAATTATAACCCCAGGGATTTGAAGGTATTGGTGACCGACGCAATGAAAGATAGGTCATGATGAAATGCAAACGGCTCTCCGTTGACGCGCAAATCGGGCGGGCTTTCGATGCGATGTTCATCGGGGGCCATTGTGAAGGCGATCGTGTCAACCTTATCGCCATAGATCGATAGGTCAAAAGATATTTCGATTTCATCCTCAGCATCCGTATCGTCATGGACATTGCCGCTGAAATTTACGGCAATTGCGCCCGTGAATTCACTACCTGAGGTTGGCTCCTGGTACCCGTCCATCTTCCAGACAACTTCCATGCTTACATCGCCATTGTCCTTGTCGATCCCGAAACGGCTCTCCTGAGTGAGGGTATAATCATCGTTGTTCTTTATATTTTCGACCACACTTTTGTACTGAAACTCGTCAATGATCCATTGATCGAGGCTCAACGGTAACGTTTGCGTGGCTTCAAATGCGGATACGATTATTCGTTCGACATCCTTTTCCGAAACCCTGCTTTCACATGAGATGATGCTCCCGAAAAGAAGCAAAGCGCAGACAGACCGCAATGATTTCACTAGCATGATAACTCCCTTGCCGATAATTGTAGCCAAGCTTTACGGATTCAAAGATTATCGCCCGAATGGGATTGACGTTAGGTGTTCGGTATAATCTACCCATACGACGATTATTGACTAATTTTATTGGATAAAAACGTTTCTGTCTATTGATCTTTATTGGTAAAGTCAGATTCCCTTTCTGAAGCAGTCAACCAACGGCTCCCGCCCCCACCACGGCGGCGGATCACCGTCTTGCCTCCGGCGGGCGCATGGTATATGTAACCCCTTGGCATAACGGGCCATCCTTTGAATCCGCATGGTTATCATCCCGGCCCCAAGGATCCACGTCATTGAAAGTCCGTCGTCTCCCAAAGAGCATCATGCTTCTGATCGCCGCCGTTGGCGTGCTGGTCGTCCTGGGCTTATTCTTGGTTTTTGTCGTTGTAGCCGTTATGGACGACGACGATTACCGTGCCTTGGCGGTCTGGGGGGCCGAACGGTTGGGCGATGTCCGCATGGTCATCGATGGGGATTTCGACGTTCAATGGTCACGGGAGTTGGCCTTCTCCGCATCGGGTATCCGCTTCGAGCCGCTGCCCGATAGTCGTACGCCCCCCTTGCGCGCCATCGGCCGGATCCATATTCGCATTGCCCTGGCGCCACTGCTGCAGGGCATCCTCCTCGTCAAGGACCTGGAGGTCGACAGTCTGCACTTCGCCCAGGAAGCCAGCCCCCCGGATGACATCTCCCCAACGTTCCGCTGGCCTTGGGGATTTCTTTTTCCGGTGGTGGAACGTGTGGCTCTCAATGACCTCCAGTTTCTTTTCGGTGATCAAAAGGAGGGGGGGCCCCACGAACTTTTCTTGCAGCGCCTGAATGTGGATGACATCGACGACAAGGGGCCGCTCATCCTCCAGGGCAACGGCCGTCTGAATGCCGAAGCGTTCCGGATTTCCGGGCGTACGGGGGGAACGCTTGAATTTTTCCAAGGCCAAAATCCTTTTCCCATCGATCTGGCGTTCACGATCGCCGATCTCCAGGCCAACCTGAAAGGCAGCATCGATCACCCCGTCGAGGGCCGGGGTTTTAATCTAAAACTGACGATCGAAGAACAGGATCTGGCCACCCTCTTGCGGGCTTTCGCCTTCGATGTGCCCTCGTTGGGTCGCCTCTCCTTCACCGCCGGACTGACCGGCGATATCGAATCCCTACGCCTCATGGGATTGGACCTCGAGGTTGACAACGGCGCCGGCATTCAGATGGTCGCCAAGGGGTCGCTGCCCAGCCTGGCTACCGGCCGCGGCACCGAGGTGGCGATCGATCAGGCGATCAAGAACCGCCGCCTGCTCGATTGGCTGTTCCCGGACGATTTGAAGATCGTGGAAGAATTCCGCCTGAGCGCGGCCCTGCGTCATATGGACGGTCAGTACACCGTAACGATCAACGATGCCTGGGTGGCCAACGACAAGGGGATCGTTTTTAATTGCGACGGCCTGCTGAAACTGGGCAGTCCGTTCGAGGACGCGCTCCTGACCGCGGTCGACTTGAACTTGAATGTCGTTTCACCGGATACGGCCGCGATCAAACCGCTGCTGACCGACGCCATACCGGAAATCGGCGGTGTCCAGGCCACGGCCCGGCTGGTGGGGCCGATCGACCACCTGGCCCTGGAGGATATGTTCATCGACCGGGGCGGCAGCGGCCCGGTGCAAGTCACCAATCGGGGGCGGATCGGGCGGATCCCGCTGGCGGCCGACGAGCCTCTCGAAGAGATTGACTTCACGGCCAGCATCCAGGCGGAAGATTCGGAAATCCTGCGCGAATTCTACGAAATCCCACTGGGGGAACTCGGTCGCGTCGATCTCACGGGGCGCATCGTGGGATCCTCGCGGCAATTCAAACTTCAGGAAGTCATCCTAAAGACCCAATCAGATGAAGGGCTTGAGACCCACGTGACAGGGGGCATCGATTTCGTGCGCCACGCAGACGGCCGCGTGGTCGGCGATCTCGGGTTCAAGGTTCAATGGAAAAGCCCCACCCTGAGCGCCGGGGAACCCCTCTTGGGGCTCAGCATCATGCCCAGCCTGGGCCCGATAAGCGGCGTCGCGGATGTCAGTGGTACAACGGAAGAGATGTCCATTGAAAACATTCTGGCCACCGGCGGTCATCCTGACCGACTTTACGCCGAGTGGCGCGGACGGGTCGACAGTATCCCTTTGGAGACCCAAAGCGTGTCCTCGGGTCATGAAACCTACGGCAGCATCTATGCTGCCCGTTCATCGGATTTTGCCGCCCTGTTCGGTATCACCCTACCGGATGTGGGGCCGGTGCGGGGAAGCTGGCGGGATGTCGATCGCAACGGCGTCCTCGGCATGGCTGACATCGAAGTTGCCGTCGGCGACGGTAAACGTTTTAGCCTGCAGGCCAAGGGAAAAATCGACAACATCATCGATCAAAACATCTACGAAACGTTCGAGGAAGAAAGAATTCAGTACTTCGGGGTCGCGTTTGAATTCGATTTAAAAACGACGGATACCGATAACATCGCTAAGCTGATCGGCATATCCATGCCCGATCTGGGCCCGGTCGTCGGCTCCTGGCAGTTGACCGGTAACGAGCGCCGCCTGGCCATCCGGAATGCCAGGCTCAAGAGCACTTCGGCGACGGGTCTGGAGATCATTGCCGCAGGCGATATCTCGCAGATCGACCTGATCCCGGGGGGCGGCATCCATGAGCTCGCTCTGGGCATCGAGGCCCGGGCACCGGACATCCGCAGCCTCCCGGGTTTTACGGTCGAAGCGCTCCCCGACCTGGGTCCTGTGGAGGCGGCAGGCCGGCTGACCAACCGCCAAAATGCCCTGGACCTCGAAGCCGTTCAAATTCGCACGGGTCCTGATACCGCACCCACCCTGACCATTAAGGGCCGTCTCGGGGATATCAACAATCTGCAGCGGGCTAGGCTCGAGGTCGATTTCGAAACCGGGGCCCGTCCCTGGCTGGAAAAAGCGCTGGAGCGGGAGATCAGGGATAATCCCCGTCTGGCGGGATCCCTGGTGCTGGGGGTGTCCGATGATCAGATCCGCATTGATCGGTTTCAAGTGACGTCGCAAGAAAGGGGCGGTCTGGAGGCCGAGGGGGCCGGGACGGTCGCCATGGCCGGAGAAAACCGGGGCATCGATGTGCAACTGCGAACCAGCACATCGGATCCCCCGGCCTGGGGGCGCCTCTTGGACATCTCCCTGCCGCCCCTGGCCCCGACACAGATCACCGGCTGGTATCGGGAAAAAGACAGCCTGCATCAATTCAACGGCGATGTCCGTTTGGGCGCATCGCGCTTCCAGGCGGACTTTCACGGCACTACCCGGGGCAACAAACCGGCCATCGAGGCCACCCTGGCCGCTCAGACCCTTCGATTAGAAGACCTTGGTTTCTATCCCCAAAGCGCGACATCCGCAAACCGCCCCGATGACGCCCCGCGGGCTGAGCCCCCCACCCGTCTGTTCGACGACCGCCCCCTGTCGCTGGAGACCCTGGATGATTTGGATCTGTCCCTCAAGATCATGGCCGACGAGGTGATCAGCCGCGAGACCGTTTTCAAAAATGTAGGTCTGGACCTGGTGGTCAAAGACGGGCGGCTGCAGATCGGACCGACCACGATTAAATACCTGAACGGCACCACGACCATCGACGCCTTTGTGGATGCCAATCTATCGCCCCCTTTTATGGGTTTGTACTTGGCCGTCGAAGATGCGCAGATCGAAGAAATTCTGACATCGGTGGATCGACCGCTGGTCCTCGGCGGACAACTGACCTTTTTTGCCGACCTGCGTAGCGCCGGACGCTCCCGGCACGAAATAGCCGCCAATCTCCATGGCGAGACCGGTTTCGTGATCGAAAATGGTAAGATCCAGCGCAAGA
This sequence comes from Desulfobacterales bacterium, assembly GCA_030065585.1. Lineage (GTDB taxonomy): Bacteria > Desulfobacterota > Desulfobacteria > Desulfobacterales > UBA5852 > JABZFP01. Next base: position 10,445 of record JASJED010000075.1, on the reverse strand, counting down.
TCGAACGATTGGCTTCGGACGCGCTGGATTTTCTCTTCACCGGTCCGGCCGGCCAGTCCTATACGGATTTGAAGTGCACGGCGTTTCGCATGCTTTTTGAAGACGGGACCGGCACCATCCAGGTCTTTTTCGTGGAAACCCCCGGCATGCGGACCGAGGCCTTTGGCGAAGTCAACCTTGCGGACGAAACCATTGCGGTGATCATCAACCCCAGGTCCAAACGGCGGATCATCCGGCGCAGCTCTCCGGTTCGCATCCACGGCGCGCTCCAGGATCCCTCCATCGTCAAAGTGCCGGCGGAGGAAGCCGCCATTCTGGCCGGGCAGGTCCTGATCCCGATTGTAGCCCTGCCGGCCCGGGCCATAGGCGTCCTGTGGTCGCTGATCAGCCGCGATGACAAGGTGCCCGACTGCTTCATCGCACCGGATACCGGTCCCTGACTCATCTTGGCCGGGAGTGCTTCGCACCGTATTTCCCCACCGACGAGGGGATTGCGAAATCAACTGCGGCCCCGCGGATCAATCACCCCGCCAGAACCTGACGGATGGTCTCGGCAATATCGCGCATCACGATAGGCTTGAGCACCATTTTGCGAATCCCGATCATGGCCAGCTTCTGCTCCGTTAATTTTTCGCTGAATCCCGTGGCAATTATGATGGGAATCGTGGGGCGTATCTTGAGCATCGCTGCGGCCAGTTTATCCCCCTCCAGATTAGGCATGGTCAGGTCCGCCAGCACCAGGTCGAAGCGGTCGGGATCTTTCTCGAATAATCGCAGGGCATCGATGCTGCTGACGACGGGCGTGACCCGGTAGCCCAGTTGCTCCAGCATGCGCTGCCCCAGTTCCACCAGAAGTTCCTCATCATCCACCAGAAGGATGCTTTCGCAGCCGGTGGGCAGCGGGCGCGCATCCTCTTCGCGCATGACCTCGTCGCCTTTTTCCACGGCCGGAAAATAGACATCAAAACGCGCTCCCTCGCCAACGGTGCTGTCGACGGTGATCACCCCGCCGCAACTTTTGACGATACCGTGAACCACGGAAAGCCCCATGCCGGTGCCTTCCTCTTTGGGTTTGGTCGTGAAGAAAGGATCGAAGATCCGGTTCATGATGTCTTCCGCAATCCCCTGGCCCGTGTCGCTGACACTGAGCCGCACGTGATCCCCGGATCGGGCATCGGGGTAGCGGCGCAAAAATGCTTCATCCAGGGTCGTATCGCGCGTGGCGACGGTGAGCTGGCCGCCGGTGCCGCGCATGGCATGGGCGGCGTTGGTGCAGAGATTCATGACGATTTGATGCACCTGGGTGGGATCGGCCATGATCAGCCGGTCGGATTTAAGATCGGTGACGATCGGAATGCTGGCCGGCAGCGAGGCCCGTAGCAATTTGAGGGCTTCATTGATGATCAGCCGAATCTGCAGCGGTTTGGGTTCCTGTTCACCCTGGCGGCTAAAGGTCAGAATCTGCTTGACCAGATCGGTGGCCCGTTTGCCGGCCTGGCGGATTTTTTCCACGTAGGGGCGCATTTCCGTATCCGCTTCGGTCCGTGCCAGCGTCAAATCAGCATACCCCATGATGGCCGAGAGAATATTATTGAAATCATGGGCGATGCCACCGGCCAGCGTGCCGATGGCTTCCATCTTGGTGGATTGGCGCAACTGGTCTTCCATGGTCTTGTACTCGGTCAGATCACGACCGGAGATGACATAGCCCGAAATCCGATTACGGCCTTTTTCGTAATGGGGGTAATAGCGGATGTCAAAGTACTTGCGGCGATTGTCGGGCAGCGTCACCCAGGTCTGGTACTGGATCTCCTCACCCGCCAGGCAGCGGTCGACCTTGGGGCGGGCCACGCGTTCGAAGTGCTCCGGGCCGATGACCTCCGCAACCGTATGGCCGATAACCTCTTCCCGGGTGCGGCCGAAGTAGTCGAGATACGACTGGCTGACCGCCTGGAAGACATACTGGCGGTCGGCCAGGGCCAGGAGATCATGCGAGGTCGATACGATGTGTTCATATTTCTGCAGGGTCTGTTCGACCTGCTTGCGTTCGGTGATGTCGGGAAAGACCACCACACCGGCCACCACCTTGCCGTCTTGGTCGCGGACCGGGGCGGCATTGCCCAGCACCCACCGTTCCTGTCCGTCAGGCTGCCGGATGATGACGTCCTGGTTGCGCGTGGTCTTGCCGAACAGAACGGCCTGTGACAGCGGAAGGTCCTCCGGGGCGTAAGGACTGCCGTCGGGATGATAGGTCTGCCAGTTGGCGGGATGCCGATCGACGGGAATGTTGGTCAGCGGGATCTTGGTGGTACCGCGGATGCCCAGGGCGGCGGAATTCGCCAAGCGGATCGTGGCGTCGGGGGCATCGGCGATGATGATCCCCGCCGGGCTCTGTTCGATGGCGGCCTGCAGCAGGGCCTGCATCTTGGAGAGCTTTTCCTCGGCGGCGCGCCGCGCGGAAATATCCCGGGCCAGCCCCAGGATCAGGCGGCGGCGGCCCACCTCGATGATGCCGATGCGCAGTTCCACCGGAAATGTCTTGTCGTCGGAGCGCCTAAAGCGGCGCGTCTGCGTCGCGTTCCCCCCGGAGACGATCAAATTAAGAAACTGCTGAACATCTTCGGTGGAAGCCAGATCCGCATCGATGTCGCTCAAACGGCGTCCCAACAAATCCCCCTGTGGGCATCCAAGACTTTCACCCGTCTGACGATTGGCATCCAGGATCTTCCCTTCGAGGTCACAGACAAAAATGGCATCGGCCGCCTGGTCAACCAGGGTTCGAAAACGGACCTCACTTGCGACCAGTTCTTCCCGGGCACGCTGGTAGGCCGCAAATTCACGCTGAAGCAGCAAATAGATCAGTACGGCGGTGGCCGCTACAAACAACCAGCCCTTGCCCATCTGAATCCAGGTGATGGTCGCCGCATCCTTGACCAGCGCCAGAACGATTTGATCGCTGAAAAGGATCCACAGGACAGAGAGGCTCGCGTAGATCAGGGCGATTCGCAGGGATGCCGCCCGGTATTGAATGGTCTGAACAAACATGGTCGGATTCCTCCCACAAAGAACAAGCAGCGGGGGCCATCGGGGGTAAACCCCTCGGTGATCGTCCGGATAGGCGCGGCCTATCGGCAATTTCAATGCCGCTTGCTACCCTTTTTAACCACAGCAACAATCAGGGGAATGGGCGGGCATGGCGCCGGCATCGTCATGATAAATATCATAATAATGCAGATCGAGAGAAAAAAACCTCCCGATCGATTCGGTTAGGACGGGTTTTACCAAAGAGACCATTGATTGCCGAAGGCGCCGGCGACGACGGGGTTGGCGGATTCAATCCGGTCGATAAGGAAAGCAAGCAAAGAGACCAATCCCTATGCCAGGCATCGGCCTCTCTGCTTGCATTCGTGGTGGTGAGAACGATCTAGAGGGCTGGCGACTCGCAGGTCGTGGCCAGAACGTCGATGTATTCACTCTGCCCCTTGTGGAGGCGGCTCATCTCGATGAGCACGCCGGCGATCTGGGCCAGTGCTTGAACGAAATTCACATCGTCCAGGGTGAATTCCCAGGGTTCGGCCGTGTAAGCGCGAACGGCGCCGATGGCATCATCACCGACGATGATGGGTACTGAAAGGATTGAGGCGATGCCCTCGCTTTTAGCAGCTTCGGGGTACTGGATGCGGGGATCGTCGCTGACGTCGTAAACCGCCACGGGACCGTCCTGAAGCGAATCCGCGATGGAGCGCAGTGCGCTCACCGCACCTTTGTTCAGATATTCGTCGCTTAGACCGGCCGAAGCGGCGACTTCCAAGTCGTTTGTCTGTGGATTGATGAGAAACAACGCGCAGCCCTTCAAGCCCAGCGCCGACTGGATGCTCTCGACCGTCATCTGGATGATTTGTTCCGGATCCTTGGATTTCGAAAGGGACCGCGTGACCTTGATCAGCGTTTCGTAGTTGATCGCCAAGTTTTTCATTATGCCTCCTCGTTAGTAGATCTTCAACGCATCGACCACCCGTTGAAGGGTTGCATCGAATGACCGTCATTGTCCTCGCCCTCCGAATCTTACGAGGCTTCATGACGGCCGATTATGTGGGCATGTTTGAAGAAAAGGAATGCGCGCGTGAATGAATAACAAAGCAAATGCCAGGCTATGGTCGCGATGGTTAAACCCCCGTTTCGCGGCGCGGAAACGGCATCGCTTTATATTCCCCTGAAACACGGATAATCCAAACCCATCGCGCTGTCAATACGGCCGTGGTGATGAACTCACGGTCGGCGGCCGAACACCCAGCGGCTCCGGCAATGGCCCCGGCGGTCGAGAGAACCGATTCAAAGCCCGCGGCAACCCCGCCCGGCTAAGGGTCGGGTTTGAAAACCGCTGCGGTCCGGCCCCTTCAACCGTTCACGGTTCCCTTCCGAGAGCCTGTGGCAGACCTTCCCAGACGGCGAGCCGCTGGCGCGCGTATTCATAGCCGACCTCGAACAGCTTTTCGTGGGCATCGAAGCCGATCACCTGAAACCCCTGTAACGGCGGTGCCAGAAACAAATCGACGCGATTATTCTCGACGATCTGCTGCAAAGTCTTTTTGCTGCTCAACGTGGTCGACCAGACCAGGATCTGAAAAATATTGGCAAAGCGCTCGCGGGATGCCATCGGACTCAAGCGATCGCGCAGCAATTTCCATCCGGACCTGGCCTTGCGTTCACCAAACGCGAGATCATCGGCCCCACCACCGCCCACGTCGACCGCGATGACCGTGCCGCCCTTGCACTGGGCTTCCATGATTTCCATGGGAACGTTGTCCACGATGCCCCCGTCCACGAGGAGCTGCCCATCGGCGTGAACGGGCGGAAAGACGCCGGGATAGGAGCAGCTGGCGCGGAGGCTCAGCCAGGCCAGCCCACGGTCGTGCAGCTTCATCTGCCCCTTGCTGAGGCTCGACGAGATGCAATAGTGCGGTAACCAGAGATCCATGATGTCCATGGTCCCGAAAAGGGTCTTCAGGATGTTATCAAGCTTGCGCCCGCGGAGAAAGGCGACCATCGGAAAGTCCAGATCCATCAGTGCGCGCGAGGAAGAAATAAACCTGCGGGCTAAATCGAGAATTTGCTTGGGTGACCAGCCCTTGGCATAACAGGCGGCCATCACCGCGCCCATACTGGTGCCGCTGATGGCATCGATGGGGACCCCCGCCTCATCCAGCGCCTGAAGAACGCCCAAGTGAGCGATCCCACGAGCCCCGCCGCCGCCGAGGACCACGCCGATGGCCCGTTCGCTCATCCGGCGCGCCGCCCGCTGGAAGTCCGCCGTGTTGCCCAGGCGCACGTGGTGATGGCGTTGCAGACACTCAAGCGCCAACCAGGCGCCTGTTCCCCGCGGCACCTTATTGTCCGCATTCTGAACCAGAACTAAGTCCACCTTGACCGCCAAACCGGCCACCGAACGGCCGGCGAACTGGCGATTGATGCGCTCGACCTGATCCACCGCATCCGCTCCCGCGATAATGACGATTTGATCGGTTTGTTTAGCACACCAGCGGGTCCAGCTTGTTTCCGCGGGGTCGCAGACGAACATGAGGAAGTGCCCCTCGGCCTCTCTTGCTTCACACCAGGTGATGAGACGGTCACGCGCCTTTTCGAAGGCGTGGGATTCTGAAACATCGCCGCCGCAAATGTCACGCAAGCGCCGACTGTCGATCAGGCAACCCGGCCCGGCAACTCCCTTGAGCGCCTGAAACAGGTTGTCAGCCGCTTCCCGCATCCGGGGGTCCTCACGGACGGGCAGCACGGCAAAAGCACGCGGGCGATATGGGCTAAAACGCATGCCCAGGGAGCGCCTGATGGCGTCATCGGCATATCGCGAAAGGGCTACGATCAACTCGGGATTGGCTGCCAGGACCTGAAGTAAATCCGAGCCCCGCAGACGTATCAGCTTGGTATCACGAAGGGCAAAGCAGTCGCCCACAAAGGGTTTTTGCATCAGCACTGACAATATACCGATGGATTCTCCGCGGCCGCCGTTCATGGCAAACGTCTCATTTATCTGGAGGCGGGTTCTCCCGTATTCGACGATGAAGGCATCTTCGATCGCTTCTCCCGATCTGGCGATCAATGTCCCGCCCGGGACAAAGACACGATCGGCGATGCCGGCTAGCCCCTCGAAAGCCTTATCCGAGAGGTTCGCGAAAGTTGCGTGGGAGGATAGAATCCGGCGGAGTTCCTTGGCACTAATCGGTTCGGGATTGGATTTGGAAATAGCGTTCATCGGGTTTGGCATGGTTAAACATTCTTAAGTTGGTGGTTTCGCGATGACGGCCCAAAGGTCCGCCGGCAATCCCCATAAACGTACGGCATCTTTATGCAACCAACCGCCTCGGCAGCCGGGGGATGGCCAAAGCCATCAGCAGCAGAAAAAGGCCCCCCAGGGATTCAAGCGCCTCTTCGAGGTTGGACGCATGCGGCGGCTGCCAGGAAGTATCCCAGAAAATCAACCAGCCGATTCGTTTGACGACCCCCCGATCGAGCAGTTGCGAGGTCAGATAGCAGACAAAGCACATGGCCAGAAAACTGGTGGCCCATCTTGAGCCCAGCAGTGAGGCGATGCGGTCCGGGTGCTTGTTCCCGTAGGCAAAGAGGAGGATCAGGCCGGCAAACAGAATAAAAGACGAACCCTGGCCCATGATTTCACGCCCCAGCACAAAGGCGGCCAATACCGCTAAGAAAGCAAAGGTTCGGTCCCGACTTATCAACAGACGCACCAGGGACACGACCAAAAATCCGGAAAGCAGCCCCGGGTGGAGGATTTCCATCAAGGGCTTGAAAACGTCGCTGTCTTGCCATCCCTGGAAATTGGCCTCGGATAGCCAATATATCAGCAGCACCAGCAAAAGGGGAACGATCATAAGCCCCCAGATAAAATCACGGCGCGCCCAGGCCAGCAGGCTAGTGCCAAAGCGATGGACGGCCCCTCCGTTCTGGAAGGCCTGCAATGGCCGTGTGTCCATAAAGCTTCAAACCCTTTTCGCTCCTTGATGGGTTGCTTAAAAAACCTCAAGCGCCAATCGAACACGACACAACTGCCATGAAACATTTCAAGCGCGCGGTTATCTATACCAGATTGGCCCGAAAATGAAATATTGATTCGACGGCTTGCCGCACGATACGGGGAATTTTCGGATGGATTGGAATTTAAACCGGAATACGGGTAGAAGGCCCGCAAACGCCCGTCGGAATCATGGCGCCCGGTCCAAGGTATCGACACCCCAGGCTTGGGCGACTTCGGGATTGCACTTGAAAAACGCCTGGCGGACCTCGCTGGCAACCGTGTTCAAGGGGCGTGCGAAATTCATGCACTGCGCGCACAGGTAAATGGATCAGATCACGCGGCGTAAAATGGCAGTGCAGGTCTTGGCCGACCGCACAGCGATCACATGTCGCGGAGGTACAGGTGGCGATGGGTTTTTGGGAAGCGCGCATCATCTACCCACCCTCCATGAGGGTGAAGAGAACGACAAGGTCGCCATCGGACAGGGGTTGGTCCCGCCCGGCGCGCACACCGTTCACGGCGACGAACGTCCGATCATCGGTAGGAACGCCCATCTGGTCGAGCAATTGCCCCACCCGGGCGTCGGCGGCGAGTTCAACCTTGAAATCGCTGCGGCCCGCGGGCGCGTAGCGCCGCAGGCCCGCAAAGCACTTCACCCTGACGATCAAGCATCCTTCTCCCCGGCCAACCCCAGCTGCGCCAGCCGCTCGGCGGTGGGTATCCCGTCCGCGCTCCAGTTCTGCTCACGGTAGTACTCGTCGAGCATCGCCTCCAGGTGGCAAACCATGCCCTTGGCCGGTCCGTCGGGCAGCGGCTCCGTGGTGAGGCGTTCGGGCAGTGTGTCGTCCCGGCGTGAGAAACCGGCCCGGGTTAAAAACCGGCGCTCGGCCGTGATGATCCGCTCCCCGGCCTGGATCAGTTCTTCGAGGGCATAGTCCGCCCCGGTGGCCGCGTTCAGATATTCGAGGATTCCAATGGGCGGTACGTCGAGCTGTTTGCCGGCCAGGTTGCGGACGGCAAAGAAGATGCACAGGCCGGCCGCATCGATGATCGCCGAGAGGTCCTGGAAGTCCTTGGTGATCCGGGCCTTGCCCTGCCACTGAAGGGGGTCCACCCGTTCCGGAATCCCGAAGAGTTCGAAATAGGCCGGATCGCCGCGCATATGGGACCCGCCGATGGGCGAGGTGGCGTAGGCCAACCCCATGGCCTGGGCCCCGCGGGGCTCGTATCCGGGAAATTCCTGTTTCTTGGAAACCATGGCCAGCTCCGGATGACCGCAGCTTTCCGCCAACCGGTAGCTGCCCTCGGCCAAACGGTCGCCGAAGCCCTCGCGATACCCCGTTTGACGGGTTAGTTCCACCAGCGCGGCGGCATCCCCCCAGGAAAGCGGCCGCCCGACGATGTCTTCCCGCAGGTATCCCCGCTCCACCAGTTCCATGGCGCAGGCGATCGTGGCCCCCATGGTGATCGTGTCCAGGCCCAGCTCGTTGCAGATATAGTTGGCCTTGATGATCGCCGGCAGGTTGTCGATCATGCAATTGGCGCCCATGGCGTAGATCGTTTCGTATTCGGGACCCTCCCCTTCTCCGCCGAAAACGTCGTCTTCCACCCGGGTAATGCGCCCGCAGCCGATGGGACAGGCGTAGCAGGCCTTGTTGCGCACGAGGTATTTGGCTGTCAGGGTTTCGCCGTGGATCTGCTCCCAGCCTTCAAAGGTTCCTTGCTGCCAGTTGCGGGTGGGCAACACCCCGAGATGCTGGGTGGTGATGACGACCCCGGCCGTGCCGTTGACGGTGAGTCCCAGGGGCGTTTTTTTGTTGGCCGCTTTGAAGCGTCCCAGAATTTCCTGATTGAAGGTCTTGAACCGTTCGGGGTTCGCCAGGGATATCTGTCCCCGGCCGCGCACCGCCACCGCTTTCAGGTTTTTACTGCCCATCACGGCACCGACCCCTGAGCGGCCGGCGGCACGGTCCTTGTCGTTCATGACCGCGGCAAAACGCACCAGGCGCTCGCCGGCCGGACCGATACAGGCCACCCGGGCCCGGGGGTCGGTTTCTTCCCGCAGCATATCCGTCGCGCTGTGGGTGCTCCGGCCCCAGAGGTGGGCGGCGTCGCGCAGCTCGGCTTGGCCGTTGTCGATCCACAGGTAGACGGGGCGCTTGGCTTGGCCGGCAAAGATCAGGCCGTCGAAACCGGCGCGTTTCAGCTCGGTGGGAAAGCGTCCGCCGGCGTTGGAACAGGTGATCGCCCCGGTCAGGGGGGACTTGGTCATGATCATGTAGCGGGCGCCGGTGGGCGCACCGGTCCCGGTCAGGGGACCGGTGGCCATCACCAGCAGATTGTCCGGCGCGAGGGGCTCGCAGTCCGGATCAAGCTCGCGGTTTAAAAAATAGATCCCCAGCCCGCGGCCGCCGATATAGTCTTTGGCCACATCCCGATCGAGGGGCATTTCACGCATTTCGCCCCGGGTCAGATCAACCCGCAGGATTTTACCCATCCATCCGTTCATGGCGCACCTCCACAGGGATTGGTAACACACACCCGATTGATGCCATACCTTCCCATCGTCATCGCGGGCTGCCGACCATCGGCCACGCGGCTGCCGATCCAACACTTTCGCGACGATTTCAGAAAAACGCGAACGCCGCTGCGGGCCGCAGGATGCCCTTTATGGATGGACACGGCTTAAAAGCACTTTCTTCAAGCGTGCCACCAAATAATCGATCTCGGTATCCGTGATGTTCAGAGGCGGCGACACCCGGATGGTGTGCCCGCGGCTGTCATTGATGATCAGCCCCAGATCCACCAGCCAGCGGCAGAAGGCCATGGCCTGACGGTTTTCGACCTCGATGCCGATGAACAGGCCCCGTCCACGCACTTCCGCGACATGGGGCGAGTGGGCGGCGATCTCGTCGATAGCCCGCCGCAGTTTGATTCCCTGGCGTTCGGCCGACCGGTCCAGCGCTTCTTCCTCGAAGACCTCCAGGGCGGCCACACCGGCCACACAGGCCAGGGGATAGCCGCCGAAAGTGGAGCCGTCGGAGCCTTTCGTAAAGGCCATGTCCATCAGCTCGGCGTGGGTCACGAAGGCCGAAAGGGGCACCAGGCCGCCGGAGAGCGCCTTGCCCAGCACCAAGCCGTCAGGGACGACGCCCTCGTGCTCGAAACAGAACCTGCGTCCGCTGCGCCCCAGGCCGACCTGAATTTCATCAAAGAGGAGCAGCAGGTCGTGCCGGTCGGCGATGTCGCGTAATCCCTTGAGAAAACCGGGCGGCGGCACCCGCATGCCGCCTTCCCCCTGCATGGGCTCCACCAGAATGCCGCAGGTATTGGGATTGACGGCCGCTTCCACCGCGTCCAGGTCGCCGTAGGCGACCGACACGAAGCCGGGGGTCAG
>JASJED010000344.1 GCA_030065585.1 Desulfobacterales bacterium | reverse complement strand
GCGGCCGCCTCCCCGCGAAGGTACCCGTGATGGTCGCAGATGGAAAACGTCGGCGACAAGGTCAAATAGGGCAAATGGTAGCGCTGAAACACCGTCCGGATAAAATCCCTCACGGCGCAAGGGTCGGGAACTGCTTCGCCTAAAAACGCGTGAAAAACGGTACCGCCGGTATAACGCGTCTGCAGGGGATCTTGGCGGTCGAGTTCCTCAAAAATATCGTCGCTGTAATGGACCGGCAGCTGGGTGGAGTTGGTGTACAAGGGTGTCTGATCGACCTCGTCCTTGAGCGCCGTTCGCATCTGGGGGAAACGCTTGTGGTCCAGACGCGCCAGTCGGTAGCCCGTGCCTTCGGCCGGTGTGGCCTCCAGGTTGTAGAAATGGCCCGTCGCCTGCTGGTAGTCTTGCAAGCGCTCCCGCATGTGATCGAGGATGCGGGTAGCAAAGCGGCGCCCCTCTTCCGAGCCGATATCCTGGCCAAATAAATTCAGGCAGGCTTCGTTGCCGCCGATGATCCCGATGGTCGAAAAATGATTGTTCCAGTAGCAGTTGAAGCGTTCGCGAACCTGGCGCAGATAATAGCGGGTGTAGGGATAGAGACCTTTTTCCGTCAGATTTTCGAGCACCTTGCGTTTGATCTCAAGGCTCGTCTTGGCAATGTCCATGAGGCGATCGAGGCGGTCGAAGAAGTCCTTTTCCGAATCGGAACGACAACCCAGGGCCGCCAGGTTGAGGGTAACGACGCCGATGCTGCCGGTCAGGGGGTTGGCACCGAACAAACCGCCCCCGCGTTTGCCCAGTTCCCGGGTGTCTAGACGCAGGCGGCAGCACATCGATCGGGCGTCCTCCGGCGACAGGTCGGAGTTGACGAAATTGGCAAAATAGGGAATGCCGTATTTGGCCGTCGCCTGCCAGAGGACATCCATTTCCGGATTATCCCACGCGAAATCCGGACCGATATTGTAAGTGGGAATCGGAAAGGTAAATACGCGGCTCTGGGCGTCACCCTCGGTCATCACCTCGAGGAAGGCCTGGTTGATCATGGTCATCTCTTGCTGGAACTGGCCATAGGTTTCCGGCTGCGGTCGGCCGCCGATGATGACCGATTGATCGGCGAGCGTGGCCGGCGGCTGCAGATCCATGGTGAGGTTGGTGAAGGGCGTTTGAAAACCCACCCGGGTGGGGACATTCAAATTGAAGACGAATTCCTGAATGGCCTGCTTGACCTCCACGGCATCAAGCCGGTCATAGCGCACGAATGGGGCCAGCAAGGTGTCGAAACTGGAGAACGCCTGGGCCCCGGCCGCCTCCCCTTGCAGGGTATAGAAGAAATTGACGATCTGGCCCAGAGCGGCCCGGAAATGCCTAGCCGGCCGTGAAACCGCTTTACCCTTGACCCCGCAGAACCCTTGCCGCAGAAGATCCTGGAGGTCCCAGCCGACACAGTAGGTGGAAAGCAAGCTCAGGTCGTGGAGATGCAGGTCGCCCGCTTCGTGGGCCTCCCGGACCTCCTTTGGATAGATAGCGTTGAGCCAGTAGGTTTTGCTGATTTCACCGGAAATGTAATGGTTGAGTCCCTGGAGGGAATAGCCCATGTTGGAATTTTCTTCGATCTTCCAGTCCAGATGTCCCAGGTACTGGTCGATGATTTTGACATCGGCCTCACGGGTCATCTTGCGGATGAGGGCATGCTGCTCCCGGTAGAGGATGTAGGCTTTGGCCGTTTTTTTATGGGCCGAAGCGAGCAGCACGTCCTCGACCAGATCCTGGATTTCTTCCACTTCGGGAATCGGGTGTTCGATAACGGCCTGGGCCAGACTCAGCACACGGATGGTCAACCGGCGGGCTTCCGCGCGCTCGAATTCATCGGTGACCCGGGCGGCGTTCATCATCGCATCGATGATCTTCTTGGCGGCAAAGGGAACGACGTCGCCGTTGCGTTTGCGGATCTGCTGAAAGTTGACGGTGGGCGCCAGGGGCACCACAGCGGCAGGATTGTGTGACATGGCTTCACCTTTCCTCGAAGGATCGCTTGCGCAAGCAAGACGGTTGATTCGGCCTGGCAGGTTTTCGGACTCGTGGACGAATAATGCCGCCTACTAACCGCCGCTTCCCAACCCTTCCCAGGGTCAGTGCTTGATGGCAGTGTTCGTTTCCAATTACCGCTGCGGGACAGTCCCGGATTCGCACCGGGTTCCCTGTTACCGTGCTTTTCATGAAGCACACCAAGCGAGGGAAATACTCTATATTGTGGTTAACTATATTGTCAATACAAAATGTGGGATATTTTTGAAGGGTAGGATGGCGTCAGGGCCCCGAACGTTCGAGCAAACGCTGGGGCCCGGTTTCAGATTGGATTCAGGCATCCACGGCCACGAGGGAAACGCCCAACTCCGATTCGACCTTCCGGATCCGCTCCAATTCGTCTTCGCTAAGCTCGGAAGGTTTCAGATTGTGGCACTGAAAGGCTAGGAGTGTTTTCCCCAAATCTTTTTCCAGGGTGTTGATCGTGGCGACGGCCTCATCGGTCACTTTGGTGGCAAGGCTGCATAGCATGATAAGCACCTCCTTCGTTGGTCCCTAAAAAATGGTTAATTAATTTGGATAAAGTTGGACCAAACCGTCCGGATCGGCAAGTCCGGAAGACTGACGGGCAACTGACGGCAAAAAACCGTCATTCTGTCAGACTGACGAGGTAGGTGCGCAAATTGATGCGGGAGTTGCGCAGGTTCAATTTACGACGCAGGTTGCGGCGGTGGAAGTTGATGGTGGTCAGCGAAAGATTCATGAGCGCCGCAACCTCCTTGCTGCTGCGGCCCTCCCGGATCAATGCGGCCACTTCGATTTCCTGAGGGGTGAGCACGCTTTCGGCGGCGGACAGTCGTCTCAAAAACGGCTGGGTCAATTCGTCAAGCCGCTTTTCCAGACTGGCCAGCATTGTTTTGGCGCGAGTTGGAAGCGGCAGTCGCCCCAGACGTTCCAGCAAGGGAACCACCATCCGCCGTACGTTGTCGAGAACATCGGCCTCCAGTCGCCGCTGATCTGCTTCGCGCTGCCGCAGCAGTACCTTAAGGGCCGTGTTGGCTTCCTCCAGTTTCTGCTTTTCCTGCCAAAGGGCTTTTTCACTCTCCCGCAGTCGTTCCTCCGCCAATTTGAGGGCCGTGATGTTTTCATGGCTGACCACGATACACTGCGGACTGGGGCCTGCCGCCCGGGTCACCCGCATATAGAACCAACGCTTTTCATCCGGAGAGTGGCAGGGATAATCCATGACAAATTCTTCCATACGACCCGCAATGACATTACGAATCCCTTGGGCCACGGAGGCGGATTCATCCGCGGAATACCCATCGGCACTGTCGCAGATATCCAGATAGTTGACCTTGAGGGTGTCCGGCCGCATCCGAATCTGGTTGGCTTCGGCAAACTTCATCCAGGCCCGGTTGGTTTCGAGGATAAAGCCGTTTTCGTCCAGGATAGCCACATGGGCCGAAAGGGAATTGAGAATCGTTCGGGCCAGCTGATCCCCTCCGACAGCGGTTGGTTTGCCTGAAGATAGGGTCGCCTTGCGTTGAGTTGCCATTGCCTTCTCGCTGCCATAGTGGTTGAATTAGAGCGTAATATCGGACTTTTTACGAGGCCGTCAACGCTAGCGCTGCCGACACAAATCGTGTCTACCAAACGGGAATCAGTGGTTATTTTTATATTAAAGCGCGAGCAAAACCGTTGGGAAGCGCATATGACCGGCAAATTGGAAAGGCACAAAAGCGGGAACTGGGCGCCAGCGTAAGAATTCAGGCGACGGCACGCTGCCATCCGTTCAAATCGTTAGGCGCTGTCAGAGAGGCCTGGCCCAACCCGCTATCACAGGAGGCTGAAAATGCTGGGCAACACTTCCAAGCTCCATATTGTTCGGGCCGGCAGTGACATCACCTACAGCAGTCTCAAGGTCATCGGCAACCAGATTCTGGACGCTTTTAGAGGCACGATCCAAGAGTTCCAACTGACGCGCCATAAAGCACCGGTTGTTGATAGCATCGATGCGTATTTTCTGACCAAGATCCTTGATCAGGAATACGGAGGGCATGTATTGGGCATCACCGACGCGGATCTAAAGACCAAGGACGCGGATGCGTTTTACAATTGCATTTTTGGCGGCAAGAATCCGCACAATGACGTGGCGGTGGTATCCACTAAAAAGCTGTGCACCGATCGCATCGATTCCAACAAAGCCTACAAGTTGTTTCTCGACCGAACGCTGAAAGTATCCCTTCACGAGGTCGGTCACAATCTGGGGCTGACCGATCATGCCGCCTACCAGACCGCTCAGGATGGCACCCTTTGCCCCATGAGCCGGGGGGAGTATAACAAGTTCGGATACATTGGCTATATACGGGCCATTATCGACGGAAGGGGTACGAACTTCTGCGATGAGTGTGAATATTTTCTGCAAAAGATGCACGGTCGCCGACATCGGTGGACCCGATTGGTGAAAGACGGCCTGGAGTCCACAATCGGCATCAAACGGCTGCGGCGCGGGGCTTGAATCCTTCCCGGTGTTTATGAACTTCGTCTGGGGCGGGCGAAATTCCTACCCGCCCGCATTATCTAAGAGCTGCGCTAATGCTTCGCCGCAGTATCACAGGCCTCCTGGATGCGGGCCTCAACATACCGGATAATCGTTTCATCCCACGTTTCGATATCAAAACAGACGGCATCCTCGCCAAGCAGTCCCTCGGGCACGAAGTCGCCCTGTTCCTCCGGATCCGCAATCATGTCGCCGTAGAAACAGACCGAAAGCCACCGGGGATCGTCCTCGATGACATCGACCATCACAAAGAGTTCCCGGCTCTTTTGATTGGCGTGCACGGCGCGCAACGAATAGGTAACGCCGGGGCGCGGCACGAAATCGAGGGTGACCTCGTTTTTTGAGGTTAACGCGTCCCGCAGACGAATAAATACGTCCCTGTTCCTCTCAGGGGATGCTTGCCACTCCGCAATAAAAGTATTCAGTGCTTTATCTGATTTAGAAGTGTCCATCGATTCTGCTTCCTGGCTTGTGGTTTGCGTGTCGATTGTCATTGGGCCGTGGTTTCTGGTTTATCATCGCCCGCCAAATGGTGCTTGCGCCTATTTACGCCCGATCTAGAACCTATCTCAAAATAAAGATTAGGGTTCCTGGCAAGGCGTGAATTGGCGAGAAAGCGGAGCATACACGTAGTATGTGAGCATTTTGAGCCGGTTCACGATGCACCGAATCCTTTTAAAATTGATGCTG
>JASJED010000343.1 GCA_030065585.1 Desulfobacterales bacterium | reverse complement strand
CACCGACTACCGGGCGTTTGCCCGATGGCCAAGCTACTTCGCTCTCGCTTGGAACGACCTCCGGGATAAAGTCGGCACATCGCTGCATGAAGAGATCACCCGGACGTGCCATGACCGGGCGGCAAAGCTTGCCGCTGAAGAGTTGCCCAATCCAGGCGACCTGTCATCAAAAGCATTACGACAAGCAGCGAAAGCGGATGCCAGCTTGGATGAAATCATCCAGGTGTGCCGGCTATTCCAATGGCTTATTCCCGGCCTGATTACAAACGTCGCCTACTTTCGACACCAGTTGGAAGCCGTGTGATGATCCGCTGTGAATATGAGACCGACAAAAAACAGGTCCGCGCGCTGATTCCGCCCACCGCGCCGATGCCTACAAAGGGAAAAACATGAACCCCCAGCAAATCGAGCGAGCCCCCCTTTGGGGGCAACCTGACGCTTCCTGCTTTGCGGGAGGAAAATCACTCGGGGGACAAAATGGAAAACGTAAAGGGATTGTTTTTCGACGTCGGGGGCACTGTGTTCGATTGGAAGAACACCGCCCGGGCGAATCTCCAGCAATTGGCCAATGAAAAAGGTGAGCTGATAAACAATGAAATTTCTACGCGTTAACCTGACTTCCGGTTTGATCGCCGAGGAACAGATTCCCGAACGCTATATCGGTTTGGGCGGGCGTGGGCTGACATCCATCATGATCAACGACTGGGTGCCGGCGGACTGTGATCCCCTGGGAGAAGATAACCTGTTGATCTTCGCTCCCGGCTTTCTTAGTGGAACGCCACTGGTCAATACCGCACGACTGTCGATCGGTGCCAAAAGCCCGCTTACCGGCGGCATCAAAGAGAGCAATGTCGGCGGTGCCATGGCCCGTGCGCTCGCCCGGCTCGGCATCCGCGCCATTATTATCGCGGGCCAAGCGCCTGAGGGTGCATTCTACCATCTGGTCATCGACCGTGAGGGCAGCGCGTTGCTGGTGGATGCGACGGATTGCCGCCGAATGGGCAACTACGCGATGGCGGACCGGTTGCTGAAAGAATATGGCCCAAAAAATGCCATCTCATCGATTGGCCCGGCCGGCGAAATGCAGCTCACCAGCGCGTCCATCCAAACAACGTCCCCGGACGGTATTCCCAGCCGGGCAGCGGCAAGGGGCGGGTTGGGCGCCGTGATGGGGGCCAAAGGATTGAAAGCCCTAATCGTTTCCAAGCAGGGCAAGGTGGTGCGTCCGATCGCTGATGCTGAAGGGTTCCTGGAGGCATCCAAGCACTTTGCTGCGGCCATCAAGCGCAATGGATGGAGTGGCCGCGTTCTTCCTGAATATGGGACGGCAAGCATTCTGGCCAACACGGACGCCTCCGGCGCCCTGCCGACACGCAACGCCAGGCAGGGAAGCTTCGAAGGCGCGGACCGCATAAACGGTGATGCCGTTGCCGACACGATCCGGCAACGCGGTGGTCAAACAACCCACAAGGGGTGCAGCCAATGCATCATAAACTGTTCCAATGTGTATGTGGATGCCTCCGGCAAACCCATCACCGCCGCCTTGGAATATGAAACGCTCTGGTCGATGGGGGCCATGACCGGCATCGACGACCTCGATGCCATCGCCCGGCTGGACTTTCTCTGTGACGATATCGGGTTGGATACCATGAATACGGGGGTGGCGCTGGCCGTCGCCATGGATGCCGGGGTCATCCGTTTTGGTGATGCCCAGGCGGCCATCGATATGGTTGGTTCGGTGGCCCAAGGCACACCAATGGGACGGCTTATCGGCCATGGGCCTGAAGCCGTGGGTCAACATCTGAATCATTCCAGGGTGCCCACGATAAAGGGGCAGAGCATCGCCGGGTACGATCCGCGGGCCATGCCGGGGATGGGGGTAACCTACGCCACTTCTCCCATGGGGGGCGACCATACGGCCGGATTCGTGGGCGGCGCCACCGGATCCACCGAAAGGCTGGTCGAGGTGTCACGGTCTTCGCAAATCCACATGGCGGCCATTGACAGCATGGGATTGTGCATGTTTGCGCAGTCCGGTGGCATGGACAATCTGTTTCAGGCGGTCAGTGCAATGCTGGGGAAGCCGTTCGACGCCCAGGCGTGGCGGCAGCTGGGCACAAGCATTTTGACGGCGGAGATCGGCTTCAACCGCCGCGCGGGCCTGACAGACCAAGATGACCGCCTGCCGGACATGTTTCACCAAGAATCGCTTTCACCCCATTACGGCACCGTCCCCTATCCGGAGAATGATCTCCACGGGACATTTGCGGCCATCAGGCAAACACTGGAGGATACGAATGAAGAGGATTGAACCCTACCAAGGCTTTGAACAGGGACCGATTCGCCCACCCAGTGAAGCCGGAAGCCTGTTGATACGCATTACCCGCAACTGTCCATGGAACCGGTGTACCTTCTGTCCCGTTTACAAGGGAACCAAATTCAGTCTGCGACCGGTGGAACACGTGCTTAAGGATATCGACCAGGTCCATGCTTATGTCGAATCCATTTTGAATGCACAAAAGCAAGACGGGCGGGCGGCTCGATGGGGCCATACCAGCCCGTCCTCAAGCACGGAGGGCCATGATGGAATCGCATTGTATGCCGCCCGCAATTTCGTGGCCAGCGGGATGAAATCCATTTTTCTCCAGGACGGGAACAGTCTGATCATCAAACCGGACGACCTCGTAAGCATTTTGAAGCATCTCCAACAGGCCTTTCCCGATGTGGAGCGCATTACCTCCTATGCCCGTTCCCACACCATCGCCAGAATCAGCGACGATGATCTTCGTCGATTTGCCGAAGGCGGATTAAACCGGATTCACATCGGCATGGAGTCCGGATCGGATACTGTTTTGAAGAAGGTCAACAAAGGCACGGACAAGGCAACGCAGATCCTGGCCGGCCAGAAGGTCAAGCGGGCCGGTATGGAGCTGTCTGAATATTACATGCCGGGATTGGGCGGGCGTGATCTTTCGCGTGAAAATGCGCTGGAGACGGCGGATGCCTTGAATCAGATCAATCCGGATTTCATTCGATTGCGCACTTTGGCGCTGCCGGAGGGCACTGCCCTTGCCAAACAATATCAATCCGGTGAATTTGTTAAGATGGGTGAAGTGGAGACCGCTGAGGAACTGCTGTTGTTTCTGGAAAGCCTCAATGGTATCGAAAGCACCGTAAAAAGTGATCACGTGTTGAATCTTTTTTCGGAAGTGGATGGCAAACTTCCCCGGGATAAAGAAAGAATGATCTCCACGGTTCGCCGCTTTTTGCAGCTGAGTTCGGAGCTGCAGATGATCTTTTCCATCGGCAGACGTACGCACCGGATATCAAAATTGGCTGATCTCGACGATCCCATCAAGGTTCGCTATGCCAAACAGATGTGCGCGGAACTCGGGGCTACTACAGACAATGCTGACCATATCGTTGATTCAATTATCAAGCGCTTCATCTAGTCCATGCTATATTGGGAATTATTCTTATGGCTTTTATGGGCTGTAAGGCCCTGGGCAGCGAGGAAAATCTACCATGCCGGTCTGGCGTGAAGAGAAACTGGATTGCGATGTGTTGGTCATTGGCGGTGGGGGCGCGGGCCTAAGAGCAGCCATCACGGCCAAAGCATGCGATACCGATGTCCTTCTTGTCTCCAAGGTGAAAGTGGGATCCACCTCCAATACGTATATCTCCAAGGCCGTGATTGCTTCAACCGGCTGGGGACCGCCGGATGATAATGCACGCACGCACATGGCTGACACGGTAAAAGGGGGTCGGTTTCTTAACGATCAATCACTGGTGGCCAGAGTCACTGAACGTTCACACGCCGAGGTCCAATTCTTGAAAGAATGCGGCGTTCATTTCGGCATGCAGGCGAAAAAACTCCGGGTGATTCAAACCCCCGGCCATCGATACGCACGACACGTTTATGGGGAAAATTGGCGTGGCAGTGATCTCGTCATTCCCCTCAAGCATCGTGCCAAGCAGGCTGGTGTACCTTTCGCGAAGCAAGTCTATGTGACCCGGCTATTCGCCGATGACAATCGCGTCAGGGGCGCAACCGGCATCACTTCCGATGGCCGTTTTTATACGCTTCATGCCAAAGTGGTTGTGTTGGCCACGGGTGGATATGCGCAGAATTGGCCAGCTATATCACCGGTGCAATATTACCGGTAGATGGGGGGTGGGCGCAAAATGACTGCGGGGGGATGGGCAATTATCTTTCGAATCTGCTTGCCGTCCACAAAAGTAAATAGACCGTTTTACATTTTCTTTAGGAGGATAGCTCATGTCACAACTTTTTGAAAACACAACCATTAAATCCATGTCATTATCCAACCGTTTTGTCCGTTCGGCCACATGGGAAGGAATGGCCTCTGATGATGGTTCCTGCACCTCGCAATTGATTGAAACAATGGTTGAATTGGCCAGAGGTGATGTCGGAATGATTATCACAGGACATGCCTTTGTCAGCCCGGAAGGTCAGGCTGGTCCCTGGCAAATGGGCGTCTATGACGATAAACTCCTCGACGGTTTGTCGCAAATGACCAATGCGGTTCATGAATTTGAAAGTAAAATTGTCATGCAACTTGCCCATGCCGGTGCGCATGCCGTCACCAAGCTTACCGGACAGGAAGCGCTTGGACCTTCGGTCAAGGAATCTGAAGAAGGACCTCTGTGCCGAGAGATAAGCAAAGAAGAAATTGCCAAACTTATTCAAGCCTTTGCCGAAGGTGCCGAGCGCGCTAAACGCGCAGGATTTGACGGCGTTCAAATTCATGCTGCCCATGGCTATTTACTCAGTCAGTTCCTTTCGCCCTTCTACAATAAAAGAACAGATGAGTACGGCGGCACGATAGAAAATCGGGCGCGAATCGTTTTAGACATCCTAAAAGCAATCCGCAAGGTGGTCGGTGAAACGTATCCCGTGCTGGTCAAAATGAACGCTGATGATTTTGTCGAAGGCGGATTCAGCCCTCAAGACATGATTGAAACGGCTTTACTGCTTGAAAATGCCGGGATCGATGCCATTGAAATGAGTGGTGGCAACCCGTCATATTCAGGAAAATTCATACCCGTGCGTGCCGGTAAATTCGATTCACCGGAAAAGGAAGTTTTTTATCGCGAAGCTGCCAAGCAATATAAACAGAAAATAAACGTTCCCCTGATATTGGTTGGCGGTATCCGTTCTTTTGAGACCGCAGAGAGCCTGGTCAAAGAAGGTATTACTGATTACGTATCCCTAAGCCGCCCTCTGATTCGCGAACCCCATCTCGTCAACCGTTG
>JASJED010000342.1 GCA_030065585.1 Desulfobacterales bacterium | reverse complement strand
AGATCTTGGAGTTGCTGTAGGCGTCGGACGAGAGCACGTAGGTGTTGTTCTCGTCGATCTGGTCCTGATCCGTATCGCCGAAGACCCCCAGGCTGCTGGTGTGGATGAAATGCTTGACGCCCTGCTCGTGGGCGGCCAGCAGCAGGTATTTCGTGCCATCCACGTTGATCGCGCGGAAGTCCTCGTAGGCCGCCCAGTCGCTGACAAATCCGGCGCTGTGCACTACCGCGTCGATGCCCGCCAGGCCGTCTTCCATCGATTGGAGGTCGTCGAGGCTGCCCTGACGGTAGTCGATCTCATCACCCAGGTCCGCAAACATTTCGCGCGTCTTATCCACGTTGCGCACGAAGGCTGTCACGCGATAACCTTCCTGGTGCAGGCGGCGCACCAGATGACCACCCAGGAAGCCTGAGGCACCGGTGACCAGAATCGTCTTGATCGGTCCGTCGATTTCGATCTTCTTTTCGTTGGCCAGGATGAACTCGAAGGTCCGTTCCCAGAAGATGTTGCGGTTGGGCAGCAACTCGGCAAAGTGAAATCCGTAGAGGAAACTGGTGCGTGCCGGGAGTTCCTTGACATCGCCGTCGATGGCCATTTCCACGGTTTGGCTGACCTCGTCGGCGGCAAAATAAATGCAGTGGGTCGGTGCCGGATAGCAGACCATCGAATTCTCGAGCCAGTTGCGCAGTCTGTTGGTTTCTTTCCAGAACTGATTGGAGAAGTCGTAGGTGGTTGTGGGATTCTCGTTGATGAAGCGGATCAGGCTCGCCAGGCGGCCGTAGTGCTCCGGCTCGAGCATGGCCTTCTGGTCCTCTTTTTTAGGGCCCAGAAATATCCGGGCCTTGGTCTTGACATCGTAGGTGCTCCGCGGCAGTCGGGGCGGCCCGACGATGGTGAGGGTGTCGAAGTTCCGGGGGCGAATCGTGGCCCAGTGCAGACCCGGCTGAACACCGAAGCATTGCGCCAGCAGGTGGTACCAGTCCGCCTGGTAGTGGGCTTTGAAATCCTCCAGGCAGGCCTGGTAGTTTTCGCTCCATTGTTCGAAACGTTCGACATGGGTGCGCGGCTGACGCGGCAGGAAAAGGATTGCTGTACCCGGGGGAAGGTTTGCGGGGAGCCGGAACCAATGTTCATCACTGATTAGCCCATGGATGTAGACCAGGACGCGCGCGAAGCTTTTTGCTTCGGGGGCGTAGACGAAATAGCGGCCGGGGGTGCCGTCCGCCAGGGTAAGCGTGCGCTCTTGGAGGGGCGTGTCTTTCGATTCCATCGTTTGGTATTCCTTTGGCTGTTCCGGTCATGTGCCGGGTTGCGATTTGCGTCCACCATCACCAGACGGGCGCCAAGATCACCGGGTTTGTATCAGGCGTTTTAGGAGCGGATGGCCGCCACGGTTTCCAGCAGAAGCTTGTCAGGATCTTCCCATGCCGCCTTGGGTGCGTCGACCACCTGGCTTATGAGCTGGGCCAGCTCCTCCTTGTCGAGCTCGAACCCGAGTTTTCGGAGGCGTGCATCAAAGGCCGCCTGTCCGCTGTGTTTGCCCATGATGATTTCTATTTCCTCGCCACCGACTTTTTCCGGCATGAACGGCAGGTAAGTCTCGGGGTGTTTCATCAACCCGTCCTGGTGAATCCCGGCCGCGGTCTGGAAGATGGTCTCGCCCACCACGGGTTTGTTCTTGGTTACGGGGATGCCCGTGAGCTCGGCCACCAGGCGGCTCGTGGGAACGAGCTTGGTGGTGTCCACAAAGACCTTCTTCTTGTACTGCGACTCGTTCATGACGATCGCCATGACCACTTCTTCAATGGCCGTGTTGCCGGCGCGCTCGCCAAGACCGTTGATGGTGCCCTGAACGACGTCCACGCCCGAGGTGATCGCCGCCAGGGCGTTGGCCGTGCCCAGTCCGTAGTCGTTATGAAAATGCACGGCGTGCAGGGCTTTTTCGTTGTTGTGCACGTTGTCGCGCAGGTAGTCGAGGGTGTAGCGGACCTTTTCGGGGGTCATGATGCCTAAAGTGTCCGGGTAGCCCACCGAGGTCGCGCCAGCATCGATGGCGTTGGTGTAGACCTCCACCAGATAGGAAAGTTCGGTGCGGCTGGCATCTTCGGCCCCGAAGGCGACGATTTCGAATTTTTCGCGGGCGTACTGGATGTGCTCGCAGATGATGTCGATGATCTCGTTTTTGGACTTGCGCAGCTTGTGCTCGCGATGGATCGGGCTCGTGGCGATGAACAGGCTGACCCCGCGCTTGAAGATCGAGGCTTCCTCCAGCGCCTCGTAGGCCGCGTCGATATCCGCCTTGCGCATGCGGCACAGACCGGTGATGACGGGGCCCTTGACCTCGCGCACGATGCGGCGCATGGCTTGGATTTCGCTTTCGGCGGCAATCGGGAAGCCGGCGTCGAGCGAGTCGATGCCCAACTCGGCAAGCGCCTTGGCGATGGCCACTTTGCCGTCGATGGTCAGGGCGGCGCCCGGCATCTGTTCGCCGTCCCGCAGGGTGGTATCGCTGAAGTGCACCGAATTCTGCCGCCGTCGATGGTTGAGGATATGCTCCTTGAGCTTGCCCTTGGCCATTTCTTTGAATTTCCTGAGCATCGCTGTCTCCTGCTGGTTGGTTATCTGTGTGGGCGGTAGCAGCTATTCGGCGTATCGCCAGTGAACGTTGCCATCGCTTTTATGGTGTTTTAACCCTTTGATGGTGATGGTGTAGAAAACCATTTCCATATTTTGAACTAAATTTAGGGTAAATAGGGCCTGTTTAGGGTTTTCCCGGCAGTTGAAAAGTTCATCGGATTCAAAGACAGATGGCAGACACGCCGTTTCCGTGATCAGGATATTCCGTCAAGAGACCGTATTAGATAATCGATTAAAAATTAAGATAGGAACAAGCGCAAAGCGCGTCAACGTTGTCAGAAAGCAGGGGAGGTGTCAATAAACATGTTGGCCAGTTGCCGGCGTTCGCTGGATGACAAGACGTCTGCGCCCGTTAACCGGGTTGGTTTCGGGGATTTCTGTTTGACTAACGATCACCGGGCTCACTATAGTCGGCCATTAAACGTCCGCGGGGGTAACCCTGAGCCCTGTCAGCGCTTGCCTGCAGTGGCCGACGTCAAAGGTCCGGCTATGGGATCCAAGCGTTTGCGCCGTTCACTGCGATCACCGGGACTTATACCTTCAAAAAGGAGCGAGGCGTACCGATGAAAGTTTTAATCACGGGGGGCACGGGGTTTCTTGGCAGCAACGTCGCGGTCCGGCTGCGCGAGATGGGGCACTCCGTTCTGCTTTTAGGCCGCGATGTCAGCAAGGGCCGAGAACTGGAAGCGCAGGGTTTCGAATTCTGCCAGGCCGACATCACGGATGCGGATGCGGTTCAGGAGGCATGCGCCGGGCAGGACTGTGTCATTCACTGTGCCGGTTATGCCGCCGATCACGGTGAATACGACCTTTTCTACCGGATCAACGTGGAGGGGACCCGGAACGTGGTTCAGGCCTGCCTTCGCAATGAAGTGAAGCACCTGGTGAACATCTCGACCCCGGGCGTCTATTTCAACTACAAGGACCGTCTGAACATCAAGGAGTCCGATCCGCTTCCGGAAAAGCAGGCGACACCCTATGCGGACACCAAACTGCAGGCCGAGGAGATTATCGACCGGGCCATCGGCGAAGGGTTTTCCTCTGTTTCGCTGCGGCCACGGGCGATTATCGGCCCCGGGGACAATATTTATCTGCCAGCGATGCTGGAGAAGGTGAAGCACGGCTGTTTCCCAATGGCCGGCGGCGGGCGCGCCCTGGTGGATGTGATCTACATCGACAACATGGTCGATGCCGTCGTTCTGGCCATGGAGGCCAAACCCGGTTTGAGCGGCGAAAAATTCAACCTCACCAACGGTGAGCCGATCATGTTCCGTGAATTGGTGCGCAAGCTCTTCGAGAGCATGCAGCAGGACATCCGGTTCATCAACCTGCCGGTGGCCCCGCTGTACGCGATCGCCACATTCCTCGAATGGATGTATGCCGGCTTGCGGATCAAATCCAAGCCGTTCGTCACCCGCTACAGCGTCGGGCTCGTGGCCACCAGCCAAACCCATGATATCAGCAAGGCCAAAGCGTTGCTGGGCTACCGCCCGAAAGTCAGCATCAATGAAGGCTTCCGGCGGCTTTCCCAGTCGTGGGTGGAGCGGTAAGGGCCTGAAATGATTCGGGCCGACATCAGCTACGGCGCCTTCGCCCTAATCATGCATCCACCGATGACAAAGATCCACTGGCCGTGACCCATCCCATTTTGATTTGATCTTCATATTCACGGCGCACCATAAGCATGATGCATCCTGCCAACCCCTGAGACGAGGAATGACAATGCAAGTGATGATAACCGGCGGTACAGGATTCATCGGCAGTCATATTGCTGCGCGGCTGAGTCAGCTGGGCCATTCCGTTTTGATTCTGGGCCGCAATGAAGAAAAAGGCAGGGCCTTGGAATCCCAAGGCTTCAGATTCCATAAGGCCGATATTTCGGACGAGGCCGCAGTGCTGAAGGCGAGTACGGGGCAGGACTGCGTCATCCACTGTGCGGGCCTGGCCGCCGCCCACGGTCAATACGACCAATTTTATCGGGCAAATGTTGTGGGGACCCAAAACGTCGTTAAGGCCTGCAAGCAAAACAACATTAAGCACCTGGTAAACATCTCGAGCCCGAGCGTCTATTTCAATTATCAAGACCGCCTGAATATCAAAGAGTCTGACCCCCTGCCGGAAAAACAGGCGACATTCTATAGCGCCACGAAATTACTGGCCGAAGAAATTGTCGATCGGGCTGTGGCGCAGGGGTTGCCGGCAATCACCTTAAGACCACGGGGTGTTTTTGGTCCCGGGGACAACATTTATATGCCGGCCTTATTGGAGAAGGCGGTTGGGGGCTTCTTTCCGGTGATCGACGGAGGGCGCGTCTACGTCGACATGACTTATATCGATAACGTCGTCGAGGCCGTCGTCCTGGCGATGGAACCCAAGCCGGACTTGATTGGTGAAAAGTTCAACATCACCAACGGCGAGCCGATGATGTTACGCCAAGTGGTACGAAAACTTTTTCAAAGTTTGCACCAGGATATTCGCTTCATCAATCTGCCGTTTTCCCTGATGTACGGAGCCGGCGCGGTCCTGGAAATTTTGTACGGGTTTTTGCCAACCAACAAAAAGCCCTTTTTCACGAAATATGGTGTGAGGCTTGTGTCCACCAGCCA
>JASJED010000074.1 GCA_030065585.1 Desulfobacterales bacterium | reverse complement strand
CGTCCATCTGGGGCGGCTCGGCCCCCAGCGTGCCCTACTGTGTCGACAAGGACGGCTTCGGCCCCACCTGGGGCAACTCCCTGTTCGAGGATCCGGCCGAATTCACCTATGGCATGTTCCTGGGCGCCATGCAGCAACGGCGCAAGCTGGCGGACCTGGCCAGCGAAGCCATATCCAACGGAGCGCCGCCGGACGTTAAAGAAGCCCTCCAAGGCTGGCTGGACAATATGAAGAATGCCGAGGGCTCACGCAAGTACGGCGACCAGCTCAAAAAGCTGCTGCCGGCCCACAAGGACAACCCGCTGTTGGCCGAAATCCTCAGCATGGAAAAACTCCTTACCAAAAAGTCCTACTGGGTCTTCCTGGGCGACGGGGCGGCCTACGATATCGCCTACGGTGGTGTTGATCACGTGCTGGCCTCGGGCGAGGACGTCAACGTCATGGTCTACGACACCGAGGTCTACTCCAACACCGGTGGCCAGTCCTCCAAGGCCACACCCACCGGGGCCGTGGCCCAGTTCGCCGCCTCGGGCAAGAAGACCGCGAAAAAGGACATGGGCGGCATGGCCATGACCTACGGCTATGTCTACGTGGCCAGTATCGGCATGGGGGCCAACAAGCAGCAGACGCTGAAAGCCATCGTCGAAGCCGAAGCCTACGACGGCCCCTCCCTGATTCTGGCCTATTCCCCCTGCATCAGCCACGGCATCAAAAAGGGCATGGGCAAGAGCCAGGAGGAAACCAAGCTGGCCGTCGAGTGCGGCTACTGGCCCCTGTACCGTTACAACCCGGAACTCAAGAAGGAAGGCAAGAACCCCTTCATCCTGGAATGCAAGGAGCCCAACGGCAAACTCCAGGAGTTCCTGGCCGGTGAGGTCCGCTACGCGACACTCCAGAAGGCTTTTCCGGAGGAGTCCAAGCGTCTTACCGTCGAGCTGGAGAAACAGTACCACGAACGCTATGCCGCGCTGAAGCGCATGGCGGATCTGGAATATGCCGCCCCGGAAGTGGCGGCCAAGGACGTCGCCTCTGCGGCGGTTGAAGGCGATCCGGTCTGCACCATCTCGGATACGGCCGAACACGGCGGCGCGGACGAGCCCTGCGACGACGGCCGCGCCGGTGTCAAACCGGATGCCTGATCGCAAACGCGAAGCATAAATCCTAACCAAAACGGAAGCCGTTGCGCAGCAACGGCTTCCGTTCCATTTTTAAGATGCTTTCTATCAATCTGATGGTCTTTCGTGTCCTCCAATGAATTTTATAAAAAACTATTTGATAACGATTATCGGCCTGTTGGGAACCTTATTCTTCTTTGCAACGATGACATTGGAAATCAGCCGTGGGGCCTCCGGCATTGACGGATTGTTGTTTTGGGCTTCACGATTGGCGGGAATGGTGGTGATTCTTCCGAGCCAGCTATTAATTGTATTAAACGATGGTGAACTTATGCCCTATCATCGCACTTTATCCGCGGGTATTGGCTGGGGCGGCTGTCTGGTACTGGACCTCATTAAAAACAAACTTCGCCATCAAAAGTAACTTGCGCGATGAAGCCCCCCCCCTCGCCCGAAGAAAACTGCCAAACCTGCCGCCGCTGCGGCGAATGCTGCCGAAAGGGCGGACCGGCCTTCCACCCCATCGACCGCCCGCTGATCGAAAAGGGGCTGATCCCGGCGGCCTGCCTTTACACCATCCGTCCCGGCGAGCCGGTCTACGACAATGTGGCCGGCCGATTGGCCTTTGCGAAGACCGACATTATCAAGATCAAGGGCCGTGGTGATCACTGGACCTGCTGTTTTCTGGCAGCAAACGGCCATGGATGTGAGATTTACCAAAACCGCCCCGCGGAATGCCGTTGCATGCAATGCTGGGACACCCGGGAGATCGAAACGCTCTACCGGCAGGAGCGCCTCTCACGCCGGGATCTTGTGGGCACCGTCGAGGGCCTCTGGGAGTTGATCGCCCATCACGAAGAACGCTGTGCCTACCGCCGGGTCCAGGAGCTCTCCTCCCAAATGGCGTCGGCCACGGAGAGGCGTGAAAAGGCCATGGCCGAAATCCGGGACATGGTGCGCTACGATGAAAGCCTTCGCCAGCTACTGGTGGAGCAGGGCCGGGCCCAGGCAGATATGCTCGATTTTCTGCTGGGCCGCCCTCTTGTCCAGACGCTGCCGGGTTTTCACATCCAGGTCAAACGCGATCAAGCGCGTATTCACCTGACCTATTCCCCGCTTACCTGAAAGCCGCCAGCCAACCTTGCGCACCTCGTCAGCCCGAGGCGTAGGCCATTTTGAAAATGGTTGTGCGGATCGGCCGCTAGGCCGAGGATGAATAGAGGTCCGGGCGGCGGTTGGGTAGAAAATAGCGCATGCGGTGCCGGCGCACGGCCGCGAGATCGGCCCGTTTCAGATCGACATACAGGACACCTTCCTGTCCGGAAACATCCTGGGCCAGAATTTGTCCCGAGGGCCCGATGGCCACGGCCAAGCCTGGAAACCGCAACCCCTCGCCGTTCGTCCCGGTCTGGTTGCAGGCCACCACAAAGACCCCGTTGTCAAAAGCTCTGGCCGGCAGGTGCCGCCGCCAGGATTCGAGCTTGTCCTGCGGTGTGCCGCGCGGCGAGGCGTGCGGGCAAAAAATAATATCGACGCCGTCCAGCGCCATGCGGGTGGCGAGTTCCGGGAAATGAGCGTCGTAGCAAAGCTGGATGCCGAAACGCCAGCCGTCGATCTCGAAGAGCGGCAGCGCCTGACCGGGGGTATAAATCCCCATCTCCGGGGGGGCCACGTGGGTTTTGCGGTAGACCGCCACAGGCCGGTGCGGGAAGGCCACCAGGTGGCTGGCGAAAATCCTTTGGCGGGCATCGGACTCCACCAGACCGGCCAGGATCACCATGCGGGTTTCCGTCGCCAGCGCCGCGATCTGGTCGACCAGAGGGCCATCCAGCGGTTGGGCCAGCCGGCGCACGGCCGCGCGGGTGCTGTAGCCGGAAAGATTCATTTCCGGGAAGCACACCAGCCGGGCGCCCTCGTCTTTGGTCCGACGCACCCAGGCGGCCGCCTGGTCCAAATTCGCCTGAAACCGCCCCAGGGGGGCTTCCGTGATCACGGCGGCAATGCGCAGATCCGCGGCCATCAGACGTCGAATTTGGCCCTAATTTTAAAAACCCGGGTGGCCGGAAGGTTCATGATTTGGGTCACGCCGGTGGCTTCCTGGATGGCCGCCAAATTGGCCTCGATTTCTTGCATCGAAGGCGCAATAAAAGTGAACCAGATATTGAAGCTGTTTTCGCGCAGGTAGTTATGGGTCACGCCGGCATAGCGATTGACGATCTCGGCAAACCGATCGATCTCGTCCTCCGGCACCTGGGCCGCACAGAGCGTGCTCACGAACCCAAGCTTTTCCGGCGAAAAATTACCGCCGATGCGTCGAATGATGCCAGCCGCTTTGAGACCGGCGACACGCGCCAGAACCTCCTCTTCGCTCATGCCCAGTTCCTGGCCAAGGGTCGCAAAAGGTCGGGAGGATACCGGAAAATCCGATTGGATCCGGTTCAGCAGGCGTCGATCGTCATCATCCATCAGATCATTTATCTTAGGGGGCATGGGGGATTCCTGTATTCGGCATCGATCCATCAACGCATGTGCAGATGAACGCGGCGGCGGCGGGGGCCGTCGAACTCACAGAAAAAAATGCCCTGCCAGGTGCCCAGCTGCAATTTGCCGTTGCGCACGGCCACCAACTCGGAAGCCCCCACAAGGGTCGACTTGATATGGGCCGCCGAATTGCCCTCCATATGGCCGTAATTGGCTTCAAAGGGAATGACCTGGTTGAGGATTTTAAGAATATCCGACTTGACCGTGGGATCGGCATTTTCGTTGATCGTCACCGCGGCAGTGGTGTGGGGGACATAAATCATACAGAGACCATCGCGGACGCCGGCCTCGCGCAGGGCCGCCTGAACATCCGACGTTATGTCAATCAGCTGAGTCCGGCTGCCGCTCTTGACCTTGAATTCCATGATAAGCGCCCTCCCCGACCAAAACGAATTACGTATGAAAACGGAACTGCAAAGATTGGCGTTGCAGACGGATACGCAAAAAGTTCGAGCGCAAGGCTTGCGAAGCCCGAGGAATGAGGCGTACATAAGTACGCCGCAATGACGAGGGCTGAAGCATAACGCCGCTCTCGGGCTTTTTGCGAATCCGTCAAATGAAAAGGCCCTGCCTGGGGCAGGGCCTTGCAATCGGTTCTAAGCAACAGCCGTCAAGGCCGCAGCATTAGACGCAGCCGGTCGGTTTCGGGAGACCCGCCATTTTACAGGCGCCCTTGCCCGGACCTGAAGGGAACAGCTCATAGATGTGTTTCAGTTTGAAGCCGGTGACTTTGGAAAGGACCCGCACCATGGGAGCGATACCGTTTTTCTCGTAGTACTCCTGCAGCACCGTGATGACTTTGCGGTGTTCTTCACTCAGTTCGTCGATACCTTCTTGCTGCTTGACGTACTGGATCCATTCTTCACACTTTCCATCTTCATAATTACCGATGAAACCGTCTTCATCTACTTCAAACGTCTTGCCCATGTATTCTACGTTGGCCATTTACTCATACCCTCCTTTAAATGAATTTTATTCGGCGTCCCGCCGGTTATACTCACTGCAAGCCTAATTTAATTTCGAGTTTAGTTATAGCATCGACCATTTAATGTCAAATAAAAAAGCCTGATTTTCAAGTGGCGCGAAAGCTTGACGTGCTTCGTGTCGGGTCTGACCGGAAGCTGTGCGGCGACCCAGATTCCGCTTGCGATTAGGCCCACAGTCTGATTATCTGCGCGGCATGCGCACGGATTCTAGACGCCCCCGCATCGTCATCATCTGCGGTCCGACCGGCATCGGCAAAACAGCCGCCGCGATTCGCCTGGCCCAACGCATCGGGGGCCAGATCGTGGGGGCCGATTCCATGCAGGTCTATCGTTACATGGATATCGGCACTGCCAAACCAACGCCGCAGGAACAGGCCGCCGTCCCGCATCACATGATCGACGTGGTCGATCCGGATACGTCTTTCGACGCCGTGCGCTACGCGGTCCTGGCCGCCGACTGCATCGACCGTCTCCGGCAGGCCGCGTCACCGGCCGTGGTGGCCGGCGGCACCGGCCTTTACATCAAAGCGCTGGTATACGGCTTGTTCGCTGCCCGGAGGCCTGATCCCCAGATCCGCCAAAGACTGGCGCGGCGGGCCGAGACGCAAGGCGTGGCCGGGTTGCATGCCGAACTGCGCCGCCGCGATCCGCAAAGTGCCGCCCGCATCCACCTCAACGACCGTTTTCGCATCATCCGCGCCCTCGAGACCCTCGAGACCACTGGCCGCTCATTGTCCGAACTCCAGCGCCGCCACGGATTTGCGCAAAAGCGCTATACAACCTTCAAGATCGGCCTGGAAATCGATCGCGACGTCCTTTACGCGCGCATCAACCAACGGGTCGAAGCCATGGTCGCGGAAGGTCTGGTGGCCGAGGTTCAATCGCTGCTGGACCGCGGCTACCATGCCGATCTCAAACCGATGCAAGCCATCGGCTATCGCCATATCGTCGAGTATCTTTCCAGAAAAACGGCCTGGGACGAAACCGTGGCGTTGATCAAACGTGACACCCGGCGCTATGCCAAACGTCAGTTTACCTGGTTCAAATCGGATCCCGAAATTGTCTGGTCGACACCGGAAGACGTCGTCCGACTCTGGCCGCAGATCGCATCATTCCTGGAAAGGCCGCCCAGGCATGCGGATAGGTAGGTCCGTAGAGCGCGTCTCAGAACGCCGATCTTAAAATGCCTTCCAGCACATCGGCGCTCAAGACGACCGGGTTGCCCTGCATGCTGCTGGCGCGAGACGCCTTGGCCGCGGCCGCTTCCAAGTCGGAGGCCTGGAGGCCCAGGGTCGACAGTCCCGGCAGCGCCAACTGGTCGACCAGGCGACGCACGTGGTCGACGCCCTCATTCTCCCGGGCGTCCAGACGGCCGGTCAGAAGACGGGCCACTTCCCGATAGCGCTCCAGATAAATCGAATCGGCCGCCTGCCGTCGCAGGGCCTCGATATTGGCCGCCATGACCGGCGGCAGCAGCGCGGCACAGATCATACCGTGCGGCGCGTGGATCATTCCGCCCAGCGGGCCGGCCAAGCCGTGCACGGCCCCCAGACCGGCGTTGGCCAGGGCCAGTCCTCCGCAAAGACTGGCCAGCGCCATCCCCTCCCGGGCCGCCAGGTCGCGACCGTCATCGAAGGCCCGCGGCAGACAGCGCACGGCCAGGGGCAGGCCTTCCCGGCAGATCCCGTCCGTCAGGGGGTTGGCCTTCGAGGACACCAGGGCCTCGATCAACTGGGTCATGGCGTCCATGCCCGTGCCGGCCGTCATCGCAGGGGGCATGGCCACCGTGAGTTCGGGATCGACGATCGCCACACAGGGCATCATGAACGGACTGCGCAGACTCACTTTGACTTTGTGGGAGACGGCGCTTAGCACGGCGTTGCGGGTGACCTCGGCCCCCGTGCCGGCCGTGGTGGGAACCGCAATACAGGGTTGCGAAGGCTGTGTGAGCGCCCGGCCCCGTCCCACGATTTCCAGATAATCCATGAGGGAGCCGTCGTTGGCCAGCATGGCCGCCACGGCTTTGCCCGCATCGATGACGCTCCCGCCCCCGACCGCCACCACAACGTCGGCGCCCGTCTCGCGGGCCGTGGCCACGGCCCGGTCGATCATCGCGACCGTGGGCTCGGTCTCGATGCGCCAGACGGTGGCATCGAGGCGCTGCGCCGCCAGCTGCGCCCGCAGATCATCCCAGCGTTCGGGATGACGACCGGTCATGAACAAAACCCGCCGGCCCCATTCGGCGGCGACCGCACCGAGTCGGGCGGCTTCACCGCAGCCGAAATAAATCCGGCCGGCGGTCTGAAATTGGAATAGCATGGCGCTCCTTAGCGTGTCGGTTCGATCAAAAACGTCACTATCAAATGTCAACTGGCAATTTTATGCAAGTCCAATGGCGTTGCAGGCCCGCGGGACGCCTCACCACCGTGCCGTGCTTTACAGACCAAGGGCTTTCGTATTAGAAATGGCGCCGGGTTAACGCAGCATCGGCCCAGCGGATTATCCTGAATACAGAAAAGATGGACTCGTAAAATGTCATATTTCAGACGGCTTCGTAAAAGGTTTGAGATCAAGGCTTGCGAATGCTGAGGAATAGAGCGTACTTTCGGTACGCTGCAATGACGAGGCATGAAGCGTAACGCCGATATCGGACGTTTTACGAAACCGTCGGGAAATCAGCCGGCCGGTTGACACGACAGCCCCCCCGGCCTTCTTCACCGATTAGATTTCGTCATCCAAGGAGACGCTGATGGAAAAAACAGCAATCATTACCGGCGGTACCCGGGGTATCGGGCAAGCCATCGCCATCGAACTGGCCCGCAACGGCTATCACATCGTGGCCACCTATCATTCCAACGCCGATACGGCCCGCGAAACGACGGCGGCCATCGAAGCCATCGGCGGCACCGTCGAAACCGTGGCCTTCGACGTGGCGGATCCTGACCAGGCCGGGCCGGTTATAAAAGACATCATCGGGCGTGCCGCGACCATCGATGCCCTGGTGAACAATGCCGGTATTACGGCCGACGACCTGTTTCTGACCATGAAGCCGGGCAAATGGGATACGGTGATCGACGTGGCCCTGAAGGGCTTTTACAACGTCACCAAGCCGGTCATCAAGAAAATGATGCGCCAGAAAAGCGGCACGGTGGTCACCATCTCGTCCGTGGCCGGCGTGATCGGCAACCGCGGACAGGTCAACTATTCCGCCGCCAAGGCCGGTCTGATCGGGGCCACCAAGGCGCTGGCGGCCGAGGTCGGCCGCCTGGGCATCCGGGTCAACGCGGTAGCCCCCGGCCTGATCGACACCGAAATGATACGCGATGTACCGGTGGACGCGCTGAAACAGATGATCCCCATGGCGCGCATCGGCCGCCCCGAAGAGGTGGCCCGCGTCGTGCGCTTCCTGTGCTCGGAGGACGCCGCCTATGTCACCGGACAGGTTATCGGCGTCAACGGCGGGATGTGTTGAAGACAGCGACCATTGACCAGAACGGCGATGACAAGCGCGTATACAGGGGCTGAATTCCCATGAAGGCCTTACCCTCGCTTACTTGGGCGGCAGGGTCTGAGCGAACTGCGTTCCCCGGGAAAGCCATGGCCGAAGCTGCTCCGGCCCGTCGTAGGCGGCCGGCGCCACCATGACCCAGCCCTTCATGGGCCGTCCGGTAATGTCCATGGGCTTGACATGTGCTTGGGCCAGATAGGGTTTCGCCGCCGCGTCGCTGCCCAGGCGCACGATCAGGAAGTCCCCGTAAATTCCGAAGCACATGTTGCCCGCCAGCAGATAGCAGATCCCACCGAACATCTTCTTCTTGGCCAGCCCCCAACCCCCAACACTGGCATCGATGCGTTTTTCCAAATCATGTGAATACGCCACGGGCGCCTCCTCGAATGCGGGGTAAAAGGTGGACGGTTCGCGGCCGCCAACCGCTTGTAATGATTCAATCCATAATCGTCATGCGGCCATCGACGGTCCTCTACCAGGATGTCGCGAAGGCCATGCGCTCATCAGCCTTTAGACCGAATGCCATAATCAGTGTCTTAAACGATTCAGGGATAAAATGCAGGCATTAAAGATCTAGACCGGATTTCCCGATATTTGAATAACGATGCAGGTTATCACCGTCTAAGGCTCCGCCGCTGGTGGACGAATCGCGATCATGGCAGGATATCAAAAATGAAACCGATCAAGACCGTGTTGTGCGTTGTGGCCATGGCCAGCGTTTTAACGGCCTGTGCGACCAGTAAGGGACACCGTCCGGAAAACAAGCGTCAGGCAATTCGGGAGATGCAGCAGGAAACCCTCTCGAATCTCTACCGCGTTCGTCCCCAGGCCAAATCGCAGATTGCGTCGGCCCCGGGGTATGCCGTCTTCAGCAATGCCAACGTCAATCTTATCCTCGCCAGTTTTGGCGGCGGCTACGGTGTCGTCCACAACAATGGCGACCGGCGCCGGACCTATATGAAAATGGGTGAATTAGGCATCGGCCTGGGACTGGGTATCAAGGATTTCCGCGCCGTCTTCATTTTCCATGACCATGAAACCATGAAACGCTTTGTCGAAAGCGGCTGGGAGTTTGGCGGGCATGCCGATGCCGCTGCCAAGGCCAGCGATATGGGGGCCGCGGTCGGCGGCGAGGCTTTGCTGGACAACATCACGATTTACCAGTTGACCGAAAGCGGTTTAGCCCTTCAGGCCACGGTCAAAGGGACCAAATATTGGCAGGACGATGCTTTGAATGAAGATCCATAGGCCCCGGGGCTTCTTTGGGTAATGTGCGGTCTGCCAATCGTGGTCGCCCTCGTTGCGTTTACTCCCCCCACCTCTGATGGGGTCTGCCAATAGTTCGATGCGGCCCTATGGGCATCGCATCCATCCGCCCCTTTGCCGCAAGACCCTGCCTTGATCGCTACAGACGCGTCAACACAGCCCGCTTTAAATTCATCGGGTTTGCGGACGCGGGCGCCTCTCATTTCGCGATGGCCTCGGAAGACGGCCAGATGCAGCGGGGTACGGCCGCCGGCATCCCGGAGATCCAGTCGATCAGGAGGCCGGGCGGCAGGCCACGCGGTCCTTGATGCGTTTGACATGTCCCCGTCCAAGACCTTTGACCTCGCAGCCCAACTCGAAATAGCGTTCGATCTGATCATCATTCAAAAGGTTGAAACAGTCGATGACGGCAGCGGGGCGGCCCGTCTGCCGAATCACGGTATCCGGGTCTAATTGACGGTAAGCCTGATGTCCGACAGCCAGGATAACGGCGTCCACCCCTTTGAGCACATCGGCCATTTGTTTTTTAACCGCAATGTCGCGCAGCCCTTCCTGATTGCGGAAAAACCGCGCCATCGAATAGCCCGGCCGGGGATAGCTGTCCTGTTTTTCCAACTCCCACCAACGCTTCACGTAGGGATCGTGAACCACCAGTTCGGCCCCCATTTCGGCCAGTTTGCGGACGATGAGCTCGGAGCCGCTGTAACGCGTATCGCCCACGTCCTTTCGATAGGAGGCACCCAGTAGCGCGACCCGCGAGGCCGCCACGATTTTACCCATGTTTCGCAGGGCGTCACGGACGAGCTGTGCGACCCGTAAAGCCCGCGTATCATTGATGTCGATCGCCAGGGGCGTCATCTTGAAAATTTCGTCCTCAAATCCCATGAGCGTGTTGTAAGCCCAGACGCCCAAACCCCCGTCCTTGGGCAGACAATACCCCCCGATACCCGGACCGGGAAAAATCATATTCGAATGCGTGGGGCGCACCTTGATGGCCTCGATCACCTTGTGCAGATCCACCCCGTTGCGCTCGGCAAACAGACTCCACTCATCCAGAAAGGCCAGCGTGGTGGCTCGGTAGGAATTCTCCACAATCTTGCAGGTTTCACTCTCGATCGGGCGGTCCAGCACCGTCAGGGGGAAATTGGCAACATCAATCACGTTGGAAAGAAAGGCCACCACCTTATCGCGGGCGTCGGCATTGATGCCGCTGCACACCCGCCAGAATTCACGGATGGAGGCCACATAGTCGCGCCCGGGCATGACGCGCTCGAAGCTGTGCGCCAGACAAGGCTCCACCCGGGTCAGGCCGCGTTCTTCGAAGGCTTTCTTGATGATTGGATTGGCCACATACTCCGTTGTTCCGGGCGGCACCGTGGTCTCGATCAACACCAGGCATTCGGGTCGAATCTTCTGACCGATCACCTTCAGACTTTCTTCCAGGGCACGGATATCGGCATAGCCCTGACGGACATCGCCCAGGGTCTCCTTGAGATAATCGCACTGCACATCGACCACCACGATATCCGCCAACTGGAGGGCGTCATAGGTAAAAGTGGCGGTGAGCGTTTGTTTCGCTTTCACGCAACGCTCGATCAAAGGTGCCACTTCAGGATCTTCGGCCTCCACCGGTGCCAGGCCACGGTTGAGATAGGGTATCTTCCAGTAAGAACGCGTCGAAGGCCGCTGCATACCGATCACGAAATAAGGCGATCGGTCCGATCCTTCCGGGGATGCATCGGCCACCACACCAGCCATCACCGCGCCGACAAAACCGACGCCCATGACGACGACGACCTCGCGTCCGTCGTCGCGGTGACGCCGGGCCAGCGCCTGCAATCGGTTGAATTCGTCGGCATAGTCTTTCTCGCACGGCAAGTCGAAGACTTCACCGGTAGGGGCCAGCGAAACGTCATGATTCTTGGCAGCTTGGTGCATCGATGATCCTTTCTAAGTACAGCGACGAGGCCGCGGTTGTTATCGCCCGGCAGCAGGTCTAATCGCAAGCGTCCAGATAGGCCTGGTACGTCAGCTGGATGCCTTCGCGCAGACCGATCCGGGGTTCCCAGCCCAGCTGCAGCAAACGGCTGACATCGAGTTGCTTGCGGGGGGTGCCGTCGGGTTTAGCGGTATCCCAAACGACCCGGCCAGCATAGCCCACGACCTCGGCGACGGTTTCGGCCAAGGCCCTGATGGTCAGGTCGCGCCCCGTGCCGACATTCACCAGGCAGGTCTCGGGCCGCAGGTTGTGACGCGGGGCAGTTCCGGTGTCGTCTGCGCCTGCCCTGCTCGCGGCTGTCATGATCTCGGCTAAGCGCTCGTCGGGCTGGTTCATGATGAAGAGGCACGCCGCGGCCAGATCGTCCACATGTAAAAATTCACGATAGGGGCGGCCGCTGCCCCAGAGGACCACCTGTGGTGTCGTTCCTCGTTTCGGGCTTTGCGGATCGCCCAGCGAAGCCCGGATCTCATCGGGAATCGGTCCATGGCGCCTTTCGTCGGCGGCCACCGCCTCCCAGTCCTTGTTCAGGGCCAATTTGGCCAGATGAAATTTGCGGATCAGGGCCGGCAGAACGTGCGAAGTCTCCAGATCGTAGTTGTCATGGGGGCCGTAAAGATTGGTCGGCATCAGCGAACGAAAACGGGTGCCGTACTGGCGGTTGTAGGCCTCACAGAGCTTGATGCCGGCAATCTTGGCCACCGCGTAGGGTTCATTGGTGGGCTCCAGCCAGCCGCTAAGAAGGTCTTCTTCCTTTAGGGGCTGTTCGGCATATTTGGGATAAATGCAGGAACTGCCCAAAAAAAGGAGATGCCGCACCCCGGCCTGATAGGCCCCGTGGATCACGTTGGCCTCGATCATCAGGTTCTGATAGATGAATTCGGCCGGATAGGTGTTGTTGGCCTGAATGCCACCGACACGCGCCGCTGCCAGGACCACGTGATCGATCGGCTGGTGGCGGAAAAACTGCCGGACGGCTGTCTGGTCGGTCAGGTCCAGATCGGCGTGCCGGCGGGTAATCAGCTGATCATAGCCCTCGGCACGAAGCCGCCGGGCGATAGCGGCCCCCACCATCCCGCGGTGTCCGGCCACATAGATCCGATTCTGTCGGTTCATACGGTGTTCTTTCGGGTGCTATTCAGCATGTTGATAGATGGGAAAACCGGCAATATCGCACAGGCGGTCCCGGTCGGCCACCTTGAGATCTTCCTGCATCATGGTCGCCACCAGTTCATCGAAGCTGACTTCCGGCACCCAGCCCAGTTTTTCCCGGGCCTTGGTGGGGTCCCCCAATAGAAAATCGACTTCCGTGGGACGAAAATAACGCGGATCGATACGCACGATCGTATCGCCGGGTCGCAGGGCCGATCCCCTGGCAGCCGTGATCTGGTCGACGCGACCGATCTCCTCGGGACCTTCACCCTCCCAGCGAATCGCGACGCCCACGACCGCAAAGGCCTTTTCGATGAACTCACGCACGGAATGATCCTCGCCCGTGGCAATCACGTAGTCTTCCGGTTGCTCCTGCTGAAGCATGCCCCACATGGCCCGGACGTAATCCTGGGCATGCCCCCAGTCTCTTCGCGCCTCCAGGTTACCCAGGAAGAGACAGTCCTGCAGCCCCATGTGCATCCGCGCCACGGCGCGGCTTATTTTACGGGTCACGAAGGTCTCGCCGCGGATCGGCGACTCGTGGTTGAAAAGAATGCCATTGCAGGCATACATGCCGTAGGCCTCTCGGTAGTTGACCGTAATCCAGTAGGCGTAAACCTTGGCGGCCCCATACGGGCTCCGGGGGTAGAAAGGGGTTGTCTCGGTCTGGGGGGTTTCGCGTACTTTGCCGAACATTTCGCTGGTGGAGGCCTGGTAGAAACGCGTCTGGTTTTCAAGGCCCAATATACGAATGGCCTCCAGGAGCCGCAGGGTTCCAAGCGCGTCGGCATTGGCGGTGTATTCGGGTGTTTCGAAACTGACCATGACGTGACTCTGGGCGGCCAAGTTGTAAATCTCGTCCGGCTGTACTTCCTGGATGATACGGATCAGATTGGTGGCATCCGTCAGGTCGCCGTAATGCATCGTGAAGCGGACGTCCTCTTCATGCGGATCCTTGTAGAGATGATCGACGCGTTCGGTATTGATGGAAGACGCACGGCGCTTGATCCCATGGACCGCATAGTCTTTGTGCAACAGCAATTCAGCCAGATAAGCGCCGTCCTGCCCCGTGATGCCGGTAATCAGTGCTTTTTTCATTCTCGGTTCCTATAGGTTGATATTACAAAATCGATCGGTGCGGCCATGCTGCGAAGTCGCGCGGGGTCGGCCCACCGAGGCTCTTGCGGGCGGCGGCCTTACCCATCGCTTGGGCACGTGGGAAAGCAGCGACCGTAGTCATCGTCATAGCGGTGGATATCGTCCTCGCCCAAATAGCTTCCCGTCCGGACCTCGATGATTTCGAGCGGCAGTTTGCCGGGATTCTTGAGGCGATGGGACTGACCCACCGGTATGTAGGTAGATTGGTCTTCTTTGAGAATGAATTCCTCCTCACCCCGGTTGACGAGCGCCGTACCCTTGACCACGACCCAGTGCTCGGCGCGATGGTCGTGTTTTTGAGAAGAGATGCGCGCGTCCGGGTTGACGGTGATGTGTTTGACCTGGAAGCGTTCCGCGGCGATGATGCTCTCCACCGTCCCCCAGGGACGGTAAACCCGCCGATGACGGATGCCTTCCCCGCGCTGATCAGCCTTTAGCCGCATAACCAGATGTTTCACATCCTGAACGCGATCCCGCGGGGAAATGAACACCGCATCGGCGGTTTCCACGATAATGTGGCGATCCACGCCGAGCGCCGCCACCAGGCGGCTGTCGGCCAATATGTAGGAATTGGTAACGTCGTGCAGCAGCGCGTCACCGGTAACGACGTTGGCGGCGGCGTCTTTGTCCCCCACGTTCCACAAGGCTTCCCAGGACCCTAAATCATTCCAGGCGGCATCCAGGGGAACCATGGCCCCGCGATCCGTTTTTTCCATGATGGCGTAATCGATGGAATCCGATGGGCATTCCCCAAAGGCTTCGACGTCCAAGCGCAGGAAATCAAGATCGATCACCGCACGGTGCAAGGAGGTCTCACAGGCGCCGACCATTTCCGGCACCAGTCGCTGCATCTCTTCCAGGATAACGTCCGTTCGAAAAAGAAACATACCGCTGTTCCAGAGATAGTCCCCGGAAGCCAGATAGCTTTCGGCGACCTGGCGATCGGGCTTTTCGACAAAGGCCTCGATGGCCCAGCCCGTGTGGTCCCCTGAATCGTTTTCCAGGACCTGCCCCTTTTGGATGTAGCCGTATCCGGTTTCCGGCGCGGTGGGCACGATGCCAAAGGTTGCCAGGTGCTGGCGGGCGGTCAATTGGCAGCCGGCAACCACCGCCTGATGGAAGGCCGCCGGCTGGCCGATGTGGTGATCCGCCGGCAGCACCAGCAAATCATCCGCAGGGGCGTGCCGCGCCATGAAAAGGGCGGCCGTGGCAATGGCCGGCGCCGTGTTGCGCCCCACCGGTTCCAGAATGATCGCCTGGGGACGGATGCCGATCTCCCGCATCTGCTCCGCGATCATGAAGCGGTGACTCTCGTTGCAGATGACCACCGGCGGCGCCAGGTCGGCCAGCCCCTTCAAACGCGCGAGCGTCGTTTGAATCATGCTGTGATGGCCGGTCAACTGCAGGAGCTGTTTGGGATGCAGTTCTCGCGACAGCGGCCACAACCGCGTGCCGGCGCCGCCGGCCAGAATGACAGGAACGATCATGGTTTGCCTTTCTCGCCGGGCACGGGGCATGCGCCCCCCGGAGCGCACCGGGCGGGAATTCATGAATTTGCTCGTCAACCCCGAACGAATGGCACGTTCGTAACAATAAAACGCCAACGTTCACTAACCGTCGACGGCACCATTTAACTATGAATGACGTTAAAAGGCAATCTAGCCCAGGGATTCAAGACGATGCTGACTTCGACGGTGCGGGCAACTTCAGGGTCGGCGGCGTAACCAGCACCTGCGGGCCGCAGGCATGGCAGTCCCTGGTTGTCGGGACGCGATTTGAGCGGTGGTCGGGTTGGCTGCCCGGAAGGCCCAACTGTCATGGGTTTGGCAAGGGCGGGGCTGTCGACGTGGGCGGCACACCCGCCAGTTGGTCGAAATACCTGATTTGCAAATCAACGATCCGCAAATCCTGACGGGCCTGCTGCAGCGTCAAGACACCTCCGGCTTTTTCGCCGGCATCATAATTTTTCTTGATCACGATCACTAGCATTTCACGTTGGTGCTGCAATCGATCCCGGCCGGCCGCAGGATCCATCAGGGCATCGATCGAAACTTCCGCAGCCGGGTGCCCGTTGGCCGCCATGTCGCCACCCGCCGTGGTTTCGTTTTCTTCCGGCCCTGAGGAACGGGTTCCTGAACCGCTCCGCGCCGGGGCGGCGCGGTGCCGCTGCACCAGTTTGGACAAGGCGCGCTGCCCATCGTTTAGATCTCTCAGGGCGGCGATCAGCTGTTGCTCGCGCACGCCCAGATCGACGATATCGCCCTTCTTCTCGGCAATCGACCACTGATCCTCGATCTCCAGGATTTGCCATCGCTTCAAGCTGATCAGTTTGCGGACATAGGCGGTTTGTTCTTCCGGTGACAGGCGCGGTTCGATCTCGGCCGTAAAGAAGTCTTCGCGCAAAAAATCGCCGAGCGTGAATTGACGGTCATGGATTTTGAGCACGCGCCCCAGGATGACATCCTCCAAAACCGGCGTGTCTTGGCTTGGCGGGATAACCAGAATCGTCTCAACCAGGGCTCGGTCAATACCGATGCGGGCATCGAAGCGTTCGTAGTAAATATGGTCGCCCGATGTCTCATACCTGGAAACGGCAATGCGCCGGCCATCCTTGAGCACCAGAATATAGCGCTCCGCCACCTGTGCCGCGATCGGGTCGAGGGTGACCCACCACACGATGAGTATGCAGACCAATCGTCGGAGGACGGCCTGGCCCGCAAAGACCACAGGGCGCTGCCGTGCGAGATGCGGGCGGTCCAAGCCGGCAGGATGCCGCCAAAAAACATGGTGCGTACTCGCTTGCATGTCATCGACAATACGCCGACGGCCTGGATTAGCAAGGCTTTTTTTCCCGCCGCCTCTAAACCTTTCCCGGCTGGTTGACATGAAGCACAGCTTGTCTAAAACTAATTAACGATCATCAACGATTGACCATCGAACCTGAAAGAGAGCGCATAGCCCTATGCCGCATACAAGTTTCACTGCCTTTGGCCACTGCCGCAACGCCTCTGATTTACCCCGCCGTCTGACCAATCGGCACCTCGGGGCGGCCCACCGTTGCGGCATCGTAGCGGATTACCGCCGTGCCGGCGCGAAGAAGGCGATCACCCGCTATTTCCTCTTCGCGATAATTCTGGCCTTGGTGGCGGGCTGCCAGACCCCCCAACCGATTCCCACGGTCGCCTCCGTCGATATTGAGCGCTTCATGGGCGACTGGTATGTGATCGCCAGTATTCCGACTTCATTCGAAAAAGGAGCCTACAACGCACTAGAGAGCTATCGTCTAGACGCGGACGGGACGGTGGCGACCCGGTTTACCTTCAATAAGGGCGGTTTTGACGGCCCCCCAAAAGAATACAACCCCCGCGGTTTTGTCCGGGAGGGCACCGGGAACGCCGTATGGGGTATGCAATTTATCTGGCCCTTCAAGGCGGAATACCGGATCATCTACCTTACCGAAGATTATTCCCAGACGGTTATCGGCCGGACCAAACGCGATTACGTCTGGGTGATGGCCCGCACGCCGTCGATTCCCGAATCCGACTACGCTAAAATTCTGGAACTTCTCGCCCGGGTCGGCTACGATGTCGGGCAACTGCGCCGTGTTCCCCAGCAATCGATGGAAGTCCGCTGATCTGCTCCCCCCTCCCCGGGATTTCCTTGATTTTTAGAAAAATATCCCTACTTTTGAGGACTTTTAAACTTTACCCAGGAGTTTTTTATGCAAAAAGTCGAAAATGGTCTTTTCATCAGCGTTCACTACAAGGGCACCCTTGACGATGGCAGCGTTTTTGATACCAGCGAAGGGCGCCAGCCCCTCGAGATCAAGATGGGCGCCGGTCAATTGATCCCGGGGTTTGAAGCGGCCCTGAGTGACATGTCGCTGAACCAGACAAAGAACTTCCGGCTTAAGCCGGAAGAGGCCTACGGGCTGCGTGACGACAAACACATGCATCAATTCGCCCGCGCCGAGGTGCCCCCGGAAATGGACCCCCAGGTCGGTCAGGCCATTGCCCTGACCACCCCGGACGGCCGCCAGGTTCCGGCCCGTATCGCCCAGGTTGATGATGAGCAGATCACCGTGGATTTGAACCATCCGCTGGCCGGCCAGGCGCTTAACTTCGACATCGAAGTTGTCGGCATCAGTCCAAGCCCCACCCAGCAGCATGCCGGATGCGGCGGCGGCTGCCACTGCGATTCAGACAAATCCGGCTGCGGCTGCGGCTAATTCAACACCGGCCCCGGATTTTCGACCTCAAGCACAATCCGGGGCTGGTTGGACAGTTCCCACCTCGTAGGAGTTCCTTATCTCGCCCGTATCCGGCTCAAATGTTGTGAACATGCCGTCTTGTTGCTCCGCCTTGGCGATACGCGCAATGCCAACCCATACAAGCTGGTGATCAAACCGTTCACCGCAAACCCGCTTTGGGTCATCAAGCCCGGCA
Organism: Desulfobacterales bacterium; assembly: GCA_030065585.1. Taxonomy (GTDB): domain Bacteria; phylum Desulfobacterota; class Desulfobacteria; order Desulfobacterales; family UBA5852; genus JABZFP01. The sequence continues at coordinate 20,447 of JASJED010000074.1, read as the reverse complement.
ACCCGCGCGACGTTCTAAGGTCGCATCGGCACGAAGATCCTATCGATAGCCAGACCGTCAATCTATATCCGATCTCGCGACCTGCCCGCAGTGGGCCTATCACGGTGACGAATGTTCGTCGCACACCGCTTGACAAGGAAAGCCATGAACTTAGAATATTTTTAAAATTTGTATAGTTTTTGTCTAACTTTTAAGTGTTCAAGGTGATAATATGCTGGATAATCTAGATCCTGTTATTCTCGCGCGTATTCAATTTGCATTTACGGTTTCTTTTCACATCCTATTTCCGGCCTTTACGATTGGCCTGGCGAGTTGGTTGGCCGTTCTCGAATGGCGCTGGCTCAAAACCGGCAATCAAATCTATGCTGAAATCTATCGCATGTGGGTTAAAATATTTGCGGTGGCCTTCGGCATGGGTGTTGTATCCGGAGTGGTCTTGAGCTTTCAATTCGGGACCAACTGGTCTGAATTCGCCGATAAGACAGGCAATGTACTGGGGCCCCTGCTGGGCTATGAGGTTTTGACCGCCTTTTTTCTGGAGGCCTCGTTTCTGGGCGTCATGCTTTTTGGATGGAATCGTGTTAGCCCCCGAATGCATTTTGCCTCGACCGTCATCGTGGCCGCGGGAACACTGGTGTCGGCCTTCTGGATTCTGTCGGCCAATAGTTGGATGCAGACACCGCAGGGCTTTCGCGTCGCTGATGACGGTTTGTTTTACCCCACCGACTGGCTGGCCGTGATTTTCAACCCCTCCTTTCCTTACCGCTTCGCCCACATGACGATAGCGGCCTATCTGACGACCGCTTTCGTGGTGGCCGGCGTCGCCTCGTTTTATCTCTGGCGCCGCCGGCACGTAAAACATGCGCGGATCATGCTGGGCATGGCCATGATTATGGCGATTTTCGTAGCCCCGATGCAACTCGTGATTGGTGACTTGCACGGGCTTAACACGCTTGAGCACCAGCCCGCCAAGGTGGCGGCCATGGAGGGTTTGTGGGAAACACAGCGTGGCGCCCCCATGACGCTTTTCGCCTGGCCGGATCAGGAGGCCGAAGAAAACAAATGGGCCATCGAAATACCCTACCTGACGAGTCTCATCCTGACGCACGACCTCGATGGTGAGGTGAAGGGGCTTAAAGAATGGCCGAAGGAAGAGCGTCCGCCCGTGGCATGGGTTTTCTGGTCGTTTCGCATCATGGTCGGCATCGGCACATTGATGATCCTAACGGGCTTGATCGCTCTGGTCCTGCACTTCAAAAAACGGCTTTTTGATACGCGCTGGTTCCAGTACTGGTGCATGGCGTTGGCACCCTCGGGATTTATCGCCGTGTTGGCCGGTTGGTTCGTCACCGAAATTGGACGACAGCCCTACATCGTTTATGAAATCTTGCGAACGAGTGATGCGGTTTCACCGGTGGCGGCGCCTTCCATCGCCATTTCGCTGACCGCTTTTGTGGTCACCTACACCTTTGTCTTCGGGGCCGGTGCCTATTATATCCTGCACCTGATCAACAAAGGGCCAGTCTCGGATGAGGAAGCTTACGGCGCTCATGGTGTCAGGAAGCCCCCCATCGTGACCAAACTGGTAACGGGGGAAGGAGGCGGGCATGCTTAATTTTGAAGCTTTCGTAGACCTGCCTATGATTTGGTACGGCCTCATCATGACGGCCGTCCTGCTGTACGTGATCCTGGATGGATTCGACCTGGGGGTTGGCATTCTGTTTCCCTTCGCCCCCACCGACCAGTGCCGGGACCGCATGATGAACTCCATCGCACCTTTCTGGGATGGCAACGAAACCTGGCTGGTGCTTGCCGGGGGGGGGTTGTTTGCAGCTTTCCCCTTGGCGTATGCCATCCTGATGCCAGCCCTCTATATCCCGGTCATCATCATGCTTCTGGGCCTCATTTTCCGGGGTGTGGCTTTCGAATTTCGCTTCAAGGCCAGCGGCAAGTCCCGCCGCATTTGGGATTATGCCTTTCACTTCGGCTCGCTGACGGCAACGTTCATGCAGGGTGTGATCCTGGGCGCCGTGGTGCAGGGCATCACGGTCGAGGGACGCCAATATGCCGGCGGCGCCTTCGATTGGATCGATGCGTACAGCATTATGGTCGGCGTCGCCCTCGTGTTTGGATATGCGCTTCTCGGAGGCACCTGGCTGGTCATGAAAACCGATGGTGAAACACAGCACTGGGCCCGCCAGTCCGCCTCCTACGTGCTCGGTTATGTGGGGTTGTTCATTGCCGTGGTGAGTATCAGCATGCCGATGATGGATGCCAATGTGCGGCGGCTGTGGTTCAGTCTTCCGAATTTTTATTTTCTATTGCCGGTCCCCCTGATCACGGCCGTGTTTTTTGCCGTGATCTGGCGTGACCTCCACAAGGGGGCTGAATACCGCCCATTCTTTCTGAGTATCGGTGTATTTCTCCTGAGCTACCTCGGCTTGGGCATCAGTCTCTGGCCCTGGATCGTACCGACCGCCGTTACCTTTCGCCAGGCCGCCGCTGCACCAGAGTCGCAATCCTTACTGTTGATCGGAACAGTAATTTTACTCCCCGTGGTACTGGGCTACACCGCCTACTGCTACTACCTTTTCAGAGGAAAATCGTCGCATGAGACCGCTTACTGAAAAACAGCGTCAGTGGATCTGGTTCATTCTGTTGTGGTGCGGCGGCCTGATCGGCACTTTGCTGCTGTCCTATGCCATGCGCTGGGTGATCCAGCTATGACCGGTTGCCAGGGCGCGGTCAGACAAATGCGCCCCGTCGCCGCAGAATAAATATTCGGAGAGACATTCCAAACTTGTAGGCAACCATCGTAGCGCCGACGGTGCACACTCTGCCGGTGATGCTTGCGAGATTTCAGGCAGAGGACGACGCGGAAGATTCGTAGAGCGGAAAAAGCAGGTCGATCAGTTCAGCCACATCGGCAGCCATGTCCTGACCGCGCTCGATGGCATCCTCCTTGTCGATTCGCTTGGCAACCATCAGGTCGATCCAGGTCGTCGCCGGCCAGCTTTCGATGATCGGGGCCAGTTGGGCCGTTTCGCTCGATGTGTCGCCATCGCTCACCACCCAGTTGCTGGTTTGGGGCTTGATAATACCACCGAAAGTGCGCTGATGGGCATCGTAAACCAGGAGATCGTGCTCAAGGGCCGTCTCACGCAGCCAGCTATCGTTCTCGACGTCACCAAGCCAGCGCATGAAAGTCTCCCAGTCGGGTGAGATGATGCGATCGGCATCTGCGCGTTCGATGTAAAAACCCCAGGCCAGTGTTGTCTCGTCGGCCCGGGTGAAAAACTTGGCGGGATAATCGACGGTCTTGGCCTTCCAACGGGCGGCGTCGGCCCAATAGACTTCGTTGCGGCGTTTGGCCGCCCATGAATTGACATTCAGCCGCGATGATGACAATCGGGTTGTAACGGCACCGCCAAACTGGCTGCGGCTGCGCCAGGGTGTGCGACTGATGGTCTTTTTGAAATCCTCGAGTCGGAAACCTTCGAAGGTCGATCCGGCCTTGCGGGCGGTGCGGCGCCCCTTGGCGCCCGATGCCGCCGCGAGCTTTTCGCGGCGTTGGCGCTCCCAGCGACGACGCTCCTGAATACGGCGTTGAAAACTGACCGTGGTTTCGATAGATTCGCCGTTTTCCCATTGAATGACCATTGCATCCCGCTGAATTGACAAGACCTCGAAAACACCCTTTTCGTTCTCGTAGGTTTCCCCGACGACGAATTCAATGGGTTGCGACTCTTCCCTGAAAGTCTCCATTTGGACCCCCCCCAATAAATGAATGATCTGTGCCGGCCAATGATTCCCGGGCTGGACGATAATCAACGCTACCCGCGAGCACCTTGCCTGTTCGCCGGTAACGTTTTAGGTTTTCACAATCCGGAAAATCAGATCGCATCAAGATGTGTCAATTATGAACATAAGTCTGAACTGAAAATTTTCCAGCGTCAGGCTCAATTCGTTCGAATCGCCGCGGTGGATGCCGATCGCCTTGCAATCCCGGGTTTGGCCTGATAGCCCTGAAAGACCCTGGCAAGCGAGCCCCAAACGGATACCGGAGTGTATACCCATGTCCCTTCTGGAACGGCTGACGGGAGCGACCCCCGAAAAACTGGAGCACAAAGGCGATCGACTGATGGCGGCCGGTCGATGGGGTGAAGCCATGCTGGTCTACGAAAGCGCTCGGGACAAACTCGCCAAACGCTCCGGAACCCCAGGCGACCGTCAGCACCGGCTATCCGCCAAGATCCGGCAGGCGCGACAGGCCCTGGCCCGCGATCATTGGCGCCAGGCGCGCGACCTGATGGACGGCCACTATTGGGCCGAAGCCCACGAAATGCTGACGCTGGCAATCGAAGTCAGTACCGATCAAGATTTTCAGCGCACCCTGGAACGAGCGCTCCGGGAACTCGAGGGCCGGTATTACGAGGTCAATGCCCCCGAGCCGGCTGTTCGCGGGGCAGTACGTCGGGAAACGCCCGCCGGCCAGTTGCCGGCGACGGGGGACGATGATTATTTCCTGGCGTTATGCCACACCCTGCCGGCCGCTGTGGGCCAAGCATATCAGCGTTACGGCGATGATTTCAAGCGGGGTTACATCGCCCTCAATCGAGGGGCCTTTGAAAACGCCGTCCGCCACCTTGAGCAAGCCCACAAGGCCCACCCCGAGCCGGACAGCTACATCCCGCTGGAACTGGCCACGGCCTATCTAAACTTGAATCGCCAATCCGCGGCCCATGATCTGCTACGCCTTTTTCGCCGCCATCACCCCGAAGCCCTGCCCGCCTATCAGCTTCTGTGCGAAATCTACTGGGACCAGAAAAATTTTGACAGGGCCCTGGCCCTTCTGGATACCCTGCCGACCGATCTGGCGACATCCGTGGCGGCCTTGCTCCTGCGGGGCGAAACCCTCACGCGCGCTGGAAAACACGAATCCGCCCGGCAGCATTATCATCGCTTCATCGACACCCATGGATGGGACCCGACGGTGGCCCACAAGCTGGCCCGGGTCTGCCTGGATCTGCAGGACCGCGACCGCGCCCGGGAGCTCTACCGGGGCATCATCGACCGTTGCCGTGGCTGCGGTGCCCGCATCGACCCCCAGATCCGCCACGAATACGCTGAGCTGTGTTTTGCCGAAAGCCAGTATGACACCGACCTACTGGAATCGTATCTGGCCCTCGTGCAGGAAATACCAACCAATGCCGCACAATATTACCGCCGTGTGGCCCGTATCTATGCCCACCAAGGCCATGACCACGAGGCCCGACGCTTCATAGGCTTTGCCCGGCAGGTCGAAGCCCACACGAGCGATAAAGGCTTGCCGCGAGACAGGCCATGACGTTCAACCGGGTTCTGCTTATTGCCTTAGCCGCCATCGGCGCAATCGTCGTTGCCAGCATCCTCGTCTATCGCATGCTGACCAGTGGCCGCCTCGATCCGCTGGCCCTGCTTGTGGTCGCGGCGGTGATCTCGATTGCGCTGCCCATGCTCCGCGCCAATTTCTTCCCCAGCGCCAAGGACTGCCAGACCGAATTCGATTTTCATACCCGGCGCCGGGAAATGTTCATCCGGCAGCAGATCACCGACAAACTCGGCCCGGCCGCATTCCAATCGATCGCGGCGGATCAGCACACGGAGGCATATCTAGTGAACGCGCTGGAAAACGAGGCGCACCGATCGGATGAAGATCTTCGCTTTGCCCTGCAGGCCGCCTTGGCGCAGCATTACGAAAGACGCGGCGACCCCCACGCCGCCATCCGCAGCCTGACCGTTGCCCGCCAGGCCCGTCCAGCGGACTTTGTCACCCGTTTCCAACTGGCCCGCAATTATGAATGGTTAGAGGATCAACCGAGAGCGCTGCAAGCCTACCGCCAGATTCTGGAAGCCCCCGGGGAATTGTCCCGCGCCATGCGCCGATTGACACGGCAGCGGATCAAGGATCTCGAGAACCGCTGATTGACGGTCTCGTAAACAGTCCGATAGCGGCGTTACGCTTCAGCCCTCGTCCAGTTCAGCGTACTTTAAATACGCTTCATTCCCCGGGCATCTCACGCCGTCTCTCGAAGTGTTTACAAAACCGTCTGTAAGATAACTTGTAGCGAGTTCATCGTATTCAACCGGTAAGGTAAAATCCGATGGCCCGCGTGCTGGCATCGATCACGTTGGACGCGGTAAACTCGGTGCCCAGATCGACCCCATCGATCCGACGCACGATGCTTTCTTTGTGAATCAACGACTGCTGACGATCGTCCAACTGGAACTTGACCACGAGGGTGTCGCCGATCCTTACGGGCCGGCTCTCGTTTAACCGGATCCGCATCCCCGTGCGCGACAGGTCGAGGACGACCATTGGCCCGCCGTCCACGTGCCGACCGTCGACCGTTTGGACAAACGTGCCGCGCAAATCAACCGCCTTGCGGAAATAGCGGCGGCGTTCCAGGCTCACGGGATACTGGTGGCCACAGGGGCACTTGACCCGCACCCTGGCGGCGCGTGAAAGCGTGGGGTTGCGGGCCGCATCCACGGTCCGCGAGCGCGCGCACGCGGGACAGACGAAGGTGGCCTTACCGTCACTGGTGACGAATACTTTTTGTCTGCGCATGGCGGCACCTCGAAAGCTTCATCATCGCGGCCGGCCGCCATGGGGGCCGAACGCCGGCACGCTGGATTGCGCAGTCTTTAAACGCTAAGCACAGGGAACGAAGAGATCAAATCTATTCAAATTGGGATTTAAAGGCACTGAATTCAGCTTGCAGCGCGGACAACTCAGCACGCAGGGAAGCGACCGCCTGCTCCAGGGTTTCGATGCGGTCAACCGCCTGCGGCGTGGTTGGTCCCGGATCCGCTTCAACTTTCACCGCCGGCGCTTCGTCCGTATCACCGAGCCGGTGCGCATAACGGTCTTCCTTGTGGCCGGGCAGGCGTGCCAAGCGGTGGCAGAGGCCCCATTCGGTGAGTCGGGCCAGGGTTTCCAGGACCGCTTCCAGCCCGCTAAACCGATGCATGCGGGCTGTGCGGCTGCGAATCTCACCGGCCGTCTGGGGGCCGCGCAGGAGCATTACGGACAGCGCCGCTATTTCGGGAGGCATCAGGTCGTGCTGGCGGCCGAAAAGCTCCGCAAATTTAGGCACGCGCCCCAAACGGCTACAGTCCACCAGGCCCTTGGCTTCCAATCCCTCGAGTGCGGACTGTACGCTCGGCGCGTCATAGGTCACCACCGGATCACGGCTTGATTTCTGGTTACAGGCATTGAGCAGGGCGTTCAACGACAGGGGGTAGTAATCGGGCGTGGACAGCGCCTTTTCCATGAGACTTCCCAGGATCCTGGTTTCGACCGCATTGAGGTTGGTTTCCATTGGGTTACGCTCCCGGATTGGCGACCCCCTGGCATCCGAAATCGCCGTGCCGCAGGTTGGTTGTCTTGGCCGCTAAAGGCTCATGGTGCGCTGATGACAAACACCGGGGTGGCGACCTGAGGAGGCATGCGCTCCCAGCGGGAATCACAGAAACGGGCTTGAATGTCATAACGCCCCGGTGGCAGGTCGCGTGGCAGGCGCCAGCGGATGAAAGCCATCTCTTCGACATCCTCCAGATGCAGGCAGTCCCCCTCGTAGGATCGGTTGAAGTCCGGGTGGAAGGCTGTCGATTCGAGGACTTCGCCCGCCGACGGCCGGCGGCGCAATTCAAACGTCGCGGTTACGCCGATCGGAAAAGCGGTCATGCGGATAAAATGCATATACATCACCGCCCCCGGTGCGTAGATGTCGTAATCCGCCACCAGTCCGATCAGTTGGTTGTCGTCGGAGATGCCCGTACCGACTCCCGAGTCGGTCTGGTCCCAAAACCGCGCCGGGCCCACGTCGACGTGCACCGTCTTGCCCTGGTAATAGCCGGTGCCGCCGAAGCCCAAGGCCCTGACCTTTTCCCACACCCGCCGTGAGGGCACCCCTTCCATGATAAAATCGGCGGCCATCCCATACTGATGCATGCTGGCTTTGGCCGCCAGGCCACCGCCTTTTCGGACCTTGCTGTTATAGGCCGGACTGCGGTAGCCGGAAGTGATGGTGATTCGCGCACCGGGATGCAGATGGTCTTGCAGGTAGTCCAGATACTCGACCAGTCGCAATGACAAGCGCGGCTTGTCAGGCGTATAAGGCGCAGCGAAGACACGGTGCAAGGCTTTGAGGGCTTCGGGGTCGTAGCGGTCGGCGGCAATTCGATAGCGACCATCGAAGGTCGTGCCGTTTTTACTGCTGGCCAGATTGATATGACCGTCACCGCTGTAGAAGAAACGGACCTGCGTGGCAGCGGCCGTGGCCGGACAAGCCGCCACAGCCCAAAGGCCAATCAGGAAAATGGCCACCCAGGGGAGGCATTGCCGGCAATGATTCCGCCCACGCGTCATCGAAGGGCGCGTCATATCCAGACCCGCGGGCCTGCGACCGGATAGGGGGGCCTCGTGATCATCATATCTCGGCCCGGACGGTCATGGTTGTTCGGGGCACTTTGCGTCATTGAGATCCAACTTTCAGCTCGAGATCAATTTCAGGGGATGCCCCCGTGTTTACCGTAATATCGACGGCCGTTTTACCTGCCGTGTGTTTAGCACCGCAACCACCCGCGCCAGGCGCGGTAGATTGCAAATAGGGTAAGCTATGACTCGTCCGGCGTTTCGGCAACCGGATCCGCGGCCACCGTACCGGGGTCACCGGCGTCGGTTTTCTCGATCACCGGGATCATCAGCTTCTGACGGAATTGCAGATTCGCCAGGTCGATATCGGCATTGTAGTGTTTGAGCAGCCACATGGGTATATCGAATTTATTGCGGCACAGGGTCCAGTAGCTGTCCCCCCTTTGCACCCGGTAGGTTTCCAGCTCACTGACGCGGTAGACCGCAAAGAAGTCCTCCTGCAGGCGTTTGTGAAATTCATAGCGGTGCTCCTCAAACGCGGCCTGGGTGGTCCGGTGCAGCGGTATCTTGACTTTCTGGTGCAAATGCAGCGTGCGGCCGTAAGGCAGTTCGTTCAGGCGTCGAATCGCCTGGGTGCGCACGCCGGCCCATTCCGCATAGTGGCCCAGGGTCTCCTCGACTTCCACCTGCAGAATGCCCGCTGGCCGATCCTGAATGGTGGCCATGCGCTCGAAATGAACATCGGCGGCGACAATCTCGGCACTGGGCGCCTGGGCGGCCGAAATCGGTGTTTTTTCGACCGGGGCTTCGATCCGCTCAGGCGCCGGCAGCGGCACGATTGACGCCGCCATGGGGCGCGGCAGTTCAACCGCAGCGGCCGCCGGCGGTTCGGGTCGCTTAGGCGGCGTTGGCGCAGGTTCCTGCGCCGGAGCGCGCTCCGGCGGGGGCGTCGGTGAGGGGCTGGCCGCGCCACGATCCGCCATCAGCGTAGGTTTCGGCGGTGGGGTTTTGGCGGCCACGGTTTCATCGGGCAGGGGAATGCGCAGCGTCTGCCGGGGGTAGATCGTGGCCCGGCGGTTTAGATTGTTGACGGCGATCAAATCGGCCAGGCGCACACCGTTGGCCCGCGCAATCTTGCCGGCCGTATCACCGCGCTGGACCGTGTAAAAACGGCTGGGCTTTTGGGCCGAAAGATAAAGGCTTGCGGGAATGGCCGCCAGCAGGACATCGCTGCCGTCCGGCGCGGGCAGACGCAGGTGATAGCCCTTGGGAACATATTTCTGACCATTGATGACCGGCGGGCGCAGGGCCGGATTCATCGATTGCAGCGCTTGCGGTTCGATCGCGAAGTGTGCGCAGAGGTCGCTGAAACGGGCATACCCCGCGAGGGTCACGGTACGGGAGGGTACCGGTTGATCCATGGTCAGGGTGTCAAAATATTGTTGGTGGTTGGCAGCCACTTGACGGGCGGCCAGGAATTCGGCGTAGAAATTCCGCGAGGCGAACTTGAAGGTGCGGCTGCGATACGATCGAAAGATGCTCGGATAGTCGCCGTATTTGCGTTTGGCCCGCGCCACGCCGGAGGCCCCATGATTGTAGGCCGTAATGGCCAGGGGCCAACTGCCCAGCCGTTCATGGTTTTCCTTGAGCAAACGGGCGGCGGCATGGGTTGCTATAATGGGGTCGCGGCGCTCGTCGACCTCGTAGCCCACGCGCATGAAACGCTTGCCGGTCGAGCGCGTAAACTGCCAGATCCCGGCGGCGCCGAACTTGCTGTAGGCCTTGGGATTGAACGACGACTCCACATGGGGCAGGTAGGCCAGATCCTGGGGTACGCCGTAAGATTGCAAAATGGTCCGGATTTCGTCGAGATAGGCGCCGGAGCGTATCAAACCGGCCCGGAATCGATCCTTCTGTCCAATTTGGCAGCGCACCCGGTGACGCGCACGCCCAAAGGCCTTCGCGCCGGCCCCCGGTCCGAACAAGGCGGCCACCCGGCGGGCCTCGGGATCCTGAAGGTGCGGATCGGCGGCCAGGCGCTTCAAGAGCCCCTGGTATGTGGCCCGGGCCCGCTTCATGCGTTTACGGTTGATCTTACGTGCCCCCGGCGCATCGTGGGGTTTAAGGGCAATAACCTCGTAGACGATACCGAGATCCTTGCTGTCATGCACGACCGCCCGGGTGGTGGGATATTCCGAATAGATCTTTTCCCAAAAAGATACATTGGGTTGGATGGCCTCGTACCGGGGGAAGGATTCGGCCGCCAGGGGAAGGACCAAGCCCAATTGAATGCCGATAAAGATCAAGATTGCCGATAGGTTAAGCGATAGCCGCTTCATATGGGCATTTCCTTGTCAGATGAGGGTAGTGGGTCATCGATGCCGGTATCATTGCGCTAAACGAAAGCAATTTCCATACCATCAATTGTCGTCTATTCTCGTATCTCCGCACCATTCTCACACGCACCACGCCGGCCGAACAGTGTAAGTCTACGGATACCAAACCGCCAGGTCCATCGACGATTTCTATAGGTTACTTTCATTTCATGTGAAAGAAAAGCAACTTTGTTGCGATTATGCCGGATTGGTCAAACCTCGTCGGGTCTCTCACCAGAAGGGGGGGTGTGACGCCAAACGAATTCAGCCGACGCAATGGCGCAATCCACCGTGTGGCACGATGCAAGTGTCGGCGACTTAAAGAAACGACAAACTCAGCGGGGGCCAGTAGGTGATGATCAGCACCGATGCCAGCAGCACCAGCATGAAAGGAATCGTGGCCCGATAGAGGGTGGCGACCGGCTTTTCGAAGCGGTAGCTGGCGATGAACAGGTTCATGCCCACCGGCGGGGTGAAATAGCCGATCTGCATGTTGGCCAGGAAAATAATGCCCAGATGGACCGGATTGACGCCGTAGCTGACCGCCACCGGCAGGATCAGGGGCACCATGATGACCAGGGCCGAAAAGATATCCAGAAAAGCGCCCAGCAGGAGAAGCAGGATATTGAGCAGCATGAGAAAGATGATCCGCTCACTGACATGCCGCTGGATCAGGTTGAACAGGCGGGTGGGCACCTCCGCGTCGATCAGATAGTTGGTAAAGGCCAGCGATACCCCCAGAATCAACAGGATGCCGCCCACCATCACCATGGCATCGCGCATGATCGCCGGAAGCTCACCGAGACCGATTTCCCGGTAGATGAAAACTTCGACCACCACCACATAGGCCGCCGTAATGATCGCCGCTTCGGAGATGGCCAGGAACCCGCCGTAGATGCCGATGATCAAAAAAATCGGCAGCGGTATTTCCCAGATGGCCTCGCGCAGGGCCGCCATGGCGGCGGTGGCGGAAAACCGCTCGGCCGCGCGGATCTTCTCCCGGTTGGCCCACAGACTCCAGCACGACAGCAAAGCGATCATTAAAATGCCGGGGATCAATCCGGCCCAGAAGAGGTCTTCGATCGCGAACAACGGCCCGACCCCCATCTGCTGGGCGACGACCCCGTATAAGATCAGCGGCACGGAAGGCGGAAACAGAAGCCCCAGACTCCCGGAGGAGGTCACGAGCCCCAAACTGAAGCGTTCACGGTAGCCGTCCTGGATCAGGGCCGGGTGGAGCAGCGCCCCCAACGCCACGATGGTCACGCCCGACGCACCGGTAAAGGCGGTGAACAGGGCACAGGTCACCAGGGAGACGATGGCCAGCCCCCCCGGCAGCCATCCCAGGAAAACCTGGGTCAACCGGACCAGGCGCCGGGATGTCTGGCTGTGCCCGATGATGTAACCGGCAAAGGCAAAAAAGGGCAGGGCCAACAACAGGGGCATGTCGGCCAAGCGGTAGATCTCGATGGCTGTGGCGGACAGATCGATCCCCTGAAGATGGAAACCGACCATGGCCACCGCCAGCAGTACGGTGAACAGGGGCGCTCCCAGAAGCGCCAGCAGGGCCAGCGCCACAAACAGGAGGGCGGCCATCAGGAGGCCTCTCCCGGCGGGAACGCGACATGGATCAGAAACTGGGTACCATAGCGCAATCCAATGATGCTGAACGCCAGCGGCAGGACGGACTCGCACACCCAGAAAGGGATGCGCCCGAACACCAGGTCGCCGGCGGCGTATTCGCTCAGCACGAACTGCAGGCTGAAATAAGCGGCCGCCAGGCAGATCACCGCGGCAAACAGGGCGGTCAGGCTGTTCGCCACCCGCCGCAGGCCGGGGGTTAAAAACCGCGTCAGCAAATCGATGCTGATATGCTTGCCCTCGCGTGTGGCGGCCATGGCGCCGGCCATGCCGATCCAGAGCACCAGAATCCGGACCAGGACGTCACCCCAGACAATCCCCGTTCCCATCACGTTGCGCAAAATAATCTGAAACAGGGCCAGCCCCATGGTCGCCGTGAGGAGGGCCGCAATCAACAGGTCCTCCAGCCGGTAGAGCAGACCGAGCACCCGGGTCAGACGGGAACGGACGGCGGGGTCATTGATTTTGGCGGGCCAACCGGGCTCGGTAGTCATTCAGCAGACGTTCCAACTTGTCGATGGCGGCGGGGCTGATATGCCCGGCCTCAATGATTTGGCGGTGGATGGGTTCCGCCCGTCGGTACCATATATCGCGGGCATCGGGCGCCGGTTCGATAAATTCGATCCCCTGGGTGCGCAAGGCCTCGAGTGCCTTGGCATTGTCGTCGCGGTTCATGGCGTCCATCTCGCGCCAGACCCGGGTCATGATCCGCCGCACCTCCGCCTGATCGGCCGGGGCGATTCGGGAGAAGGCTTTGCGATCCAGCGCCAGGATGCCGAAAAGATAGACCAGCGGCATCTTGGTCAGGTATTTCACCTGGGTGTGCCATTGCAGCACAATGGCCCCGATCGGTGAAATCGCCACGGTATCGATCAAGCCGGTCTGCAGGCCTGTGCGCACATCGGCGATGGGCAGTGAAATCGGGCTCAAGCCAAAGCCTTGCATGGCATCCAGGATCATCTTGTCATTGGCCGGAACCCAGGCCTTCAAGCGGCCCAAAGCCTCGATGTCGGCCACCGGCTGATTGGACATGATATAGGCGAAACCCCCGTCGGCCAGGCCGAAGGTGACGAAGCCGTTGGCCTCCAGCCCCTCGACCAGATCCTGATCCATGTGTTGGCGCACGTGGTGGACTTCGCCGAGGGACTTGAACGTCAGCGGCAGACCGTAAATTTGAATGTCGCCGTAGTAGCCGGCAAGGGTTCCCCCCTGAAAGGCCCCGCCGTGGAGCTGCCCCGCGCGAATCTTGCGCAGTACGGCGCGGTCGTTGCCCATCACACCGCCGGGATAGAATTTGAAGCGCACGCGCTGGTCGGTGGCCTGGGCCACTTCCTCGGCCCCCGCGCGCATCTTGCGCATCCAACTGGACCCCTCCGGCGTGAGGGTGGCCACCTTGAGAACTACGGCCTGGGCCGGAGCCGCAAAGACCACCAGCAGCAGAAGGGCGATCCAATACCGCCAATTACAAGCCAACATAAATCTTTCCCGGGTTTCCGTCGTTATGCCATTCGGTCGATTCATGTCATCGAACCTAACACCCTTTTCTAGGGTTGCAAGGCGCCCCGGCGCTTCTTGGGGGCCAAGCCGCCCGCGGGCTAGAAAAAATCATCGGCGCTGGCCAGCAGTTCCCGGGCCTGCTCCTGGGCCAGAATGTTCCAGAGAACCATCCCGGGCACATCGGGGTCGGCCGCCAACACGTCCATCAGCAGGCGGTCGTGGAGCGGACGGTCGTAGACCATGCGGGCATAGCGACGGGCGTAAACCACCTTGGCCATGAGATTCTCACCGCCGGAAAGGGCAATCGCCCGTTCGAAATGCTGTCGGGCCACCTCGGGTCTACCGCCCATGGCCGGCGGCACGAGGATGGCAAAAGCCCCCAGGTATAGATGCGCACTACCCCGCTGATAATCTTCATCCACCACCGCGATCCGCTGCATGATCGCCTCGACGCGGGCCAACTCGGCCACGGCGTCGAGATCGTCGCTGCGGGCTTGAATCCACCCGGCCCAGGCGGCCCCCCAGGTGTAGAACAACGGCACCTCCTGTTCATCGACCCGCTGAAGGCGGGCTTCGAATAGGTCGAAATCGGCCTGGCGCAAATGGCAGTCGTCCGGCGCGTGGACACAAAGCGCACGTGTCGCGTAGCGCAAGGCCCGCTGAGAAAGTCGGCGGGCCCGGTCCGGGTCGTCGACAAATGCCTCGCCGTAAGCGCTGTAGAGCGCGGCGGCGCGCATCAACAGGTCTGGATTTTCCGGATCGCGGTGCACCAGACCGTCCATCATGAGCAGATAGGCCGGGCCCCCGGCCCTGACCGTATCCGGGTCATCATTGTTGGCGATGGCCTGGGCCAGGTTGTCCGCCAGATCGCTGGTCGCGTTGGAGACCATGCGGCTGCAGCCGGGCAGCATCACAAGCAACATCAGGAGAAAGACAGGCCGTGTCAGCACGATGCCGCCGACCAACCGGCTGACGGCGACCTGACCACGGCTTGCGTTTCCGGACGGCGGTAGCATGGCGAGGATATTCCTTATGGTAAGAATTGGCGCACAGCCAATGCGCGGGCCGTGCCCTGCCAGGTGCCGCTTGCACCGGCAGTCGATTTATTTTAAATGCCTATCGGATAATGGGCGCCTATGGAATTTACGATCTCATTAAAGCAAAATGACTAAAATTGCAAAACGGAGGCATCGATGATCATCAGACAGCTCGAAGTGGGCATGATGGACAATTTCTGCTATCTGGTGGGATGCGAAAGCACCTGCCAGGCCTTGGTAATCGATCCCGGAGCGGACGTGGCGGCCATCCTGGCGGCCGCCGCCGATGAGGGTCTGACCATTACGACGATCGTCAACACCCACGCCCACGGCGACCATACGGCCGGCAATGCGCAGCTCAAGGCCCAAACCGGGGCACGCGTCATGATCCACACCGACGATGCCGCTGGATTTCCGGGGGCGGATGTTTTCCTTTCCGACAAAGACCAGATTCAGATGGGCACCCTTGGCTTGAAGGTGATCCACACCCCCGGCCACACGCCCGGCGGCATCTGTCTGTATGCCGACGGCAATCTCTTCACCGGGGACACCCTCTTTGTGGGCGACAGCGGTCGCACCGATCTTCCCGGCGGCGATCGGCCCACCCTGGGGGCCTCTATCCGCCGTCTGATGGAACTGCCTGAAGATACCGTCGTCTGGCCGGGGCATGACTACGGTCCGACGCCCTCCTCGACCTTGGGGTGGGAAAAACGCCACAATGTCAACGCAAAAGAGTATGGCTACGCGGTCGAAGACTGATCAGACCCCGATCCGCGAATGACCTCCGACATGGAAGCGCTTCTCATCGACTGGGGCCTGCCGGCCCTCTTGGGTATCAGTTTTCTGGCCGCGACCGTCTTACCGATCGCTTCCGAATGGTTGCTTGTGGCGCTGGTGATTCATCAGATCAACCCCGGCGCGGCGGTGGTTGTCGCCACCGTCGGCAACACCCTGGGGGCCATGACGACATGGGCGCTGGGCATCTGGGGAGGCCCCTGCATCATCCGACGCGGGCTCAAAATCGATGCGCAGGCGCGCCTCAGGGCAGAGCGCTGGTACGAGCGCTGGGGCAGTTGGTCCCTGCTGATGGCCTGGGCCCCGGTGGTGGGCGATCCCCTGTGCTTCGTGGGCGGCATCCTGCGCATTCCCCTGTGGCGCTTCACCCTCCTGGTGGCTGCGGGCAAAACCGCCCGGTATGCCGCCTTGGCCTGGGCGGCGCAGCGATTGGCCACCTGATCACTGACACCTTGTATCCCGCAACCATTGCAATCGGCGTGTGCGCCAATCACCGCTGACCGGCGTTTGAGGACGCGGTTTCGCTTGCGAATCAACACCCCAGGTCGGCATTCGACCCGTAGCGGTTCAGACCCTTAATTGCCAGCAGCGATGAATGGGGGTCCGTTTACGCGCATAATCTTCCGGAATCGTCAGATCCGTGATTTCTTACGAATGGGTAATCTTCAAGGAGGCCATGTGGGGCTTGAAACGCTTCGTCACCCGATTGGCCAGCATCCGGCGGAAACGATGGGAGTGGAGCGGCGCCGCACGAATGGAAAGGCGGCAGGAAAAGTGAACGTGCGGAATACCATCCGGTTTTAGACGCGCTGTTTGCGTCGGCGTTCTTTGTGGGCCATTTCCAGTTTTTCGGAAAGGGCGTCGCGAATAAATTCCTGAATGGTAATGTTGCGCTTGTTGCAGTGGTTGTGCACCCTCGACATCAGACTCTGGGGAATATCGATGCGAACACTTTGCGTGTCACCGCTTCCCTGGGCAATTCGGTCGTCCATCTGCATTCCTCCGCTGGTGGATACGGGGTCGAGGAAGACACCGGTTAAGGCGATATGATCACCGTCGGCAACCGGCCGGCGCCAATCAACCGCTGAGTGCCATGGCCAAGGGTACAAGGCTCAGGGTCATCCTGGTGCATCCCAAACTTGTCAGGTAGGATCCTAACGAATATGCGGCATCTGAAGTTCAGACCAGGGTCCATTGCCTTCACGTCGGTCGCGGCTGCTGCGACAATCGGGATCGATGCGTCTTTCAATACCGGTGTAGCGACGGGGATTGGTACGGCGACGATCGACACCCGAGCGCCTGTCAGCCGGGCTGCGTTTTTTGCGGGAGGTTCCCATCATTCTATCCTCGGCTGCCGGGGGCTAGCTACCGGAATTCGACGTCTAATCTAAACGATGATTAAAAGATAGAGGGCTTTGGCGGTCCTGTCAAACCGCGCGGGATCCTGGCACCAACCGTAATCGGTTTTGCGGCAGCGGGCTATTCCCATCTGGCCCCAATGATGGTAGGAAGCCCGAGCAATCATCAACAGCGATGGGAAATCAAGATGGTCAAGGTATTCGATCCCCGCATGCACAGCGCCGAACATATCCTCAACCAGGCCATGGGCCGCCTTTTCGACTGCCCGCGCTGTTTCAGCGCTCACATCGAGAAGAAGAAATCAAAATGCGACTACCGCTTCGCGCGACCGCTGAGCAGCGTGGAGGAACGCCGGCTCGAAGCGGAGGTAAACGCCGTGATCGCCGCCGATCTGCCCCTGACGGAGAATTTCATGGATCTCGCCGCCGCCCGGCAGGCCTTTGATCTTTCGCGGCTGCCCGAGGATGCCGGCGACCGAATTCGCATTGTGGCGGTTGGCGACTATGACCGCTGCCCCTGCATCGGTCCTCATGTGGCTTCCACCGGCGCGATCGGCAAATTTCGTATCACCTCCTCCAGCCATCAGGACGGCATCCTGCGGATTCGCTTCAAACTGCAGCGCTAAGCGCAATCGTTTTTCAACCGCCTGTTAGCGCCTTGAACAGCTCAGGTACCGTATTCTTGGGGCTGATCTTGGGCCATATCGCCGTGACCCGGCCCTGCTCGTCGATCAGCACCGAAGTGCGCACGATCCCCATAAAGGTCTTGCCGTACATCTTCTTTTCACCCCACGCGCCGTAGGCTTCCGCGATGCGATGCTCGGGATCGCTCAGCAGCGGAAAACCCAGCGTGTACTTGGCGTCGAAATTCTTTTGTTTGCGGGGCGTGTCCGGGCTGATCCCGATGGCCGCCACGCCGTTGTGATCCAGTTCGGGCCGTGCGTCCCGCACCGCCTGGGCCTGGGTGGCTCACCCCGAGGTGTTGGCTTTGGGGTAGAAAAAGAGGAAGAGCTTGCGGCCGTTGAAGTCGCCCAAGCTTACCATGTTGCCGTCCTGGTCCGGGGCCTCGAAGGCCGGGGCCGGGTCTCCGGGTTTTAGTTGCGTCATGAGGCACCTCCTGCGGTTGTCGCTAAAACGGTTTTGTAATAAGCCCGATATCGGCGTTACGCTTCACCCCTCGTCACTGCGGCGTACGATATGTACGCCTCATTCCTCGGGCTTCGCAAGCCTTGATCTCGGATTTATTACGAAACCGTCGCGCATAAAATGTCAGGTTTCGGGTGTCAGGGATGAGGCGGCCATGGCCCCGAAGTCGAACCATTTACTGACAGCTGAACACTGACACCGCTGCAAGGGCTCCCTGTTTATTACATACTAAGGTGTCAGGTTTCAGGTTTCAGAATTACCCGACACCTGTCACCTGACACCTAAACCCAAAACGCGCTACGCCAGCGGTCCTTCGTTGCGCAGCATCCGGCGCACCCAGTCGAATCCCAGAAGCATCAGGGCTTCGTCCGTGGCGCGGACGGCTTCAATCCGCGGGGCGGGGACCGCCAAACGCGTCAAAAAGGAGCTTTCGAAAACGAACTGCCTGAATTTGTCCATATTATAGCAGGCCATGAAAGCCATCGGCAGGGCCGGGCTTCGAATCCCCTGGTCACCCCAGGGGTTGGTGCGGAAAATGGAGTCGACATCCACCCATTGGTCGTTCATGGCCTCATAGTCCGCCAGGTCCTGGTCGTCCGACCAATCGGCGATGGTCCATGTGGTTTGCTCCGCATGACCTTGGCAGTAGACGTGGCGGGCGATGCCGTAATAGGCCGTTCGATTCGGGCCCCTCGATTGACGGGCCACGGCCCGCTCCAGCGGGTAGGCCCGGCAGGCGTAAGGTCGATGGGGGTAAATTTGACACCCGTCGGCAGTGAGAAAACGGCAGGCCCGGTCGGCGGCATCCGACATCTTAAGCATCACGTGGGGAAAATGGGGATTGTCGCGGATGGCGACGACGCTGTGGGTGTTTAGAAACTCCTCGGAGGTCATCCCCAGGTGGCGTTTCATGCGGATGATATCGTAGGGATAGAGATACATGTCCGCATCCCGGCAGCAGCGCGTAAAACAGGCTACCCCGGGATGGCACCCGAATCGAAAGCGGTCAGACGGGCCCAGAATTCGCCCGCCATGGTAATCCAGACTGGTCCGCGGCGACATGGCAGCATCCGTTCGTGGGAAGACCCCAGCAGGGTATCAGACAGCACAGAGGCTCGGGGCGCCTTCCGCCGCCGATCCCCTCGGGGTTCTTACCACAAGCCGCCGCCGGGAAAAAGGGGGGGGGATGGCCGCTGGCCATTGTGGCTTCGGTGAGGGTCCGGGTACCGAATTCAGGCGATCATCTTGCCAATCAGAAAAATCTGCCAGGAGACGACACCGATGAAGGCCACCAGAACCAGATACAACAAAGCCCCCGCATGGACCCGGATCGACCTCAGGAAGAAATTATTGCAGAGCACCAGAATCAGCAGGCCTGCGCAGGTCAGGCCGTATTTGACGAATAGGAAGGTATAGGGTCCCATCTCCAGATAGAAAGCCATGATGGGATTTATCTCGGTGGCCCCGTGATTGATCAAAACAATGGTCAGTAGGGCATCCATCACACTTAGGAGCAAAATCAGCACGATGGTGCCGAAAAGCGATTGGTGATACCAATCGACATAAAGCATGCGCTGCCGATCCGCGTGGCGCCGATAGTTCACGCGCCGGCCCCCGAAAAGTAAAAACCGAACACCCCGTTTTGATCGATCGCGTCGATCGTTCCCCGATCGCCGATCATCAAAAGCGCGTGGTGCTATGTTGCCTTTGGCATCGATACGGCTCTTCTCCCCGCTTTTTTCTATCGTCGAAATGACCACCCCTTATCCAACCGTCGAAGTTTCAAAGATGACATGCAAAAAAAGGTCCAGCAGTTGATGAAATTGGGGCGCTGAAAAAAATCAATAAGTTAACCGAGGTGCCCCTTCGACACCAAGTTATGATTATGGAATCATCTTCCCATGGATGGGAATTATCCTTACCTCTTTTCCACCGCACAACCTTTGATGATTTGATTGAAAGGCGCGCACCTGAGGGTTGCGCAGAAAATTGGGGGAGGGGCGTGCGAAGGCGGAAATAAGCGACGTTCTGAGGGGCGTTGCCTAGACAAGGCGCAGATAAGCGTCTCCCCCAGCAAGTCCGCTGACCGACCTGGAGGATTGAAGGCCGTCCGATGGCTTTCCCGCAATATTTTAGAAATTTACAAGGTGTCAGGTTTCGGGTGTCAGGGATCAGGCGG
>JASJED010000077.1 GCA_030065585.1 Desulfobacterales bacterium | reverse complement strand
CGGACACGGCGGAGAGTTCGGACTACGCCGATACGACGACCCCGCCGGTGACACTTAACCAGTCGTCGCGGACGTTCGCTATCGTATTGGATATCATCGATGACGGGATCGTTGAGTCGGGCGAGGACTTTACCCTGGATCTAACCGGTGTGAGCGGCCTTTCGGGGGTTGGCCTCGGCAGCGCCACGGAAATCCAGGCCGCCACGTCGATCAACGCGGACGGTGGTGACACGGCCACGGTGCGGATCGCTTCGGGCGACCGCAACCAGACGGTGTCTGAAGGCCAGACGAACGTGACCTACACGGTGGAGTTGGTGGGCGACATCGACGACGATGCCAGCGTGGAAGTGACCTACGGGTTCAACCAGTTGGGCAGCGATACGGCGGAGAGCGCGGATTACGCGGACGTGACGCCGGGCACGGTGACGCTGACCCAGGCGTCCCGGACCTATGACATCGTGTTGAACATTACCAATGATTTGATCGTGGAGCCGGGCGAGGATTTTACGCTGGATCTGATCGGGCTGAGCAGTCTTTCGGGCGTCGATCTGGGCAGCGCGGCTGAAATCCAGGCGATTACGTCGATCAACGTGGACAGCAGCGATACGGCCACGGTGCAGATCGCATCGAGTGACCGCACCAAGGCGGTGGCCGAGGGCGATACAGACGTGACCTACACCGTGGAGCTGGTGGGTGATATCGACGATGACGTCACCGGTGTGACCGTGGCCTACGGATTCGACGAGGGTGGCACGGACACGGCGGAGAGCGCGGACTACGCCGATACGACGACCCCGCCGGTGACATTGAGCCAGGCGTCCCGGACGTTCGATATCGTGGTCGATATCGTCAACGACGACATCGTGGAGCCGGGCGAGGACTTTACGCTGGACCTTACCGGCGTGAGCGGCCTTTCGGGGGTCATCCTCGGCAGCGCCGCTGATATTCAGGCCTCCACCTCCATCGACGTGGACAGCGCCGATACGGCGGTGGTCAACATATCGGCGGGTGATCGGGCCAAATCCGTGTCGGAAGGTAACACAGGCGTAACTTTCATGGCGGAGTTGGTAGGCAACATCGACGACACCGCCTATGTGGACGTGAATTTTACCTTCAACCAGGCTGGCAGCGACACGGCCACCTATGTGACGGACTATACGGACGAGACCGTAACCCCGGTGAGGCTTACCCAGGGGGCCAAGACCTACCCGATCACGGTGGATATTGTCGGCGATACGGTCGTCGAACTCCCCGAGGATTTTACGATCGATTTAACCGATGTGACGACCTCGCTAACGGGGGTTTCGCTGGACGCGACCCCGGGATCGACCCAGGCGGTGGGTACGATCACGAATATGGACAGCGCGATCGCCAGCGTTACCAGCACTTCACTCAGCGTCACCGAGGCCGACAGTGTTTCGGTCGACATCACCGTGACCCTCGACCGCCCGATCCAGGACGGTGCGCAGGTTGAAGTCGGCTATGCCACGGCGGACGACACCGCCAATGCCATGGCGGACTATACACCCGCCAGCGGGACATTGGTCTTCGACAATGGGACCGGCAGCTACACGATCACGATTCCGATCACCAACGACCAGGTCGTCGAACCCGACGGCGAGACCTTCCGCTTCGAACTGTCGGCCGTCAGCAATTCGGTGATATCTTCGACGGATGGCTATGCCACGGTATCGATCGACGACAATGACAACACCATTACGCTCAGTACCACCGCGGACGGGTTCATTTCACCTTCCGGTGACGTCAACGTGGAAGATGGCGCCAGTCTGACGGTCAATCTCAGTTGGGTTCATGAGTATCAGGACCTGCTGCTGGACGGTAGTTCGGTGGACGGCAGCTCCGGGACCTATGTCTACACGGCCACGGATCGCAACGACCACACCATCCATCTGGTGGCCCGGCATGCCATCGACGTGACCGTAGGGCTCTACGGTTCGGTTGAAATCGATGGGACGCCGGTCACCACCGGTGACACTCTGATCGTGAATCACGACCACACGGCCACGGCCGACATGACCCCCGACCCGGATCACTGTGTGCGCGAGGTAACCCTGGGGTCGACCACGCTGGGATCGGCGTTGAGCTATTCACTGGGACCGATCGTTGAAAGCACCACCTTCGAGGCCTATTTTCGCGACCAGCTCCTGACGGTTCAGATCGAGCCGGAAAGGGTGCGCCCCTGGGGCCGCTGGCGTCTCAACCGCTGGGATACGGGCACCAGTTCCTGGGTGGCGCTCACCACCTGGATGGAGCACGATGATACCGTGGCGGTCGACTGCTACGAACCAAGTCTGCGGGTTGAATTCAACGAAGTGCCCGGCTGGATCAAACCCAACAATTACGACTATACCATCGACACCTCGACCACCGGACACCCGACGGTCGTGGGCACCTACGGCGCCCTGACCGTCAATCTGGTGCTCGAAGTGCTCAGCCCGGACGGATCGGAAGTCATTTCCGCCGATCCCACCGGTTCAATGGAAGCCGGCTTGGGCCAGCAGGTCTACATGACCGGTGAGGACGTCAACCTGTCCGTGGCCAGCACCGGCAGCACCGAGTTTGCCCAGTGGCAGGAACGCGCCGGCGGAGAGGTCAGCAATCTCGGCGCGGATCCCGTCCTGTCGATTACCATGGGGACGGACCGGACCATCATTGCCGTCTTCATCGATCCGGGCGCCGACAACGACGGTGACGGCTATACCGCCGCTGAGGGCGACTGCAACGATACGCCAGGCGGCACCGGACCCAGCGCCGGTGTCAATATTCACTCCTTCCGCGAGGAAGTCTGCGGGGACGGCGTCAACAATGACTGCGACGCAACCACGTCGGATTTATGCGGCCCGCTGGATTCGGATGACGACAACGATGATTTCACCGAAAACCAGGGGGATTGCGACGACACCAATCCCGATATTCATCCGGGGGCGACGGAAATCTGCGGCAACAGCGTGGACGAAGACTGCTATGACGGTGACCGCCCCTGTGGCTCCGAGGCCAACTGTGTAAGTATCGCCAACACCCCGCTGGATACTACCGGGTTCAATGCCGGGGCCAATATCATGTTTATCCTGGACGACTCCGGCAGTATGGACTGGGAGTTCATGGTTCAAGGGGCCGGCAACGGCGTTTACAACGGCAACGTGGAATACGTTTTCGACGACCCCGGCAACGACAACGCCTATCAGTCGGGGGGCTATTCCACCATCCTCAACGACACCCAGAGACGCGACTGGCGCACCCAGTGGGCGGGTTACAACAAGATCTACTACAACCCCAGCGTCACCTATGTGCCCTGGCCGCGCTGGGAAACCCTGACGGATATCGTGGACACCCCGGTATCGAACGGGAACAACGCCGATCTGGACGACCCGCGTCAGGATCCGCTCGACGACAGCGATACGCTGAATCTCGACGGGACCTACGTGACGATCGCCCGATTAGCGATCGACAACCTTACCCAGCGTATCCGGGTAACACGCGAGAATGACGGCGACAACGGCAACAGCACCCTGGCCGATGCCATCGCCCTGGTGCCGGCGAGTGTTTACACGGCGGCCGGCGGCGATGCGGCGACCCTCGATGCACAGATCAGGGCGGGCGGCAGCGGCATCATTGTCGTCGACAACCAGGATACCGAACAGGATGGTACCGAGTATTTTCGGGAGTATGGGCCGGGATGGGATACTTCGCAGAGCCCCAATCCGTGGGATGGCCAGGCGCGCTATACGACGGGTGACGGCAGCTTCGGCGAGTGGTATATCGAGGAAGTGAGCGGCGACTACCACGTGTTCACCTGGGTCAACGATTATACGCAACGCGACCATTCGGCCCGCTACGATATCTATCACGACAACGGCAGTCAAACCATCTACCACCGGGATCAGGCGGTCGGTGGTGCGCAATGGGTCGAGCTCTGGGATGGCAGCACCCATGCGCCCCTGACCTTCACCCCTTCACCCCCGAGGCCGGACGATAATGTCAAGAACGCCCACTACTACACCTGGCGCGACGACGGCGACGGCACGGTGGACGCCGGTGAGGTCTATTTGGTCGAGATGGACGGTTACGACGACGGCAATACCGCCACGGGCCAGATCAACGTCTACCGTTACAACGGAACGGACAATTCCATCGAAGACGGTGAACTGCAGTTGGTGACCCGCGCGGACGCGGTGGCGGCGGGCGCCTGGCCCCTCACTCCCGACGGCTCCGAGATGGAGTTTGCCGACGCCCGGCAGAACTTTGCCAACTACTATTCCTTCTACCGCCGCCGCGAACTGGCGGCCAAGGCTGCCGTGGGGCGGGTGATTGACAGCATGAGCGGAGTCTATATCGGCCTGTACTCGATCCACAACCGGATCAACGAAACTGTGGTGCCGGTCAATGTCGAAGACTTGTCGGGCAACGAACTCGATCAGACCGACGATCTGCTCGAAGCCCTTTACGGGGGCACCTCCAACAACAGCACGCCGCTGCGGCGGGCCCTGGAGGCCGTGGGCCGCTATTTCCATGTCGAAGACGGCCAGACCGGCGGGATCGGTACCTCGCCCTTCTTTGCCGAGCAGGACGGCGGCGGCTGCCAGAAGGCCTTTGCCATCCTCATGACCGACGGCTATTACAACGGGAGCGACCCCCACACGACGGCTATCGGCAACGAGGACGGCGACGGCAATACGGACTTCGACACCATTCTCAATAGTGACGGCAGCGGGGCCTCTTTCTCCGATTCCTCCTCGGACACGCTGGCGGACGTGGCCATGTACTACTATGAGAACGACCTGGCGCCCAACACCCTGTCGGATTTCGTGCCCCAGGCCGGCTACGACACCGCCACCCACCAGCACATGGTGACCTACGGTGTGGCCTTCGGTGTGACCGGCAGCCTCGATCCGGACGCTTGGCCCGATTGTCTCCCGGAATGTTCGCCGGAAGACGAGGGCTGCGAGACCCTGTGTCCGACCTGGCCGACGCCTGACAGCGGTCCGCACCGGATCGATGACCTCTATCACGCTTCGATCAACGGCCGCGGCCGGTTCCTGAGCGCCGGCAGTCCCCAGGAACTCGTGGACGGCCTGATGACCATCAAGGATGATATCGAGTCCAAGATCCATTCCGGTGCGGCGGTGTCCATCAACGCCCACGAACTGAACGAGGGCACGACCATCTACCAGGCGATCTACCGCGCCGACAACTGGAAGGGCGATCTCATTACCAAGTGCCTCGACCCGACCAGTGGCGAAATCGTCGACTGCAGCGGTGGCATCACCTACGGAGATGAAGAAACCCTGGTGGGCTGGTCCGCCGACCAGCAGCTCCAGGGCCGGTCCACCACGGTCGATAGCGATACCGGCGATGAAGTACCCGATCGTCAGATCATCACCTTCGACGGGGTCAACGGCGTGGCCTTCCGCTACGACGATCTGACCGCCGCGCAGAA
The DNA here is from genome assembly GCA_030065585.1 of Desulfobacterales bacterium. GTDB lineage: Bacteria > Desulfobacterota > Desulfobacteria > Desulfobacterales > UBA5852 > JABZFP01. The sequence continues at coordinate 17,513 of JASJED010000077.1, read as the reverse complement.
AGCGATGCTCGGTGCCACCGAAGCCGAACAGCGGCAGGTGCTGAACTATATCCGTGGCAGCAACAGCCGCGAAGTCCGCAACGGGGGCGCTTACCGCAACCGCCACAGCACCCTGGGCGATTTCGTGCACTCCTCCCCGCATCTGGTGACCCTGCCCGGTGCCAACGGCATCCTGGACAGCCGTCTGGATCCCACCAACGATGACGAAGGTCTGGTTTTCATCGGCGGCAACGACGGGATGCTGCACGCATTCAATGCGGATACCGGTGACGAGGTGTTCGCCTACATTCCCAACCAGGTGTTTCGCAATCTGGATCGATTGACCGAACCGCTTTACAACCACCGCTATTATGTGGACAACGGTGCCTACGCGGCGCGGGTCAGCGGCCAGACCCTGGTGGTGGGGGCCCTGGGCAAGGGCGGTAAAGGGATTTACTGTCTGGATGCCTCATCGGTCGACGACGGCGGCAGTGACAGCACCCTGGCCGATTCACGCATGACCACGGCCGAATTCAATGCGACCGACATCGTCAAATGGGAATTTCCGTCTAGCCCCATGGACGCCAGCGATGTGAGTCCGGATGACGACATGGGCTACACCTTCAGCCAGCCCTACATCGTCAATTCCACCGTCGGCCCGGTGGCGATCTTCGGCAACGGCTACGACAGCACCGACGGGCATGCGGTCCTGTTCGTCCTCAACGCTCTGAACGGCAGCGAAGTGGCCCGAATCGATACCGAAGCGGGCGACCCGAGCAGCGACGAATGCAACGGTCTGTCCACCCCGGCCCTCATCGATGTCAACTACGATGGCTTGGTGGACTATGTCTTCGCCGGGGATTTATTGGGCAACCTGTGGAAATTCGACCTGACGGCCGCTGATCCGGCCTACTGGAAGGTGAGCTACAATACCAACGCCGACGGTTCGGGCGACCCCCGACCCCTGTTCCAGGCGGTCAACAAGCGCGGTATGCGCCAGCCGATTACCGGCCGCCCCGATGTGATGATCCCTTGCGGGGCTCTGCAGAAAGGCTACCTGGTGGTATTCTCCACCGGCCGCTACCTGGGATCGGACGACTTCGCCGATATCACGGTCAAATCGGCCTATGGGGTCTGGGATTGGCAGGACGCCTGGGACTATGCCGGAGAGACCAGTGCTGACAAATATCTGGGCCACTTGGGTACCCCGGACAGCAACGAGTTCCGCCAGCTCAGCAACTTGCCCAACTTTGTCGGTAGCCTCTACCTCGATAGACTGACATTGCAGGAGCAGCGCCAGATCTCCTATGATGCCAACGAGGGCTACCGTGTCCTCACCGACAACCCGGTCGAATGGGCCCTTGTGCCGCCCGCCCCCGCGGTGGATACCACCGAGCACCTGGGCTGGTATTTCGACCTTCCCGCCACCGGGGAGCGCAGTACCCAGAACATCATCATCCGCGGTGGCTTGGTGATCATGATCAGCAATATACCGGATTCCTCCCCCTGCTCCTCCAGCGGCGCCTCGATCCTGCATGTGCTCAACTCCTGCACAGGGGGGCGAATCAATGTCCCGGTCATCGATATCAGTGGACCCGACGGTACACCGGATGGTGTTCTGGATTCACACGATCTGATCAACATCGGGACCGAAGCCCATCCGGTCTGGGTCGCGCCCACGGGGTTGCGCAAGGACGGCACCTGGTATACCCCGGCCATTGTCAGCCTGCTGGACCGATCCGGCGATTTGGCCTTTTCGGCCACTTCCGAAGGTGAAATCGAACGGCTCAAAATTCAGGCCGACCCGGTGGGATTCCAGTATTGGCGTGAAATCAACTAAGGAGTTTGAAAATGTTGAAAAACTCTACTATAATCGCAAGCATGCTCGTGGTTCTCGCAATCGCCGGACCGTCCACGGCCCAAATGTCCGACATCGCCGCCCCCAATCCGGTGCCGTCGATGGAAATACCCTATCGGGCGGTCGATGGTCAGGCCTATATCGATGAAGTCGACGGCATGGAATATATTACGCGTATCGACGACAATGCCATTTTGTTCCACGATACGCGTCTTATTCTGGCCGGCAACATTCAATATTATGATATCAATGGGATTCGAACGTCCCGATCGGCCTTCCGGGCCGGGCAACCCGCGGCATTTGTGCTGAATGCCAATGGCCAAATCGAATCCCTCTGGGAGGTAAGGGAACGACCATGAAATTAAGTCATTGCGGGGCAGTCGCGATTGCGGTGGTATTGCTGATGATGACCTTCAGCACCAGCCACGCGCAGCTTTACCGCTACAAAGATGCCCATGGCAACTGGAGCTATACCGACAATCTCGCCGATGTTCCGCTAGATCAGCGCGAAGACTGCAAACAGTACGAAACGATTGAGACGCCGACCGCGCAGCCGATTCGGAAAGAGCGCACCCCCGACGCTACAGAACAAACCGCACCGGAAGAAACGGGCCGACTGCGGGATGAACTGCAGGCCCGTAAAGCTGCCCTCGACCAGGAATATGAGGCGCTGGTCAAAGAAAGTGGTGAACTCGAAAAGCGCAGCCAAAATTTAAAATCGGAGGAGGAGCGAAGGACTTTCGAGAATCGCAAAACCGCATTCAATCAGCGCTTGAAGGTGTTTGAGGAAAGACGGCAGGTTTTCGAAAAAGACTTGCAGGCCTACAACGAGATTGTCGGATACCGCAAGAATTAGCGCCTGGGGCCTCGTTGATGGGTAGCGTGCTTTATTAAAGCATAATAGCATATACAAGGTAATTCCGTTTCACCCAAACAAAGCCTGATGCCACCTTAATTGCAATACCGCCGCCGGTGAATAACGATCGGCGGCCGTTGCTTTACGAGCCTGCCGGGAAATAACGACATTATGGCGGATTTAGAAATACCTATTCTGGAAAGCCTTTATGACAGCCAAGGGCGCAACGATGCGCTGATAACGCTGTTGGTGGAACTTTGTCATCTGCTGAGCGCTTGCCTGCGACGTGACAAAGTCAATGCGGACGAAAATGCAGAGCCGACGGAGGAACAGGAAGATACCTCGATTGATGTGCCCTTGCAAATCGATCCTTTTGCGCAGCTCAGTAAGACCTTGGGTAAGCTCAATAAACGCTCCGGGCATGACGGTACCGTTCTCATCCGGGCCAGCCGCTTGGCTTCGCAAAACAGTGCCTACGACAAACCGGACTACAAGGTTTATTTCAGCGATATTGTGATCAACCGCCAAATCGTCGCCGCCATGGTCAGGCGCGTCGGTAATCACATGACCTATCTCAATGCGCTAATCCTAAAAGCATTTCAAACGTTGGCCGATCATCAGATTCTTACGTTGTTCTTAAGAATTCCGGATCCCCAATCGACAGCTTCCGAAGATTTGAAGACCGCTTTGAGCATTATTGCACGTTATCACCAAGCCCTTGAGAATGCCCAGACGCTTACTTTCCATGATGGCGACCGCGAAATCGACATGAGCATTATGAAAGATGAGCGATCGCTTCCCGAGCCCAATTTGACGCTTCTGGCGGGTCTGAACGGCATTCAGTTGGAAGCGATGAGCAAGCTTGTCAAGGAAGTTCATCACTGGGTCCGGGTATCCGACACCTCGGTCGGTTCGCATCGTTACGCCAGTGTCTACGATGCGATTGCCGGCGTTAAAAATTTGCGCGGCAAATTGCGTATCCCCCCGATCGAGATGAACAACATCCGCTGGTTTCTGGTGGATAAAGCCGGTGAAAAACTACCCAAAGCCAAAGCGCAGCTGTCCTGGCTGATACGCGAGGAGCTTGAAGGGGATGTCATGGATCAGGCCCTCTACCTGGAGAGCCTGTACGATATTGATAACTATGGTCAAATCAATGCCCGTGAGTTGGGTTTGCGGTTGAAACGCCTATCCGCGATCATCGATTCTGTCGGCAATCGCCCCAAAAAGGCCATGATCGTAGAAGAAGTATTAACGTATTTGCAGTGGCACATGGGACGTATTCCGGATGACGTTATCCGACAACTGACGGTTGAGAAAGGCGTCTTGGCCGTGCGGGGTGATAATGAACGCACCGCCTTTGAAATTGGGCCGGTTAACGATCTGATTGTGCGTACCATCGAATTTTATACCGGTCGCTTGGAAACCCGCTTGAAGATGCGTCGGGTGGGCGCCGATGACACGGTCTTCACCAACCGCGACCATGAAATTTTAGCGCGCGATTTTGATCTCTCTCCCATCGATGTCAAGGAAATCGTGCAACTCCTGCGAAAATGTTTTGATGCCAAAGGCCGTTTCAGTAAGTCGGGATTCGAAACCTGTGTGGCTGCGTTTGCCCGACACGAAGAGAAAGTATTTGAGATTCTCTGGCATTTCCTCAAACAGCCCATGCCGCGCGAAGATCGGATTGCCTTCTTAAATGCTTTGCAATTGCTGTTTGTTAAAATGAAAAAGCCTGAATTGGCCTTGAAGATCCTGCTAACCGATTTTCTGGAAGAGCCCGACCGTGTGCATTCCTTTGACCGCAATGGCATGATGCTGGCCAATCTTCTATTACGGCGCTATAACAAAGAACTTGAAATCGATATCGAAATAACGCCCGAGGAAGTTTTTCTGGTGCGTGAGGGGCTTAATCGTGACGCCGCCGCGGTTGCTTTGATGATGGTCGATCAAAACAGTAGCGCCTTTTTTGAAAAGATCAGAACCATCCATCGCTACATTATCAATTCTCTTGATCAAGCCGATAAAACCGAGGACGATCTGACAACCAAATATCTTCTTTCTTTGGAGCGCGAAATCCACATCTTTGTCTCCCTTTTGGGGGGTGATATTGCCCGTTCAGTACTGCGGAGCGCTCTAAATGAATATGGCAATCCGGATTCCGAAATTTATCAGGTGAATTCGGAAGTGACGATTTTCGAAGCCTTTTTACTGCACCTCAAAGTGATTTTTAGAGGATTGGGACGCGCGGGCGATGTGAGTGACGAATGGATCATTGAGCACGCAGCCAATCGTCGCGAAGAATTTATGGCGCTGAGTAGTGAAAACCGGCATACGGTTTTAGTCGATCGTGTACTTGAGTGGTCTGAAAAAGCTAAAACGAGCATTCACAGCCGCCAAGTAACCGAAGTGGCCTAATGAGGCCTATTTCGGCAAATGGCTGATTCTACAATATTTTGTGCCTGCGAACGCTTACCTGCCATACGCACACATCCCGTGCCCTCGCCGGACGGATCGCCTTTGACTCAGGCCTTTTTAATCAAGGCGCCGTTTCCCGGTTGAGCGTGCCGATCACGCCTCGCCCCGATTAAGGACGCCAACGATGTCACAAATCGACTTAAAAGATCCTTTCGCCCCCAAAGAAATATGCCGCGCACTGCTTAAGCATCGGCTGATCAATAAGGATCAGGTCAAAGGTCTGCTTCAGCGACGCATGCAAATTGAAGCCGAACTGGAAAAAGAAAGCCACAAGCGCATGGCTTCCTTTGGCCTAAAAATTCACAATCCGATTACGTTTGTAGATGTGATCGCCAAGATCGGCCCTTTACGGGCCGACGGTAAACCCGGGGTCTTGGAAGAAGATGTCATTTTTAAAGCGCTGGCGGCCGAATGGGATATGGCCTATAAAAAAATTGACCCTCTCAAACTCGATCTGAATACCGTGACGACGACGGTACCCCGCAACTTCGCCATGAAGCATTTGGTATTGCCCATCGAAGTCAACGATGGAACCCTCGTTGTGGCGACACCCAACCCCTTCAACATGGAAGTGATCGATGATATCACCCGCGTCACTAATATGCGGGTATCCACGGTTGTCAGTTCTAAATCCGATATCCTCAAATTAATCGACGAGTTTTTCGGCTTCCAACGTTCAATCGCCGCCGCGGAAGATTTGTTCGCGGGCCCGTCCATTGATCTTGGTAACTTGGAACAATATGTCCGCCTTAAATCAGCCGACGAGTTACCATCGAACGATCAGCATATCGTTAATGCGGTTAATCACCTGTTTATCTACGCCTTTGATCAGCGCGCCTCCGATATTCATATCGAACCGAAGCGCGAGGTTGTCTTGGTCCGTATGCGCATCGATGGCGTGCTGCATACCGTCTACAAACTCCCCAAGAAAGTGCATAATGCGATTGTTTCCCGAATCAAAGCGCTTTCGCGCCTCAACATGGCGGAAAAACGCCGACCGCAGGACGGCCGGATCAAAATGGACAAGGGCGGTCAGGAAACCGAAATTCGGATTTCAACCGTTCCCGTGGCCTTCGGTGAGAAAGTGGTCATGCGTGTCATGGATCCCGATGTCCTGATTCAGGACCTCGATGGTTTGGGCTTTACCGAAGGCGATCTTAAGAAATTCAATCAGTTCATTCGGATGCCCCATGGTATCATTCTCGTGACGGGTCCGACGGGCAGTGGTAAGTCGACGACCCTGTATTCAGCCCTGCGGAAGGTGTCCACCGCCGAAAACAACATCGTGACGGTCGAGGACCCGATTGAAATGATTCATGAAGAATTCAATCAGATCGGCGTCCAATCCGCCATCGACGTTACCTTTGGCTCGATATTGAAAACGATTCTGCGCCAGGATCCGGATATCATTATGATCGGTGAGATGCGCGACCTGGAAACAGCTGAAAATGCGGTTCAAGCCTCTCTGACGGGCCACCTGGTTCTCTCGACGTTGCACACCAACGACGCCCCCTCCAGCCTCACCCGTTTACTGGATATAGGGGTTCCGGCTTTTTTGATTCAGGCGACGATCATCGGCATCGTGGCCCAGCGCCTAGTGCGCGTCATTTGCGGATATTGTCAGGAAAGCTTTGAGATGACCGCTTCGGATCTGCAGGATCTGGGAATCCGTACGGGATTGAAGGGGGTCTTGAAATTGCGCCGCGGGATGGGATGCAATCGCTGCCGTCAAACGGGTTATCGTGGACGCGTCGGGATCTATGAAGTGATGTCCTACTCGGAGAGTATCCAGAAAATGACCACGGCCAAAGCCAATATCGAGAATATCCGTATCCGCGCCAAAGAAGAGGGGATGGTAACCCTGCACCAGAATGCGATAATTAAAATGCTGGCAGGGACCACAACATACGAAGAAGTGCTGCGTGTGACTTCGGCCCGTAAATTTTTGGGTGCCTGACCCCCTGAGCGCTTCGATACGTGCAGGAAAGTAATCACAAAGGCCGCGCTGCTTGTCCAGGCGGCCCTTGTGATTTTTCAAGTAGATCCAAATGCCGTGATCACTGATCACGGCGGTCCCGATTCAGTCTGAGGGGGTGCCGCTAAAGCGGCGCGGGTGGCGGTTCAAAACGGCGTTGCGATCGGCGTCCAGGGATCGATGGATTTCTCCGAGCGTGTCAGAAGAACCGTGGCCGTGTTGTCTTCAGTATGCAGCACCAAGACCGAGCCGATATCTTCTTTGGGCATGCGAATGATTTTGTTGATGCCCGTCGTTGTCCAGACCCGGTTTTTATTCTGCTGAAAGATGGTGTAGTATTGACCGACTTCAATGCCGTCTCTTTCGCCCTTGTCGATAAATGCGGTCTGGAACTGACCGGTCAGTCGGGCGTGTTGTTCGCTGGAAATGAATTTCCCGATAAGTCCCGGGACGCTTTCCTTGATTTCAATCACCGGTGAGCGCTCCAGAAAGGGCGTTACCAGATCCTTGCGCTGGATGATCCGCCAGGAGCGGATCACATCGGCAATGGCGGTATCCGGGCGAACTTCGGTGATCTCGCAGATGCCGACCAGTAGATGCTGGATGCCAATGTATTCCCGGGTTTCTTTGTCATTGATCGGCTTCAATTTGCGGTAAATCGTGTACTTTTCGCCCACCTGATATTCATGATCGATACCGACCAGATACAATTGATCATATTGCCCGATCAACGCTTTGGGCCCGACCGGCTCGATAACCATGCCCGCAGGCTCGAGACCATCTTTACGAATAAACCCCACGGCGTTGATGTTCTGGTAGCGCACCTGGGCGCCTTCCGGTTTGGGCTTGGCATCGACGACGGGAATGCGGTCGGCATCCTGGCGCCGGTAGAGTTTAATACGATCTCCCGGGTAAATCAGGTGCGGGTTGTTGATTTGTCGGTTTTCTTTCCAAAGATCCGGCCACAGCCAAGGCGAGTCAGAAAAATGTTGCGATAAATCCCATAGCGTGTCTCCCGGCTGGACGATATAGTATACGCCTGTTTCAGTTTCGACAATATGCTCCTGAATGCCACCTTGGGCGTTTACCGCAGCAGCATAACCTAGTAATCCGATGCAGGCTATGAACGCCGCCAGGGTGATTCGGAGGGGCATGGATGGTTTCATAAATCGCTCCGGTCGTTTGTTGGGGTTGTTGACCTACAATAGTAAAATAAACATAAAATTTAGGTTCATATCCTCTCCATCCTAAACGCACCGTCCGGGAATTGTCAAGCATTCAGGCGTTGCCAAAAGAAAAACCCCCTGCCCGGCGGGCAGGGGGTTTAATGGCTGAGGACGTGGGCTACCGGGTGAATTTACATCATGCCCCCCATGCCGCCCATACCACCGCCCATACCACCACCCATACCGGCGGCAGCCGCAGCGGCGGCATCGTTTTTCTCTTCGGGTTTATCGGCCACCATGGCTTCGGTGGTCAGCATCAAACCGGCGACACTGCCGGCATTCTGCAGGGCGAAACGGGTAACCTTGGTCGGGTCGATAACACCGGCTTCGATCAAGTCTTCGTACGTGTCACTGCTGGCATTATAACCCAACGCGGCCTTTTCCTGTTTGATTTTGTCGATGACGACCGACCCCTCTTTGCCGGCATTGTTGGCAATCTGGCGCAGGGGCTCTTCGATGGCCCGCATCACCACATCGACACCCAGTTTCATATCCGCTTTTACTTTGGCGCGGGCTTTGTCGAGGGCATCCAGGCAGCGCACCAGGGCAACCCCACCACCCGGGACGATACCTTCTTCGACAGCGGCGCGTGTTGCGTTGAGCGCATCTTCGACGCGGGCTTTCTTTTCTTTCATCTCGGTTTCGGTTGCCGCGCCGACGTTGATGACGGCCACACCGCCAATCAGTTTGGCCAGGCGTTCCTGCAATTTTTCACGATCGTAGTCCGAAGTGGTTTCATCGATCTGGGCGCGAATCTGCTTGACCCGGCCTTCGAGGGCCGAGCGGGATCCGGCGCCGTCCACGATGGTCGTGTTGTCTTTGTCGATGTTGATCCGCTTGGCTTTGCCCAAATCGGAAATAGCCAGATTCTCGAGCTTGATCCCCAAATCTTCCGACACCACCTGGCCGCCGGTGAGAATCGCAATATCTTCCAACATGGCTTTGCGGCGATCACCAAAGCCCGGGGCCTTGACGGCGGCAACCTGGAGGGTCCCCCGCAGTTTGTTGACGACCAGGGTCGCCAGGGCTTCGCCGTCGACATCTTCGGCAATGATCATGAGCGGTTTGCCCATTTTGGCAACCTGCTCCAAGATCGGCAGGAGATCCTTCATATTACTGATCTTCTTTTCGTTGATCAAAATATAGGGGTCTTCCAGCGAGGCCACCATTTTTTCAGGGTCGGTTACGAAGTAAGGCGAAAGGTAGCCGCGGTCAAACTGCATCCCCTCAACGACATCCAAGGTGGTGTCCATGCTCTTGGCTTCTTCTACCGTGATGACGCCCTCTTTACCGACTTTGTTCATCGCTTCAGCGATGATGTTGCCGATGGTTTCATCGTTATTGGCCGAAATCGTACCAACCTGGGCAATTTCGCGCTGATCCTTCGTCTGCTTGCTCATTTTGTGCAGTTCTTTGACCGCCGCATCCACGGCGACATCGATGCCGCGCTTGATGGACATGGGGTTGTTGCCGGCCGCCACCAGTTTTTGCCCCTCTTCATAGATGCAGTAGGCCAGTACCGTAGCCGTCGTCGTGCCGTCACCAGCCATATCGCTGGTTTTGCTGGCCACTTCCTTGACCATCTGGGCACCCATATTCTCAAATTTGTCTTCCAACTCGATCTCTTTGGCAACCGTGACACCATCCTTGGTAACCGTCGGCGAGCCCCACGATTTGTCGATGACCACATTACGGCCCTTGGGCCCCAGGGTAACCACCACGGCGTCGGCAAGCGTCTTGATCCCTCGAAGCATTGCTTCGCGGGCTTTCATATCGTACTTAATCAATTTAGCCATTTTAGTTCAACCTCCATTGACTTATGTTTATTTATTCAATGATGCCCAGAATATCGTCTTCCCGCATGATCAGATATTCATCACCTTCCACCTTGACTTCGGTCCCGCCGTATTTGCTGAACAGGACGCGGTCGCCTTTTTTGACTTCCAGGGCTACGCGCTTGCCGTCATCACCCAAGCGGCCATTGCCGACGGCGACCACTTTGCCTTCCGCCGGTTTTTCTTTGGCGGTGTCAGGGATAATGATGCCTCCTTTGGTTTTGGTCTCTTCCTCCATCCGTTGAACCAGGACTCGGTCGTTTAGCGGTCTGATCTTCATTTGTTCTCCGTCTCCTTTTAAACTCAGTTTAATAACAAACCATTGTGGTCGGCCAGCGAACGATAACTTTAGCCGGCATGCACGGCCTCAATCTTTCGCCGACATAAAAAAGGTCATTGTCTCGTGGGTAGGGCGTTTGCCATGTGCCGCCGACGTCGTCGGCCGCCATGATCCCGAACAGTCTCTCCCCGACCCGTATTGCATATCAATATCGCTCCTTCGCTTGGGCCACACGCTGCAATTTGGCCGCGTGGCAGCGGTGTTACATAGAATAGAATTGTTTTAAAATCGGCTAGGCGGCAGAATTGCCTGGCTTAGATTCCCCCGATGCGGATGTCTTATCAGAGGTTTGGGCTTGTTGACCGTTGTCCGTAGATGTTGAGGAAGCTTTAGATTTTTTCGCATAATCGGTGGCGTACCATCCCGAGCCCTTAAGATGAAAAGCGCTGTTTGAAATCAGTTTGCGAAGCTTGCCGCTGCAATGATGGCATTGGGTCAAGGGCTTGTCCGAAAACTTTTGCAAGGCTTCTTCGATTGTGCCGCATTGTGTGCATTCGTACTCGTAAATGGGCATAAAAAAAACCTCCCTCAAGCGGTCAGTTATTTTATACGCGTCGCGGGTTACGCCCACGTCGGTTTTGAGAAAAAATAGTCAGTCAAACGTTATTGTCAAGCGTTGGCCGTAATAATTTCGGCAGTTAATGGCCTTGAGGCGCTCGGAAGGCATTCGGCTTTGATCGCACCGTTATCCGGTAGCCATTCCCGCATGCGGGTGGGACATAATCGACTTAGGGCCACCCGTCCGGAAACCGTGGTCGGCGCGGGCTGCCATCATGGGGTCGCTGGCGGGAGGCGGAGACGATCAACAGCGCAAGTCGTCGAACCCGTCCCGCCACCGGGCGTAATAGTTCAATACGGCGGCCAGTCCATCGATCTTGAGGGCACAGAGGATCTCGTGGGTTTTGTCATGCACCCGCTTTTCCTCAGCCAGGCGCTCGTCGTTGGAGGCTTCGAAATTTTGCAGGAATTGCGAGAAGCGCACGATGTGAATCAGTTCATGGGTTACGATATAGAGGGCAAAAGGAAAGAGGGTTAAGTGCGGGGTCGTTTGAAGGATTCGCAGGATGTTGTGGTCCTGCAGGCAAATCTTGTAAAAATCAAAACTGCTGGAATTCAAGGGGTCGCTGGGCACACGACCTTCATAGCGGATTACCTGGGCAAAGGGGCCCTCGATCACCTCATCGGCAATCAGGTCGGCCGCCGTCTTGACATCATATTTGCGTTTGAGCCATTGACTTGCCGATAATTTGAAATGGTTGCTGACGAGTTCTTCCGCTGTGGCGACCGCTTCATTGACGGTCGCGAGTTGCTCGGGGTTGAATTTCACGGTCGCATTTCCGAGAAGGTAGCCTCGATTGAATGACGTTGGGCTGGATCCACCCGGATCAATATCATAGGAATTTGCCCGAATCAACTATGAATATCAGTAACTTATTGTGATTGTTCAGGTTGTAAGGAGATTCCCTCGGCGGGCCGTTAAAAAATCCTGGACAAAAGAATCAACACAATGCTACTTAACCAATTTGCTTGTCACTACACTTGGGAAGGGGGTGATCCATTGGGCAGTGTCATTAAAAAACGACGCAAGAAAATGCGAAAACACAAGCACAGAAAGCTATTGGCGCGTACGCGGCACCAACGGCGGAAGGGGAAATGATGAACCTCGATCCGATTTCTGCTGTTTAGGAAAAGCACCTGACAAGACTTACTTGCAGGTGCTTTTTCAGTTTGGCGCCGTACCGCGTTGCGTACCGGCGAATGCGTCGCCCGGGGGCTACTCGAGGTCACGGGGTAACGTTTTTAGATATTTGAGTAAATCCGAATCGGTGGAAAGCACCAGCGCGCTGTCCCGCCCAATGGATTCGCTGTAGACCTCTAGAGTTTTGATATAGGTGTAAAATTCAGGATCAACCCCAAAGGCATCCGCGTAGATGCGGGTTGCCTCGGCGTCTGCCTTGCCCTTGATAATCTGCGACTGGCGGTAAGCTTCCGAGTTGATTTCTTTCAGGTCGCGTTCTTTGTCGCCCCGAATCTTGCGGGCTTCACCTTCCCCTTCCGAACGGAATTTTTCGGCAATCTGTTTCCTCTCGGCGATCATTCGGTTATAGACGGATTCCCTGACCTGATCCACATAATTGACGCGTTTGATCTGGACGTCCACCACTTCGATTCCGAATTTGTCGAGTTTGGGCTGCGCCTCGGTGAGGATACTGTCGGTGATTTTCTCGCGCCCGGTGGCAATGCGGAAGCTCTGCCGCTGCTGGCGGCCGTCAGCAGCGTCGATCCCTTCCTCGAAGGTATCGAGTTCACGGTTGCTGCTGCGCACCGTTTCGATCAGACGATAGCTGGTTACCGCATTGCGAACCGCAGGATCAATGATGTCGTTCAGGCGGCTGTTGGCGCCGATCACGTCGCCGACGGTTTCGCGGAACTTGACAGGGTCCGTAATCTTCCAGCGCGCAAAGGAATCCACCCAGATGAACGTTTTGTCGAGGGTGGGGATCTGGCCGGGGTCGCCGTCCCAATGCTGCAGGTTTTTTGGGTATTTGTTGACGGTGTCGATGAAGGGGATCCTGAAATTCAATCCGGGATCGGTGATCGGTTCGCGCACGATTCTACCAAAGCGGGTCAGTACCACCTGTTCGGTTTCGTCGACCACAAAAGCCGCGGAATAAAAAGCGGCCCCAAGCGCGGCAATAATAATCAATGTGATAGTCGCTTTATTGTTCATTGGGAACACCTGTCAGGGTTTTCAAGTTGTTCTGGTTGAGATTGAGCAGCGGCAATAGATTGCTCTGGCTGTCGTCGATAATGTACTTGGGACCCATACGGGGGAGGAGGTCCTTGAGCGTCTCCAGGTAGAGCCGACGGGTGGTGACGTCCTTGGCCTTGCTGTATTCGGCATACACCGATTTGAAGCGGTCGGCGTCCCCCTTGGCCCGGTTGACCCGGTCGAGCGCATACCCCTCGGCGGCTTTGACAACTCGCTCGGCATCACCACGGGCCGTCGGAATGGCTTTGTTGTACTCCTCACGGGCCTGGTAGATCATTCGTTCTTTTTCCTGGGTGGCCTGGTTGACCTCGTTGAACGAGTCCTGAACCGGACCCGGGACATTGGTGCGTTTCATCTCGATGGTGCTGATGGTGATCCCCGCCTCGGAGTTGTCGAGTTCGGCCTGCAGCACGAGTTTGGCCGCATCGGCGATCTCGGCGCGCTTGGTGAGGATTTCGTTGATGCTGCGATCGCCCACGACCAGGCGCATCGAGGACTCGGACATGTCGCGTAGCAACCGGGTGACATTCTGGACTTTGAAAAGGTAGTTGTAGGGATCATTGACACGGTATTGAACAATCCAGGGCACCACGCCCACATTCAGGTCACCGGTCAGCATGAGGGCTTCATTGGTGTTTTCGGTGGTAAATGCGGTGCGGCTGCGGCCGCTGGTGCGCTGACTGCTGAAACCGAATTCTTCTTTCAGGATGCGCCTTACCGGTACCGGGGTGACGGTTTCAATCCCGAAGGGCAGCTTGAAATTCAAACCGGGTTGCGTGCTTTTGATATACTTGCCGAAGCGCTGTACGACGCCCACTTCCTCGGTATCGATCTTGTAGACTGATGTATAGATGCCGAGGATGACAAGCAGGAGGACAAAGACAATTGGCCCCCCAGGGAGTTTGATTTTCTTCAGGTTTTTGACAACCTCGTCCATCTGTGGCGGTGTGGGGCCGCGGCCTTGCTGCTGCTGTTTCAGTTTTTCCCAATCCCAACTCATGGTTAAATTTCCTATCTGTCAGTGGTTTGGTGATTATTTTCGCAGGGCAATTATTAAAGAAGGTAAGGTCTGATTCGTCACGAGGCAAATGATTACACCATGGCCGCTGGCTTGCGGCTTTGATTCGGATGAATAAGTAATTAAGTTACACTATTTAGCAAGTCAAGTGAAATTGCGTTAGCACAGGGCAACCATCCCGTCAAAGAACTCGCAGTGGTAGTGAACTCCAGCCGACAGTCACTGCGGGTATATCCGCTCCATGAAAGGTGCGTCTATCACAATGACCAGGCATTCATGGTTCCCGCAAGTGGTCGGCCGGCCATGCCATTTTTGGGGTCAACCCTCCTGGACGTCGCCGCGATCGGATAAGGTCGGCTTCGGCGGAATCGTCGATCAAACCGCTTTGCCGGATGAAGGCAAGTTGACAGGCCTCCGGGGCCATCGCTATAAAACGCGGAAAATGCCGGATCACGCCCACACCCAAGATCTGACCATGAGCGACCAGAAAAAAAAAACGGACTTAACCCCCATCAAAGGCATTCTGACCCAAGTCCTCCGTGAGTGCCGCGGCGGTCTCCAGCAGGACCCGGACCTTTTGGGGCAGATCTGGGACCGGGCGGTGGGCGCCGCCATCGCCAGGAATGCCCAGCCGGCGGCCTTCAAACAGCGTCTGCTGGTCGTCCATGTCAGCAGTTCTGTCTGGTTGCAGGAGCTCTTTTTTCAGAAATCTGCTTTGATCGAGCGGGTCAACGCGGTGGCCGGTCGCGAGATTCTGGAAGATATTCGTTTTAAAATCGGACCCTTGGCCAAGCCTTGAGCGTGCGTAGGGCCCCCATGGATATTACGGCCGATAGATTTTACAATGGACGTCTCAAGATTGCCCAGGACCTGGGCGGATATCGCTTTTCGATCGATGCCATCCTGCTGGCCCACTTGATCAAACCCCGTCAGGGCGACCGCCGCGTGATCGATTTCGGCACAGGCTGTGGGATTGTGCCGCTCTTACTGGTCTACCGCCATGCCAATCTGGAAATTTACGGTGTGGAGCTTCAACCGGCCTTGGCCGATCTGGCCCGGCAAAATGTGAAGGCCAACGGTTTCGAGGATCGAATCCGCATCATCGAGAACGATTTGCAAACGGTGAACCCTGAGGCGCTGGGGTTCTCCGCAGATTTGGTCGTGAGCAACCCACCCTACCGCCAGGCCGATTCCGGGCGCATCAATCCGAATGAACAGCGCGCGCTCGCCCGGCATGAAATTGCGCTGACCCTCGAAGGCCTCTTGCAGGCGGTGCGGCGGGTCTTGCGGACGGGCGGGTATTTCTGGACGATCTATCCAACCCAACGATTGCCCGAGTTGATCAACCGTATGCAGGCTTTCAATATCGAACCCAAATTCATGCGTCTGATTCATGCCCGGCAGGCAAGTACAGCCAAACTGGCATTGGTGGCGGGGGTCAAAGCCGCGCGGGCCGGATTCGCCGTGGGCCCGCCGCTGTTCATCTACCGCGACCAGCGGCGTTACTCAGCGGAAGTGCAGGCCATGTTCGCTCCCTAATCCCTGGGGTGCAGTGCGCGCATCACCAGCCCCGTGATGACCTTGGGGGCAAAATAGGTTGTTTTGCGCGGCATGCTCAAACCGGCTTCGGCGATGGCGCGTACCTGTTCCACCGGGGTCGCTTTGAGGATAAAGGCCATATCATAGGTTCCGCGGCGTACTTGCGCCAGCGTGTCGGCGGCATCGTGGCGGAAATGAACGCTTTGCGCATTGTCGAGCTTGGCGGAATCCATCTCCAGGAGCTTGGGAAATACGAATTCGGACAACAGGGTAACGTTCAACCGCCGCAGGGGTGACGGCAGGTCGTCGGCGTAGATGCGTGTTGCGGCATCGGGCCGAAGCTTGAGGCGATACAGCCGCTCATCGCCATGAATGGCCACGCCCAGGCCGCTTTCCGCCGGCATGGCGTCGAGGGCGGCATCCAATCGACGGGCGGCTGTCGCGGCGTCGTCAGGGTCCATGGCGATGGGTTGGATGTCGAAATGTGATTCGGCGCGTTGAATGAACGCCTGGCGCAGAGGCACGTCTACCGTCGGCAGGACCCTGTGGGTGGGCAGGACCTGCAAACCGGGATCCTGCATACTGCTGATATACATCAATGTGCCGTTGGCCGGATGTCGATCGTTGTAATTCTGGTCGTCCTGGGCCCGTTCATCGCGATAGGCCAGGCAGGTTTCATAACGGTGATGGCCGTCGGCGATGTAGAGACGGCGGTTCGTGAAGGCGGCCTGAATGTTCGTATTGCGGCCCTGGTCCGCCAGACGCCACATGCAGTGGCGGGCGCCGCTGTCGTCTTCAAATTCGATCAGCGGCCTAAGATCGTGGGCATATTTCCGCAGGCGGTTCATGAGCTGGTCGCGATCGTCAAACAACGCGAAGATGGGGCTGGTGTTCATACCGCTGGCCCGCATGAGGCCCAGTCGCTCGGACTTGATGGCGGGAAAGGTCTGCTCGTGGGGCAGTATATGACCGTGGGCACTAAAAGGTTCAAGACCCACCTGAGCGATCAGACCCCAGCGTGTGGCCTGCCCTTCGGCCGTCGGGTAACGGGTGGAGACGAGGTAGAACGACGGCTGCCGATCGCGGATCAGAACGCCCTGGGATTGCCAGGCCTGCAAATATTCGTGGGCCCGGGTATGGGCGTTTTTTGCCTCGTTGTCATCCGGAAGCTTTTGTCCCAGTTCCACGCGGATCACGTTGTAGGGGCTGCGCGCGTAGTAGGCCGCTTGCTGATCCGCTGTGATGACATCATAAGGGGGGGTGACCACCTCCGCCAGGGATGCTAGTCTCTGAGGATTGTAGCGGATTCCGCGAAACGCTTCGACGGTTGCCATGGTGCTTTCCTTGCTAAGTAACGCCGGTACCCGTATTGGCGCGGTCTTCCCGCAGCCAAGGGCCGGTTTGACATGGTGACGGCCGGCAATGAATCATGGTGGAACTTGGCCGGTCTGATACTAGATTCACCGGCAACCATCAAGCCCAAAAACCAGGGCCCCGATGGGTGGTTCGCATTGGCAACGCAAGAACCGGGAGGGGCATTGACACGCTAAATGGCAGTTGCTATAAAACCAAATTCTCCAAGAACGGGCCCGGGAACGGAGAGGTTGCCGAGTGGCTGAAGGCCCCGCTCTCGAAA
>JASJED010000341.1 GCA_030065585.1 Desulfobacterales bacterium | reverse complement strand
TGTCTGTCGGACAACGGGTATTATGGCCGGGCGCGCGCCGTGGGCGTCTATCAGGGCGGACTGATGGCCCTGGTGCACCAGCTCAAGTATCGGGGGCGGTTGGCCCTGGCCGCGCCCATGGGGCGTATGCTTTATGATACCTTTAACCATTACTGGCGGGAGCGCCGCGTGGACCTGGTGGTGCCCATACCGCTGCACCCGCGCCGCCTGCGCCGGCGCGGATTCAATCAGGCCGCTTTGCTGCTGCGCGCCTGGCAGCGGGCCGCGGACCGGGACCCGGCGGCGGCCATGCGGCCCGTCGCCGCGATGCGCACCCTGGTGCGCTCCCGCCGCACCCGTTCCCAGACCGGCCTGAGCCGCCGGGAGCGACAACGCAATATCCGAGGCGCCTTCGCGGTACACGACCGCGAAGGGATATGCCAAAAACACGTGCTGCTGCTGGACGATGTCTTCACCACCGGGGCGACGGTCGAGGAAGCTGCCCGAACGGTGCTGGCCGCCGGTGCGGCGGCCGTGGATGTGCTTACCTTTGCACGAACCCTCCGTTAACCGTGAAGCGACCCCGGCCATAATGGGGCCGTTGGGGTTGCGGGCCAAACCCGCCGTTGCGGGGGCGGCGTCTCACCGGGAAGATTGAATGGTCGCGACTTCTCAAAGTTCGAAATGCCTGACACGCGCCGCGGCCGGGCAGCGGGCGGCCGCCTGCCGCCGGCGGGGTCAGACCGTGGTGTTCACCAACGGCTGCTTCGACCTGCTGCATGCGGGGCATGTCCATTATCTCCAGGCGGCCCGCGCGGCCGGTGACGTTCTTTTCGTGGGGCTCAACAGCGATGTGTCGGTCCAGGCCATCAAGGACCCCGGGCGGCCGCTTAACGGCCAGGTTCACCGCTCAGCGGTTTTGGCCGGCCTGGCCTGTGTTGACGTTATCATCCTGTTCGATGAACCCGATCCCCTCAGGCTGATCGAAAGCATTGCCCCGGATGTGCTGGTCAAGGGGGCGGACTGGCCCGAGACGGCCATTATCGGCGCCGATGTGGTCAAAGCGCGGGGAGGGCGTGTGCTGCGGGTGGCGCTGGACCCCGAGCTGTCGACCACGACCCTGATCCAGCGTGTCCTAAAGCGCTACGGCCAAAGGCGTGAGCCGGCATCGTGAAAGATTTAGACGCCATACGGACCCATCAATCCCGCAAGGGGGCGCCCGGCGATACGCGGTCAACATCTGCCGCAAACGCCGGGCTGGTGGCCATGGAAGGCCGTGGTCTGCCCCTGCTGCAATTTCCTCACCTGGCCGGTCAGCACGGTCTGCAGCACGCGATCACCACCCGGGAGGGCGGTGTCAGCCGGCCGCCGGCGCAGAGTTTCAACCTGGCCCGAAAAAGCGGCGATGATCCGGCCGCCGTCGATGAAAACCGCCGTCGGTTGGCGCGCGCCCTGGCGCCGGGCCGGCTGGTTTTCCTCCGCCAGGTGCATGGCAACACCGTGCTGTCGCTGGCAGAGCCGCCGGCCGGCGAGCGCTCCCCGGTGGCCGGCACGGGGGATGCCTTCATCACCGATCAGTCGGGACTCCTGCTGACCATCCTCGTGGCCGACTGTCAGGCGGTGCTGCTGTTCGATCCGCGGCAGCGCGTGGTGGCCAACATCCATTCGGGCTGGCGCGGCAGCATTGCCAACGTGATCGGTGCCACGGTGGCGGCCATGGCGCGTGATTTCGGCTGCCGTCCGGACGATCTGCTGGCCGGCGTGGGACCTTCCCTGGGGCCCTGCTGCGCTGAATTCATCAACTACAGGAACGAAATACCGACGGCTTTCTGGCACCGTCGGGTGTCGGCCCACCATTTTGATTTCTGGGCGATTAGCCACGACCAGCTCACGGCGGCCGGGTTGGCGGCCGGGCACATCGCTTTGAGCCGGATCTGTACCCGCTGCCAGTCGCAGCGTTTTTTTTCCTATCGCGCCGGCCACAAGGTCGGACGCTTCGCGGCCGTCATCGGCATGTGCGAGGACGGGCGAAGAAAATAAAATGGCGGCGCCCGCGGCTTAACGGCGGCCGTCGGCGTTCGGTGCGCTGGATGACCCTTTTTGAAATTCCATTGACGCCGGAATCGAGGAGCAAGCACCCATGATTCAACAGTCCGTGGCCGAGATTGTCGACCATCGTGAAATCGCGCCGGGATACCGGCGCATGGTTCTGGAAAGCCCCGTCGACTACACGGCGGCCCGGCCCGGCCAATTTGTTATGCTGGGCGGTGTCGGGGGAGGCGCATTTCTGCGGCGCCCGTTTTCGATCCACCGCTTGGAAATCGAATCCCAAGACCGTGCCCGGGTCGCCCTCCTCTACAAAATCGTCGGTGCGGCAACGGCGGCCATGGGCAAACTGACCCCCGGTGTCCGTCTTGACCTGCTGGGGCCCCTGGGACAGGGCTTCCGGGTCCGTGAGGACTATCGGCGCATCTTCATCGCCGCCGGCGGTATCGGGGTGGCCCCCATGATGCACCTGCTGGAGGATTTGGCCCAAACACGCGCGCTTGACGCCTGCGAGGTTTTCCTCGGCGGCCGGACTAGCCATGACCTCCTGTGCATCGATGACTTTGAGCGGCTGGCGGTCAAGGTCCACCGCACCACCGACGATGGCAGCGACGGGGCCCAATGCTTTTTGACCCATCCCCTGGAAATCGCGGCCCAGCAGCGTCCGCCCGATATCATCTATGGCTGCGGTCCCATGGACATGCTCAGCTGTGTGGCCGGCATCGCCACGCGTCTGGGGCTGCCCTGCCAGGTTTCGATCGAGGCGGCCATGGCCTGTGGGATGGGGGCCTGTTTGGGGTGTGCCGTGGCCGATCGAGCGGGTGACGGATACCTGCATGTCTGCAAGGACGGGCCGGTGTTCGACGCCGATCAACTCCGCTGGTAGCGGGCTTTCAATTATCGTTGACTTTCCCCGAAGGCCTATGTTAGATGCTCTTGACTTGTACCGACCGGGCCTTGGAACCGGTGTGTTTTTTGAGATATTTCTGCGCATGAAAAGAGAAACCCGGCGGGCCTGGCGAGACCTTGCTTACTACAGCAGCCTTGGACTGCAGGTGGCCCTCTCAATATTCATCGGGCTCTTTGCGGGCGTTTATCTCGACCGGCGTATCGACACGACACCCTGGTTTACGCTGATCGGTCTGGGACTGGGAATCGCCGCCGGCTTCCGCAATATCGGGCTGGCGATCAAGAAGAGCCGGCGACTCTAACATCCACGCCATCCGGCGCGAGATCGAAAAAGGCAGACGTTGAACATTCAGACGCGTATACTCCGATTCGTCACCCGATCCAACTGGATACTCCTCATGGCCGCCGCGGCGGCCGCGCTGCTTTATTTACACTTCGCCTTCGCCCTGGGGGTCATGGCCGGCGGTCTGATCGTCACCATCAATTTTCACCTCCTGGCAGGCACCCTTAAAAAATCCCTGACACCGCCCCATCTCGCCCCGCACCAGCTTATCATCGCCAAGTACTATCTGCGTTTCATCGCCAGCGGTGTCATCATCTTCTTTCTGATTGCCGGAAAGCTTGTCGATCCATTAGGCCTGTTTGTCGGGCTTTCGGTCGTGGTGGCCAGCATTTCTGCGGCCGCGGCGCTAGAATTCACCAAACTCATTTTCAAGGAGGCGGTTTAAGGATGGAACACCCGTGGATGTTTCTGGTCAAATTTTGCGAACTGCTCGGGCCCGGGCCGGCTCATTTTGCCCATGAGAACCCCCATGTCCTCTATGCCTGGCTGGTCATGCTCTTCCTGATCGTCTGTGCCGCGCTGGGTGCCAAAGGCGTCAGCATGATTCCCGGCAAAGCCCAGAACTTCTTTGAGGTGGTTATTTCCGGCATCGAAGACTTCATGGTCGATATTGCCGGCGAGGAGAGCCGTGGGCTGCTGCCCCTGGTCGCCACGATTTTCATCTTTATCTTCGTCAGCAACCTGGCCGGTATGGTGCCCACCTGTTTTCCACCCACGGCCAGCATCAATACCACCCTGGGATGTGCCCTGGTGGTTTTCTTTTTCACCCACTATCTCGGCATCAAGCACCACGGCGTGAAGTATTACCAACATTTCATGGGACCGGTCTGGTGGATGGTTCCGATTATCTGCCCCATCGAAATCATTGGGCACTTGGCCCGCGTGCTGTCGCTGACCTTCCGTCTTTTCGGCAATATGATGGGGCACGAACTGGTGCTGACGATCCTGTTTCTGCTGGCCGGTGCCTTTTTTGCGCCCCTGCCCATCATGGCCCTGGGGGTTTTCGTCGCCCTGGTGCAAGCCTTTGTGTTTTTTCTCTTATCGATCATGTATTTCCAGGGCGCGATGGAGCACGCCCACTAGTCATCAATCCCCGTCTGCGCTTGAGGGGCAACCAATATCGAGAATGCCTGTCATGGGGCAATGGAAGAAGCCTAAACCATCATTTCAACTAAGGAGGAATTGTAGGTATGGAAGCTGAAGCTCTGAAGTTTTTTGTGGCATGTGTTACGGCAGCTGGTTTTGGTATCGCGATCGCCGCTTTCGGTTGCGGCATCGGGCAGGGGATCGGCCTCAGGTCGGCCGTCGAAGGTATTGCCCGCAACCCGGAATCTTCCGGTAAGGTCACCGTTACCATGCTGATCGGTCTGGCCATGATCGAGTCGCTGTGTATCTATGCGCTGGTTATCTCGCTGATTCTGATTTACGCGACACCGATGGCCGGAATCGTCGAAGGTCTTCTAAAGTAGTGTCCCTCCAGAAATGGTAGATTTTGGTTCAGGTCAAGGCCGCAGCGATTTTGAACCCACAGGCGTAGTCAAACTACGGCGAGGATTTCAAAAGCGCGAGAACGCCGGCCTGGGCCGAAGGATGCCTATTATGGACGGACACTAAATAGATTCTTCCGCCATTCAGAAAGTAAGCCCGGTTTGCGAAAGCCGGGCTTATTTTTTTGGTTCGGCGCATGATCAAAGGGATCTCCCCTGAAACCCGAAGCAGCATCCCCGGGTTGATCACGTCCGCTCGCTCCTAGTTTTGCTCTAAGCCTTCCACCCTCTGGTGGAGGACCCGTCAGGGTTCTACCGATCCGTGGTTTTTTTATGTAGTCGTTACTTTTCTTTTACGGGAAAAGAAAAGTAACCAAAAGAAACCGCCGTGTCCCGCGTATCCTGCGCGTCGCCCAACCGGTCGTTGAAGCGGCGCCTCATGCCGCCATGCGGCGTTGCCCA
>JASJED010000076.1 GCA_030065585.1 Desulfobacterales bacterium | reverse complement strand
CGCCCATCGAACGGATTGAAATCGGTATGGCAACCACAATGATTTCCCACCAACGATTAAAATTTATAGAACGAAGATCCGGTACCGAACGGCGCCAATTTTCCTACGCCGTCCACATACCGGAACGTCGTTCGGGTGATGAACGCCGAAAGCCGCGCGCCAAAAGGCATACCCGCCCTTCATCCAATTAGCCGGTACCTGCCACTGCCGCCCAAGTCGTTCTGGAAGTCAGCGTTTACCGGCCTCAAGTCGTAAGCCTTGAGCGCGCAGATACCAGGCCAACCCTTATACACCGCGCTTTTTCATCCGTCGGCGTTTGTTGAACACGAGCAGCCATGAAGCGAATTGGTTTTCCGCCGAGGTTAGGCACACCCGCGGATACGATCCGCGGTTTGGAAGCCGTTAACCTATCGGTTAAGGTTTCGTGGCGGGCTCTGGAGCGGGCGCATCCTCTTCCGCCCCCGTGATCTTTTCGTAGAAGCGCTTGACTTTTTCCACGTCGAATTCCGAGAGCACAAAGGCATAGGGACTCTCAGAACTCGTCCCGGGATATTCGTTGGGACTCTCGGGGCGCGGGCTGAAGATCTCAAGGCGGCGGGTGGGTTCCCCCTTCAACTGGATCCGATACTGGGGATTTCCCAAGGAAGCTTTCTGACTCTCGTCGATGAAGGCTTTGCACTTCAGCGGGTTCAGCGCTTCCAGCAGTTCGTCCACCGAGGTGTTTGCCACCGTCTGCCCCGCCGCCGTCACCCATTTGACGTCAGGGGGGGCAACGGCCTGATTATCCTCAGCCGGGGGGGCGTCCGGCGCGGCACTCCCCTCGGTCCCGGTTTCCTTTTGGATGATCTGCTCCTGGGCATCGGCCTGGATCGCAATCGTGGTGATGGTGTTGCGGTCAAAGGCCAAAACGGTTTTGTCCCGCAGGTCATCGATGGATTTGTCGAACTCCCACCGAAAGCTGCCCCCGGCATGGTAGACATTTTTATCGTCATCCACAAGCACGTGGGTGTGACGGAAGGTGCTGGCGGCTTTACCGATGGCCACCTGGCGGATCAGTTGGTTGTCCGCGTAGATCTCAACCGCAATTCGCCGATCCGCGTCCAATTCATAACGGGCATAACTTTGCGCCTCGGAGACCAGCGCGGTGATTTCGAGTTCGGCCATGGATTTGAGCATGCGCTCCACCTGGGCGGTGTCCGCGGGATAGTCCCCCGGCGTCAGGCGCCATTGGTTATCCTGGCGTTTGAGGGTGATCGTTTCACGGCCTTTGATCACCGTCATTTGATTGATATCCGCCGTCTCCAGCCGGGGCGGTTCCGGGAGGGCATAATGGAGCCGGTCCTGCTTGTTGAGGAACAGATAAATCAGCAGGGCCAGAATCACGATCCCTAAAAGGGCATATTCCTTCTTGAACTTCATCGTCAGCCTCACGAGGATTTAAATGTAAACGGTTGGCAAGTGCGCGCGGTGGCCACCGATGGGGGCTCTCAAGCCCCGAACATTTTCTGGATGCGTTTTTTGCGGGCGGTACGCTGCAGCCATACCAGCAGACCGAAAACCACCACCAGCAGCGGCACGCCGATCACGTTGAAGGCCTTGGCCATGGTCCGGGTGGTCGTCGCGGTCTTGTCCAGGGGATTGAACCGCTGCTCTTTGCTGCGCATTTCGGCAACCCCCACCCGATCATTGAGGGCATCGATCACATTCAAGATAAACATGGTGTTCGGGCTGCGTCCCTCGGCATCCAGGATGTTGTCCTGGATCAGATCGCTCGAACCGATCAGCAGGATTTTGGAGGGTTCTCCCTGGTCGCGCCGGGTCGGAGAACTTTCGATGCCGCTCAAATCGACGGGGGCTTCCTCTGGCGTTGCCTCGCTATCGTCTTCGGCCAGCGGGTCGCTGCCTTCGGTTGACGCCTCTTCCGGCGCCGGTTTTTCGGGTATCGGCTGGCCGGCGAAATAGCTGCTGAAGACGCCCTGCAGAAGATAGGCCAGGTGAAACTGCTGCTGGTCTTCCTCCGCCGGCGGTCCGCCGATGGCCATGGGATCCAGGGTAAACCGATCGCGCATTTCCCAGGATTGGGGCGAAGAAGAAAAAAGGCGTGTGGCCTGGATGCCGGTTTCCTGCAGGCGCGCCTGATCCAGTTCCAGGGGTGACATTTTAAGAGCGATCAGCCCCCGGATATTCTGCAGATAAGGCTCGTCGCTATTGATGTTGGCACTCTGGATCAGCGGGGCATAGTAAATCGGCCGTTCCCCGCCGCCCATGTCGCTGGCCAGTCGCTGGCGATAGCAGTTTGCGTCCAGAACAATCGACGGCCGGATCTTGATCCCGTAGCTGGCCAGCAGTCTTTCCAGACCCGTTTGGATGGGATTGAACTGGGGCCGTTGTCGGAACACTTGTTGGCCGGGAGGCGTACTTTCGCCGATCGCATCCAGGAAAAGGATCAGGCGGGTTCCCCGCATCAGGGCCTGATCGATCTGGAAAAGATCGTAATCCGTAAATAGCGCCGTAGGACGGGCAATGATCAAGACCTTCAAACTGGCCGGGATCGGATCTTCCTTGAGATCGATGCGTTTGATGGAATAGTTGTCCCCCAGCAGGGTCATGAAGGTGCCCAGCGGGCTGCCGGCGGGACCGCCCATGGGCGATCCGGCGCTGAGCATATGCGTGCCGTGGCTCACCAGGTAACCGATCTTCTCGTTGATATCCACGAGGGCTTCTATATTTTCGTTGATGATCGTCTCCATGTCTTCAACGGGCGTCATCTGGTACTGGGTGCCGACGATCGGCAGACGGAACACCGTCAGCAGCGGGGTCGTGATGCTTTTATCCCCGTAGGTCATGGTCATCCCGATCATGCCGTCACCGGCCTTGATATTGGCCTGGGGGATGTCGGGCCAGTTGACCTGCATGATTTCGGCGGCCCGGGCCGCTTCGGCCCCCTGCGGATCCTGGCTGGGGTCGATGTGCGTGTAGTCGAGTTTTCCGTAAACCTGCTGGTTCAGCGAGGAGAGAACCGTCTGCAGGCGGGCGGCAAATGAGGGCAGATCCTCAAGCCCCATGTATTTGGCGACCTTGTTGAGCGACGAGGACAAAAACAAACGGATTTTAATATTGTCCCTGAGGTTGAGCAGGGCGCTGGTCTTGTTGTTGAGTTTCTGAATCGCGGTGGTCAGCTTGTATTCGAGGCCGTTGACGGAGGTGATCGTCGGGATGCGCTCCAGCACGTCGCCATGGATGATGACGAGTCCCATATAGGCCCGTTTGAATTTGACCTCGTCCTCTTCGATCACCTGGATCTGGACCGGGTTGATGCCGTAGTCATCCGCCAGTTTCTGGTTGTCGCCGGCCTGAACGCCCAGCCCTCCTTCCTGAGGGCTGACGTCGAAAAACTGGAAGTTGAAGTTGCGATTGGCATGGATGGCATATTCCTCCAGCAAATCGCGCAAGTAACGTTCGGTGTTGTTATGGGGGGCCGGCAGGTTGTTGGTGAAAAAGACCTTGATGGTCAGGGGTTCCTGGAGCGTGGCCACCACCTGCTGGCTGGTATCCGAAAGGGAGTAAATCTTGTTGCCGGTCAGATCCCAGCGAAAGAACATCGTCTGCCCGGCAATGTTGATCAGCAGCACCACCACCAGGTAAATCATGAATTTAATGTATTTTTCGGATTGACGCACCGCCATGCCAGCTCCTTATTTTTTTTCCTGCATTACGAGATGGGCGGCATACAGACCCAGAAAAGCCACACTGATGAAATAGATAAGATCGCGGGAATCGACAATGCCTCGGGCGATGTTCTGGAAATGCAGACTGGCGCCGAGCTGCCCCAGCACTTTGAGCAATGGGCCGGGAACGAAGAACAGCATGCGCTCGATGGTCGTCAGGGTAAAACAGATGACCGCGCCGGTGATAAAGGCGATGATCTGGTTGCGCGTCAGGGCCGAGGCAAACAGGCCCACCCCCGTAAACGCCGCGCCCATGAAGACGGCGCCGATATAGCCGCCGAGTACCGGCCCCCAGTCCAATTCGCCCATAAAGCTGATGAAGATCGGATAGGAGAGCGTCGGCACGAGCAGGGCCGCCACCATGGCCACGCCGGCCAGGTATTTGCCCAGAATGATGTCACGGAACGTGACCGGCAGGGTCAAGAGGGTTTCGTAGGAACCGCTGCTGAGTTCCTCGGCAAACAGCCGCATCGTAATGGCCGGGATCACGAAGGCAAAGGTCATCGGCAGCAGATTGAAGAAATTGCGCATGTCGGCCTGATCGAAGACAAAGAAAGCCGAGAAGAACAACCAACCGGTCACCAGCAAAAAGACGGCCATGACGATATAGGCGATGGGGGAAATGAAAAAATCTTTCAGTTCCTTGTTTAAGATATACACGACCTGCTGCATCTCAGTTCTCCTTGGTCAGTTCGCGGAAGATCGATTCGAGATCCCGGGTGTGTTGGACGAACTCCAGCAGGATCCAGTCCGTTGCTTTGACGGCGGCATAAATCGAAGCGCGCACATCTTGGCTGCTGCGGCAGACCAGCGTGACATCCTGCCGGCCGTCGCCAGCCTGCGCACGGGTGGTCACGTCCGCAATGCCCTCGAGGGCCCCCAGTCGC
Organism: Desulfobacterales bacterium; assembly: GCA_030065585.1. Classification (GTDB taxonomy): domain Bacteria; phylum Desulfobacterota; class Desulfobacteria; order Desulfobacterales; family UBA5852; genus JABZFP01. Next base: position 18,540 of record JASJED010000076.1, on the reverse strand, counting down.
CGGCGGACATCCTCGGCCTCGGCGTTTTGCAGGCACAGGTTGATCTGGCGTGTGTCGCCCGCGCTGTGCTTGAGATTGGCGGTGCGGTCGTCGGCCACGATGCGGCCCTCGTGGATAATCACAATGCGGTCGCAGGTGGCTTCCGCTTCACTCAGGATATGGGTGGAGAGGATAACAGTTTTTTCCCGTCCGATGGCCCGAATGATGTCGCGAATTTCTACGATTTGGTTGGGGTCGAGACCGGAGGTCGGCTCATCCAGGATCAAGATTTCGGGATCGCTCATCATGGCATGCGCCAGGCCCACGCGCTGTTTGAGCCCCTTGGAGAGCTCACCGATGGTTTTGTGCATGATGCCCTGCAGCCCGCAGCGCTCCACCAGATCGGCGATTCGCCCCTGGCGGGCCTGGTCGCGCAAACCACGGATATTGGCAATGTAGAGCAGGTAGTCGTAAACCAGCATGCCGGGGTATAGCGGTGCCGATTCGGGCAGGTACCCGATCAACCCCTTGACCATGACCGGCTGTTCGTCGACGGCACAATCCTTGATCCGAATGCTTCCGGAAGTTGGCTGGAAATAGCCGGTCAGCATGCGCAGGGTGGTGGTCTTGCCGGCCCCGTTGGGCCCTAGAAGCCCCATGATTTCCCCCTTGGGGATCTCCAGGTTGATATGATCCACCGCGCATAGATCGCTGTAAAACTTGGTAAGGTCTTCGACCTGAATCATTCCCATTCTCCCGTTGTCTTGGGTGTGTCCTTCACCTTCGTTCCCACCGCCGGAGCGAACATCGGATCGCCCAACGGCGGGCCTGCTTTAACACGGATCATGGCTGGCTGCAATGTTCCGCGCAGCGGCGGTGATGAAGCCGATTTCAACTGTTCGGCCGGGATACGGGGCATGATCCCGCACAGATTAGCATCGCATCTATGGCAGCGCTTGGGTTTATGTCCGAACGGCAGGTAGGCTTTTCATCCGCGATCATTATATTTGAAGGTCTCAGGCGATGGCGGTCTTATCGCGGGTGTATTTTATGATTTACCGCCAAAAAGTCAAGGCATCGGTGGCAAAGACCGGGCATGCCGGTTCAGCGGATCATTTTCATCTGTACGATGGTTTCCCATTCCCGCAACAGACGTTCACGATTGGCCCTGACCCAGGCTTCGCCGTTCAGCCGCACCAGATCGCCGATGCGGGTGCACAGCACCTCAAGTTCCTGCGGGGAGCCGTTAATATTTTCCTGGTCCAGAAGATCCCGGACCGTTTGCATGCGCATGCGCTGAACAGCCTTCGGTTGGCGGTCGGATGCTCGGGCGCCTGGCGATCCCTGGTTAGGGTTCGGCCTGACGGTCCATGGCGGCCTGAATCTTGCTCAGCTTGTCGTTGGTTTCGGACAAGTTATGCTGGATCTGCTGCATCAAACTAATGATCCGATCGTTCTTATCCGCCAGCGTGACCGCATCGCTCTGACCGATACCCAACTGTCGCGAGATGTCGTCCAGGCGGATGCCGAGCGTGACGATGAAGTACAGGAGCAGGGCGAAGGCATAGTCTTCCTTGCGCCAATGCAGAAAGAGGAAGCCGAAGACGATCAGAACGATAAAGATGCCGCTGGTTGCCGTATAAGGATGTTCCGTCAGAAATTTTTTCATTACGCATCCCGATCCGCTGTTGAAATGTGCGTACGATATGCAAACTGGCCTAAAATTGCAAACGTTTGCCTCCGGGACGTACCAACGCCCACACTTAACCGCCGCTAAATCAGGGCTCGTGGCTTGGATCTGGTTCCAAGTTGTCGATCTCAGGTGTCGGGTGCCAAGGAGTCTGAGGTTCCAGGTTCTGGCTTTAGGGTTATAAGTCGGTGTAATCCAGCAACCTAGAACCTCAGAACCTTGAACGTTGAAGCCCTAACAGGTTTCAGTTTACAAGGTTTCAACCCACAAAAGGCGGCGAGGTTGAAAACAATTCCTGACACCTGACACCCGAAACCTGAATTCTGCCTTTTTAGTCTAATATCAATGGGATATGATTCTCAGCCGTATAGCCTGTCAAGTTTGCCATCCGACACCGACCAAGGGGCAGGTCAACATCACCGGGCCTGGGCGGGAACGGTTGGGCTTTACAAATCGTGATCCGAGCTAAGCATAAGATCGTTACCGCGCAGAACCGATGGCCGGCTGGCTGGATCCGAGAGAATCCATCAGGAGACGTTTATGGCGGGTTTTGACTACGACATCGGTATCATTGGGGGCGGGGCGGCCGGTCTGACCGTGGCGTCCGGCGCAGCCCAGCTGGGGGCCAAGACCCTGCTGGTCGAACGCGAGAAGGAACTGGGGGGGGACTGCCTGCATTTCGGCTGTGTGCCCAGCAAGACCCTGATCCGTTCCGCGCATGTCTACCACACCATGAAAAACGCGACGGCTTTCGGCCTGCCGGCGGTCGAGGTGCCCCCGGTGGATTTCCGGCAGGTGGCCGACCGGATCCGCGCCGTGGTCGGCACCATCCAGGAACACGATTCGGTGGAGCGTTTCTGCAAGCTGGGGGCCCAGGTCTGCTTCGGTGAGGCCGAATTCAAGGACGAGCACGCCATTCAACTCAATGGCCACGCCCTGTCGGCCAAATCATGGGTCATCGCCACCGGATCTTCGGCTGCCGTGCCGCCCATCGCGGGTCTGGATCAAACCGACTTTCTCACCAACCGCGACATTTTCTATATGGACCGGCTGCCGGCCTCGATGATCATTCTGGGCGGGGGCCCGATCGGCATCGAGATGGCGCAGGCATTCAACCGTCTCGGTACGAAGGTCAGCGTGATCGACATGGCGCCCCAGATTCTGGGCAAGGAGGATCGCGATCTGGCCGACGCGGTTATGGATGTTCTCCAGGCCGAGGGGGTCGCCTTTCGGCTCAACAGCGCCGTATCCCGCATCGGGCAGGAAGGGACGCGTCGGATCGTAAGCTTCCAGGACGCCGACGGCCGGTCTCACCGGCTGGAGGCCGAGGCGCTCCTGGTGGCCATCGGCCGGGTGGCCAACGTCGAGGGCCTGGGTCTGGAGGGCATCGGAGTCGAATTCGACCGCCAGGGAATCAAGGTGGATGCGCGTCTGCGCACCAATCACAAGCACATCTATGCCGCCGGCGACAGCAACGGCGGATACCAGTTTACGCATGCGGCCGGCTATGAGGGCGGGATCGTGGTCAGCAATGCCGTTTTCCGGCTGCCCCGCAAAACGGATTATACCCATATCCCCTGGTGCACCTACACCGATCCCGAGCTGGCCAGCATCGGCATGAATGAAAAGGCCGCCCAGCGGGCCGGCATCGATTACCGTGTCTGGTCGGAACCCTTCGGCGGCAATGACCGCAGCCTGGCCGAAGGGGAACGCACCGGTCAGATCAAGCTGATTCTGGACGCCAAGGAAAAACCTCTGGGAGTGCAGATCCTGGGTCCCCATGCCGGCGAACTGCTCAACGAGTGGGTGGCCATCTTCAACGGCAAGGTCAAGCTGGCGACCCTGGCGGGCGCTGTCCATCCCTATCCGACCATCGGAGAAATCAACAAACGCGTGGCCGGCAGCGTCTACACGCCCAAAATTTTTTCCGACAAGGTCCGGAAGGGATTGAAGTTCTTTTTCAGCCTCAAGGGGCGGGCCTGCCAGGGCGAACAGGACAAATGTCTTCAGGACTGCACCATGGAGGAGTAGCCCATGAACACCAGTTGCGAAGATATGCGTCGGGCCGCCTTCGATCCGGCCTGCTACCGCCCCGTGGAGTTCGGGGTGACGCGCGCGGAGGACAACAACGCCATGAATGCCAATACCCCAGCCAGGGCCCCCGATCGTCGCAAGGCGATCGTCAAAGCCCTTGTGTTCCTGCTGTTCATCGTCGGTGCCCTCGTGCTGGTGCGCTACTCGCCCCTGAAGGCTTATCTCACCGCGGAGGCGCTGCAGGCTTTCTTGAACACGGTCGGTTTCTGGGCGCCGGTGGTTTTCATGCTGGTTTACGCCGGGGGCGTTTGTCTTTTCATACCGGGAACCCTTTTGACGGGCCTGGGGGCCGCCATCTTCGGGGCCTACTGGGGGTTTGTCTATGTGTGGATCGGTGCCATGCTCGGCGCCAGCCTGGCTTTTCTGATCGGACGTACCCTGGGCCGTGATTTTGCCGCTTCGCTGATCGGCGACAAGCTGAACAAATACGACCAGGCGATTCAGCGCAACGGCTTTGCCACCGTGCTCTACCTCCGTCTGGTCTACTTCCCCTTCACGCCGATGAACTTCGGCATGGGGCTGACCAGCGTGCGTTTCGGCGATTATTTCTGGGGCACTGGGCTGGGCATCCTGGTGGGGACCTTTATCTTTACCTTTTTTATCGGCACCCTCAAGGAAGTCTGGGTCTCGGGGGACTGGTCCCAGCTGTTGTCGTTTAAAGTCTTCTTTTCGATCGGGCTTTTTGTGTTTTCTTTTTTGATTCCCAAGATCATCAAGAAGATACGCGGCGAAGCCTGAGCGGGTCGGCGGTCAGGTGGCGCGCCCGGCATGCCTTGACAATTCAGGTGGGGTCAAGCTATCACAACGGCCACTGATCGGTGCCGATCTTCCCAGCCTCTCCGTATCCGATTGAGATCTGTTGGGCGCGTGCCACGGAGGATATTCAATGGTACATCATCGCCGCTGCCAATGCCGCTGCTTCAGTGGTCTGCTTGCCGCCGCCCTGCTGCTGATCATGGTTCCCGCCAGCCCGGCGGCGGAACCGCCCTGGGAAGCTGTTTTACAGCAAGCCCGCGGCCAGACCGTGAACTGGTTCATGTGGGGGGGCTCCCCCGCCGTCAATGCCTATGTCAACGGCTACGTGGCCGCGCGGGTCAAGGAACTCTACGGCATCGATCTGCAGCAGGGACCGGTCAAGGACATTGCCGAGGTGGTCGGCAAACTGGTGATCGAGAAACAGGCCGGCAAACACACCGGCGGTCATGTCGACCTGATGTGGATCAACGGCGAGAACTTCCGCACCTGCAAGAAAAACGGTCTGTTATTTGGCCCTTTCGCAGAGCGGCTGCCCAACCAGCGTTACGTCGACTGGGGCCGGCCGTCGGTCTACAATGATTTCGGCGAGCCGGTCGAGGGGCTCGAATCGCCCTGGGGCAGCGCCCAGGTGGTCATGATCTACGACCAGGCCCGGATCAGCGATCCGCCCCGCAGCGTCGGCGCCCTGCTGGAGTGGATTCGCCGTCATCCGGGCCGTTTTGCTTATCCCGCCCCGCCGGATTTCACCGGCTCTGTTTTCGTGCGGCATGTCTTTTACCACCTGAGCGAGGACATCGGCCGCTGGCAGGGAAGCTTCCGCCGCAGCGAACTCGTGGCAACCGCCGAGCGGACCTACCAGGTCCTGCGCGAGTTGGCCCCGCATCTCTGGCGCGGGGGCAGCACCTATCCTGAATCACCGGTGCGCATGAACACCCTGTTTGCCGACGGGGAAATCGATTTTGCCTTCTCCTATCACCAGGCCGAGGCCTCGCGCCAGATCCTGGACGGCCTCTTCCCGGAAACCGTGCGGACCTATGTCTTCGATGAGGGCACGATCGCCAACACCCATTTCGTGGCCATTCCCTTCAATGCCGCCGATAGCGCCGGGGCCATGGTGGTGGCTAATTTTCTGCTTTCACCCGAGGCCCAGCTGAAAAAGGCCGATCCCGACGTTTGGGGCGATTTCCCGGCCATCGATCCGGGACGGCTGCCGCCCGAATGGCAGGCGCGCTTTCGGGACCTGCCGCGCGGTCCGGCCACCCTATCGGACGCCGAGCTGCAATCGCACCAGCTGCCGGAACCGCCCTCCGAGATCCTGATTCATCTGGAAAAGGGCTGGGAACAACACGTCCTCAAGGAGCGCTGAGCATGGCCGATCCTGACGCCGGGAGGGATGCCCGCACCCGCCGGGCGGCCGGGCGGGGAAGCCTGGCCGTGATGCTGCTGCCGGCGCTGATGGCCGTGGTCGGTCTCTTTGGCGGCGGGCTCTTCTTGGGGATCCTCCAAGGCCTGGGCCACCTTCCCGGTGCCGGTTTGAGTCGCCTGAGCGCGACCCATTTCAGCCGCGTTTGGAGTGATCCGGATTTCTTGACCAGCTTCGGGCTGACCCTCTACATCGCCGCCGTTTCCACCCTGGTGGCCGCTGTCATCAGCGTGGTGGCCGCCCTGGCCCTGTCGCGCCTGGTGAATCGCTACCGTGCGGTGCACTTCGTTTTCCAGGTGCCGCTGACCGTCCCGCACCTGGTGATCGCCGTGGCGGTGCTTTTCATGATCTCGCCGGCCGGTCTTCTGGCCCGCGTGGCCGCGGCGGCTGGATTGATCCAGGCGCCTGCCGATTTTCCCCTGCTGGTCAACGACCGCTGGTCGATCGGCATCATTTTAACCTACGTCTGGAAGGAAATCCCCTTCATCACCTTGATGCTGCTCGCAGTCCTGCAGAATGCCGGGCGGGAACTGCTCGACGTGGGACGCACCCTCAAGGCCGACGCCTGGCAAAGGTTTCGTCACATCGTGCTGCCCACCATCTTCCCGGCGCTGGGGGCGGCCTCCCTGATCGTTTTCGCCTACACCTTCGGCGCCTTTGAAGTGCCCTATCTCTTGGGGCGGACCTACCCCATGACCCTGCCGGTCTGGGCTTACAAGCATTACAGCGACATCGATCTTCTGGCCCGGCCCGAAGGCATTGCCACGGGTATTCTAATCGCCGGAATGGTGGCCGCCGCCGTGGTGACGGCCCAGGCCCTGACCCGTGCCGCCCGCAAAAAGGGGATCGTCCTATGAGGGCGCTGGGGACCCGCCTGCTGGCGCCGGCCATTTTGGTGGCCGTGGGGCTGCCTTTTGCCACATTAGGGGTCTGGTCGCTGGCCGAGCGCTGGTTCTTCCCTGATCTCTGGCCCCAGGCCTGGGGTTTGCGGGCCTGGCGCTACGTATTTGCAACCGCCGGGGGGCAGGTGGCCGCGGCCCTGGTGCAGAGCGTGGCCGTGGCCACCGCCACGTCGCTGGTCTCGGTGGTGGTGGCCCTGCCGGCCGCCCGGGCGTTGGGGCTTTACGATTTCAGGGGCAAGGACACCATTTCCGTGCTTTTGACCCTGCCGGTTATCGTTCCGCCCCTGAGCGTGGCCATGGGGCTGCACCTGTGGTTCATCCGGCTGGGGCTGGCCGAGACCTTTGTCGGGGTGGTGGCGGTGCATCTGACTTTCTGCCTGCCCTATGCCGTCTTCGTGCTCTGGGGGGTGTTTTCCAACTACAACCCCGATTTCGAATCCCAGGCCCGTTCCCTGGGGGCTTCGCAACTGCGGGTCTGGCGGCAGGTCATGCTGCCGATGGTCATGCCCGGCCTCATCGTGGCGGGTCTGTTCGCCTTCCTGCTTTCCTGGAGTCAGTATCTGAGCACGCTGATCATCGGCGGAGGGCGCTTGACCACCCTCCCGGTCCTGCTATTTGCCCTGATGGGCAGCGGGGATCGCCCGGTGGCCGCGGCGGTCAGCATCGTGTTCGTGCTGCCGGCCTTCGTGGCCCTCCTGTTCAGTGCCCGCCACCTGGGGGGCCAAAGCCTGGCCGGAGTTCGCTGATGGGGGCGCTATCCTTAAAAAACCTGACCATCCATTACGGCCGGCAGCCGGTGGTGGCGGATTTCGATCTGGACATCCGAGACGGCGAGATGGTGTCGCTGCTCGGCCCCAGCGGGGCCGGCAAGACCACGATCCTGAAAGTGGTGGCTGGGCTGCTGGCGCCGACCCGGGGGGCGATCCTGATCGATGGTCAGGCAGTGACCGACCTCCCGCCGGAAAAACGCGATGCCGTGATGATCTTCCAGAAGCCCCTGCTGTTCCCCTTCATGAATGTCCAGCAGAATATCGCCTTCGGGCTCAAGATGCGCGGCGACAGCGGCGATCGCCGGGCCCGCGCGGTGGCGCATATTCTGGCCCTGACCCGGCTGGACGGTCTGGGCCGGCGCAAGGTGCACGAACTCTCGGGCGGCCAGCAGCAGCGCGTGGCGCTGGCACGCGCCCTGGTGCTGGAGCCGGCCATCCTGCTCATGGACGAGCCCCTGTCCAACCTGGATGCCAATCTGCGCCAGGAGATGCGCGAGCTCATCCTGGGGATCCAGTCCGAACTGGGGATTACCACCCTGTTCGTCACCCATGACCAGGCCGAGGCCCTGATGATGTCGCAGCGGGTGGCCCTTTTGCTCGAGGGCCGGCTGCGCCAGGTGGGATCACCCCGCGAACTCTACCACCGGCCAGCCGATCCGGACGTGGCCCGTTTTTTCGGCGGCGACAATTTTATCCAGGGCCGCATGCGGGACGGCGTTTTCGAGACGGACTTCGGTCCTTTTCCCGTGGAGGCTGTCAGCGGCAACGGTCACCGGCGCACGGCCACCATCCGGCCGGAAGACATCCAACTGGTCACCGACACCGGCGACCAACCCGACCATCTGCCGGGAACGGTCAAGCGCACGCGCTTCGAAGGCATGGCCACCCGCGCCTGGGTGTCCTGCCCCTCCGGCGAACTGGTGGTGCTGACGCCGCGTTCCGGCCTGAGCGCCGGGCAGGCGGTTCAGCTCCGTCTGCCCCCCGAAAAAATCAGGATTTTCCCGGACTGATCGAGGAGACGCTTCGTGACGGATGCCATGCTGGCGATGCAGCCCCGGATCGAGGGCTATCTGGCACGGCGTGACTGGTCGGCGGTTCCGGCCATGGCCGACCGCACCTTCGTGGTGACCCCCCTGGCCGGCGGCGAGTACAATTTCAATTTCTTGCTGACCGCGGGAGAAGACCAGCGGGTCTTCCGGGTCAACCTCGGCACCCAGATCGCCCGCGACGATCAGATTCGCTACGAGTTCAAGGCCCTGCAACTGTTAGCGGGAAGCGGTGTCACGCCCCAGCCCTATTTCGTCGACGATACACGCCAGCACTTGGAGCACGGCATATCGATTATGGAATACCTGCCGGGTCGTGCGCTGATGTATGAAACCGATCTGCAGCAGGCCGCGGGCCTGCTGGCGCGCGTCCACCAGGTGCCCGTGGCACCTGAGCGCAACCATTTAATCCGCGAAGAGGCTCCGCTGGATCTGATTTACCGGGAATGCGCCGGTCTCTTACAGACCTATTTCGATTCCGATCTGGCCGATCCCGACATCCAAAGCTTTCTCCGGGAAGTCATCGACTGGGCCCGCACGGCCCGCAGCCGGGAGCGCTATTACCAGGAGGACCCCTGGCCCTGCATCGTCAACACCGAGGTCAACGCGGGCAATTTCATCGTCGATCCCGTTCGTGGGCGCATCCATTTGATCGACTGGGAGATGCCCCGCTGGGGCGACCCCTCCCAGGACCTGTGCCATTTCTGCTCGCCCCTGACCACGCTGTGGAAGACCGACTACCGCATGGCGGCCGCGGATAAAAAGCGTTTCGTCGCGGCCTACAAGCGCGATATTGCCGATCGTCATCTGTGCGACACCCTTGGCGAGCGCATGCGCCTGCGGGATCCGTTCGTCTATCTGCGCGGCATTTCGTGGTCGGCCATGGGATGGGTGGCCTACCAGACCGAATTTGCGGGCCGCAAGAACCCGGATACCTGGCAGACCCTCCAGCGCTATATGCGGCTGGATTTCATCCGGCCGTTGTTTACGCCCTTCATGCAGCCTTAACAGGCGGTTAAGCGGAGATCCCACCATTGCCCGTCCATGAAAAACTGATCGTGTTCACCCGCTATCCCCAGGCCGGTGTCACCAAAACCCGTTTGATACCGGTGCTGGGCCCCCAAGGGGCCGCCGACCTCCAGCGCCGGATGACGGCGCACGTCATGACCCAGGCGCAAAGCCTGGCGGAGAGGCGGGCGGTGCGGATCGAGGTGCGCTTCGAGGGCGGATCGGAAAAGCGCATGCAGGATTGGCTCGGCATCCCATGGGACTATCGGCCCCAGGGCGGGGGGAATATCGGGGCGCGCATGCACCGGGCCCTGGCAGGTGCCTTCCGCGAGGGGGCGGAACGCGGGGTCCTGATCGGGTCCGACATTCCGGACATCCGCACCAGCCTTCTGCAGGCGGCTTTCGATCACCTGCAAGCCGTCGATATGGTATTGGGCCCGGCAACCGACGGCGGTTACTACCTGATCGGCATCCGGCGCGGTGCCTGGCACCTTGCGGGCACGCAACTTTTCGACGCCGTGCCCTGGGGGACCGACCGGGTGCTGGCAGTGACCCGCGAGAAGATCGACACCCTGGGCCTTGGTGTGGTCCTGCTCGAGCCCCTTAGCGATGTCGATCGCCCCGAGGACCTGCCGCTATGGCAGCGTTGCGACCAATGAGCACGCCCGGGCACGCCCTCAAACGCAACGAACGCATTGCGGTGATTGTTCCGACCCTCGATGAGGCCGGCCATCTGGACGCCCTCCTGGCGGATGTGGCCAAGGCCCGGGAGGTCGAGGTCATCGTCGTTGATGGTGGCAGCCGCGACGATACCGTCGCGCGGGCGCATCGGATGGGCGCCCGGGTGATGACGAAGCCACCCGGACGGGCCCTGCAGATGAATCACGGGGCGGCCGCCGCCTGCGGCCGGATCCTGTTTTTCGTGCATGCCGACAGCCGCCTGCCCCGGGGGTTCGACAATCTGATCCGACGCGCGCTTAGCCGGCCCGGTGTGGCGGCGGGCGCTTTTAGCCTGCGCATCGACGCCCCGGGTGCGGGCCTGCGTTTCGTGGAATACTGGGCCAATCTGCGCTCGCGGCACCTGAAGATGCCCTATGGCGACCAGGGCTTTTTTCTGGAAGCCGAGCGGTTTCACCAAACAGGCGGCTTTCCGGTCTTGCCCATCATGGAGGACTTCGAACTGATGCGCCGCCTGCGCGCCCAGGGGCGCATCTTGATCCTGCCGGCCGCAATCCGAACCTCCCCCCGTCGCTGGTTGAACATGGGGGTGGGACGCACGACCCTGATCAATCAGATCATCGTGGCGGCCTATCTTGCCGGGGTGCCGCCGCAGAAACTGGTGCGTTTCTACCGGCGTTCCAAATGGGTTAAATGAGGCAACGCTGTCGCACCGGGCGAGCCATGCTCCAACCTTGGCGGCCCCCAAATGGGGATGTGCGCCAACATTCAAAAATAGGGTTCAAGGGGTCGAGGGGCCAAGGATTCGGATGCGGGCCGATGACGGATCGGCTGCTTGTATTTTTCTTGAACCCTTGAGCCCTCGAATCCTTGAATCCTGATGTTCCAGAATCGCCCCCATCCTTTGCAGATAATCCGCAAACACAACCGCGGAAATATCGATTCTGAGGGGTGTTACCGTTGATACACGCGCTGGCGGGCGCGCGCGGCCTTGACCAGGGTGTCGACGTGGATGTCGACGTAATCGTAGACCCGCGCACCTTGCTTGTTCGGGGCCGGGCGCAGGACCCGCCCCAGGTATTGGAGCAGGCGTCCACTAAAGCGGATGGGGGTCACCAGAAAGAGGGTTTCCAGGCGCGGGCAGTCGAACCCCTCGCCGATCAGCTGGCCGGTGGCGATCACCACCCGGACCTGGCCCTTTTGGATGGCGCCCGTCAGGGCGCGGCGCTGGGCCACCGGTAGATCACCGGTCAGAACGTCGGCTTCAATCCCGTGACGCAACTTCAAAAGGACCCGTAAATTTTCACAGTGGGCCTTGCGGTCGGAGAGCACCAGACACACACCCGCCGATTCACGGCTGACGGCGGCCAGATCATCGACGATCTGCAAATTGCGCGCCTTGTCTTCCGCCAATTCGGAGAGCATGCGTGAATATTCGCTGACCGGGTCGAAATAAGGCCGGAACGCGGTTTCGCGCAGGATGACTTCGGCTTTGAGGACGTCGCCGCTGGCCACGAGACCCTCCGGCCGGATCTCGTGCTGCACATCCCCCAGATGCCAGAAGATGAGTTTGGACAATTTGTCCCGTCGCCAGGGTGTGGCCGAAAGCCCCAGCATATAGCGGGTGTCGAAAGCGGTGACCGCATCCGTAAAGGTCCGGCTGGGGGTGCGGTGGCACTCGTCCACCACCAGGTGGCCGACGTGCGGCGCGATTTCAGCGGCGCATTTGTAGAGGCTTTGCACCAGGGCCACCGTGATGCGCTCTCCCGGCCGGCGCCGGCCGCTGCCGATCCAGCCGATTTCCGCGGCGGGGATCTTCAGAAACTGTTGGATGCGCTCGACCCATTGATGGGCCAGGTCCTTGGTGTGCACCACGATCAGGGCCGGCTGCCGGCGTGCGGCGATCAGATACAGCCCCATCACGGTTTTACCACTGCCGGTGGGCGCGCTCAGGGTCCCGAACTCCTTGGGGACCAGATCCTGAACCGCAGCCGCCTGAAAGGGGCGCAGCCGGCCGTCGAACTGCCAGTCCAGGGGCGGAAGCGTGCGCCGCTGGTCGACCACGTCGTATGCGATGCGGGCCTTGCGCAGGCGCCGCAGCAGCTGGCCCATAAAGCCCCGCGGGATCAAAAGGCCGCCGCCGCGGACGCGGCGGTAGAAGCGCAGTTCCTTGGGTGTGCCGCGGTTCCAGCGTCCCATGCGCTCGTTTTCGAGCCATTTGGGGTTGGGCAGGGTCAGGGACCGGATCAGCCCATCGTAGCAACCATCCGGCGCGCCACGGATCAGCAGGCGGTTGGAAAGCTTGATCTGGACGGTCGCCATGGCGGTTTGCCGATCCCGGGCCGAAGACCCTACGAGGACTCCGCTTCGTTGAGCAGGGCCTCGGCGACGCGGATATCGTAGGCCTGGGTGGGGTCGAAATCGCTGCCTTTCCTATACATGCGCGTGGCCTGGCGGATGGCGCCGTAAGGTACCCAATCGTGCTCCTTCCATAGATCGGGGTCCTCGGAATTCCAGAGACGGAAGTAGATATCGTCGGCCTGCCGGCGGACGTACATGCGGGTCTGCGGATTTTGGGGATAGGGATGATAGTATAAACCGCGTTCGTCTTTCATGATGATCCCCCACAAGTTGGCGGGTAATTTTCAGGCCCGGGTCGATCGGCGGCCAGGTCGTCGGTCAGGCATCGTCATTGCGAAGGCCGTAGGTTTTGAGCTTGCGGCGCAGGGTATTCAATCCGATGCCCAGTATCTTGGCCGATTGGGTTTTGTTCCGGCCGGTCTTTTCGTAGACCTGCAGGATATGGCATTTTTCCGCTTCGGCCAGGGTGGTGACCGCCGGCGAATTCGACCGGCATTCGTTCAACGTCAGCGGCTTGCGCGGCTGGAGTTTGGGGTGCAGGTGCTTGGCGTCGATGGCCTGTCCCTGGGCCAGGCTGGCAGCCGAATGGATGATGGATTCCAGCTCGCGCACATTGCCGGGGTATTCATAGTGCATGAGCACGTCCAGGGCCTCCTCGCTGATGGCGTCGCGGGAGGCCCCCCCGTTGGTGCGCCCCAGCATGGCGGCGATCAGAAATGGGATGTCTTCCCGGCGTTCGCGCAGGGGCGGCAGGTGCAGCCAGGCCCCGCGGATGCGGTAGTAAAGATCCTTGCGGAAATGGCGTTGGCGGATCAGGCGGTCCAGATCTTCGTTGGTGGCCGCGATAATGCGCACATCGGTCTGACGCGGCAGCGAAGTGCCCAGTTTCATATACTCCCCGTTTTGCAGCACCCGCAGGAGCTTGCCCTGCAGTTCGAGGGGCAGAATGCCGATTTCATCCAGAAAGAGCGTGCCGCCGTTGGTTTGCTCCAAATAACCGGTGCGCTCGTATTCGGCCCCTGTGAAGGCGCCCTTGGTGTGGCCGAAAAATTCGGCGTCGAACAGGTTGCTGTTCAGTGCGGCCATATTGACGGGTGTAAACGGTTGGCCGTCCCGTGGGCTGGCGGCGTGTACGGCCCGTGCCAGCAGTTCCTTGCCGGTGCCGCTCTCACCGGTGATCAGGACGGGAAAATGGCTGGCGGCATGCAGTTCGGCTTCCTTCAAGATCCGGATCATCTTGCGGGAGTGGGTGATGATCGGGCGGAAAGCATCCTTGTTGTGGACCTTGGGCAGTGCGTCGCGCTTGTCCATGTCCAGGATGTCCAGCAGACGCTTGCGCTCCAGGGCGCGATCGATGCTTTTGAGCAGTTCTTCTTCCCGCACCGGTTTGACCAGATAGTCGTAGGCCCCCTTTTTCAGGCATTTCACCGAAATACGCGCTTCGTTGACCGCCGTGATCATGATGCATTCCGTGTTGGGGCTCGTATTCTTGATGATCTCCAGCAATTGCATGCCATCGAGTTCGGGCATGGTGACATCGATCAGGGCGATGTCGAAGGTTGCGCCGGCATCGAACTGGGCCGCGGCCTCCAGCGGGTGGTCCACACATAGGATATCCCCATAGCCGGCCTTCTTGAGCTTGAGCATCAGAATTTCGAGATAGTCGCGATCGTCGTCGACAATGATAATGCGGTTGGTCATCGGTTTCGTGGTCTTTCTCGAGGGCTGCGCGTTGGGGATCTTCTGCCGATCCGTGAATCTTCAGGGTTCAGACCGCTACAGACGGTTGCCGAGGGATTGCGCCGTCGAGGATCTCCCGGTGCCGGAATATAATGCCAAAATGGACTATGCCAAAATGGGACCGGCGAATTAAATAGCTGAATTTAAATGAGATGTAAAGCAGAGTGTTCCAAAATGGTAGGTGGTTTAAGCCGGCTCCGGGCCTCGGGTATGGAACGGTTGGCCGAGGAATCGTTAAACATATTGTAATCTTTTGGTATTTTACCCTTGATCTTTTCAGGCCGCCCTGGCCCGAGACTTGCTAAGGTCATTGCCGAAGTGGCCCAGATTGAAAACCATACCACCGTGCGCCCTGACGGCGTAGCGGTTGAGTCTTTCGGGGAGGGATAGGGATGCATCTGAAATGCAAATTCGATGGCGGTGAATTTGCTGTCCTGGTGGAGCTGATGCCCCCCAAGGGCACCGATGTTTCTCTGATGCTGGACAATGCCCAGCGGGTCAACGGGGTGGTGGACGCCTTCGTGGTCACCGACATGAGCAACGCCATCCTGCGCATGAGTGCCCTGTGCGGGGCCATGCTCCTTCAGACCCGCGGGCTGGAGACCGTCATGCAGATCTGCACCCGGGACCGCAACCGCCTGGCCCTGCAGGGCGACCTGCTGGGGGCCAATGCCTGCGGTATCATGAATGTGGTCGCCATCACGGGGGAAGATCCGACCTTCGGCGACCACCGCCAAGCGCGCTCGGTTCACGATCTGGATCATCTCGACCTGCTGTATGCCATCAGTGGACTGCAAAACGGCAAGGATATGGCCGGCGTCGATCTGGACGGCCACCCGCAGTTCCTGATGGGCTCCACCGTCAATCCGGGCCTCCAGGGGCAGGCCCTGGAACTCGAGATCGAAAAGATGAACCGCCGCTACGATGCCGGGGCCCGCTTTTTCATCACCCCGCCGGTATTCGAGTTGGACAGCATCGCCGCTTTCCTGCAGCGCGTCGATTACCGCAAGTACAAGATCATCCCCACGATGCTGTTGATCAAATCGCTGGGCATGGCCCGCTACATAGACCGGAACCTCAAGCACGTGAATATTCCCCGCACGCTTTTGAACCGGCTTAAGGCCGCCCGGGACAAAGCCGGTGAAAGCCTGCGGATTGGCCGGGAACTCATCCGGACCTTTGAGGAGGAAGGGTTCTGTGGTGTCCAGGTCTCGACCCTGGGTGGGGAGGATCGGCTGGCAGCATTATTGACTCCGGGAAAGGAACTGTTCCCCCGGCGCCCTCCGGCTTCAACCGAGTCGGCGGCCATTTCTTAGACAAGGAGGTTAGCGATGATGGACAAAAAGCGCATTCTGGTGGTGGACGACGAACCTGATTTCGCGTTGCTGGTGCAGGGGAACCTCCAGAAAGAGGGCTTTGATGTCGATGTGGCCTACAACGGTGTGGAAGGTTTGGAGAAAATCAAGCAGAATCCGCCGGATGCCGTGGTGCTCGACGTCATGATGCCGGAAATGGACGGTTATGAAGTCTGCTCCGAAATCAAGAAGGATGATCGCCTGGCTGATATTGCCATTCTGATGCTCACCGCCGTGGCCGACCATGTGACCTCGACCCGTTACAGCCATTTTGACGGCATGAGCATGGAGGCGGACGACTATCTTCCCAAGCCGGCCTCCGCCGAAGAGATTACCGACAGCCTCAAAAGCCTGCTGAATATCGATTGATGTACACAGGGCCCGAGCCGAACGTGTCCCTCGCGCTCCGGTGTACGCGGCCACGGGGCCCCCTGCGGTCGCCATCCGGTCGACGGCGGCGCGATCGGCCCGCATTTTCGGTCTGGATATTGCGCCGCCACGGGTCGGTCATCTGAAGGCCGTCTGAAAGACAACCGAGAAATATCCCAACCACGCCTGCTGCGGGGGTCCGATGGTAGATGAAGCGCAAAGCTTCCAGAATCCCAAGTCCGCTTTCGAGATCCAGAAGAAAGTTTATTGCATCTTCGGTGACGAGCGGGTCTTCAATTCCAAATCCCCGGAGATGTTTACCACGGTCTTCCAGCGGGTGGGAATCCGCGGTGTGTACGTGCCCTTCATGAGCCGGCCCGAACAAATCGCCGAGGCGGTGGCCAGCATCCGGGCCCTGAATATTGCCGGGGCCAACATCACCGTGCCCCACAAGGAAAGCGTCATCCCCCACGTCGATATTCTTTCCGAAGGGGCCAAGATCATCGGGGCGGTCAACACGATCGCCTGGGATGGTGAGATCCTGAAGGGCTACAACACCAATGCCATCGGGTTCATGGATACCCTGGAAGAGATCAAATGGGAGGTGCCGGGCAAGCGGGCCCTGGTTTTCGGATCGGGCGGTGCCGCCCGGGCCGTGGTGTTCATCCTCAACTGGTTGCGGGCCGAGGCGGTTTACATTGCTGCCCGCAACGAAATCAGTGCCCATGAAATGGCCGACCACCTGGGGGGCGAGGCCATCTCCTTTGAGGATGTCAGCGCGGCGCCGGTGGATGTGGACCTGATCATCAATGCCACCTCGATCTCCGCCGAGGATGAATCCCCCGAATTCGCCGCCCTGGTCTCCGAACTGCAGTTGGATAGCTGCGACCTCCTGCTCGATCTAAACTACGGCCGCGAAATCAATATCTGGGAGCAGAAAGCCGCGGTCAATGGGGTGCGTTATATGGACGGCCTGCGCACCCTGGCCTACCAGGCCCGGCGGACCTTCGCCCTGTGGACTGGGGTCCAGGTCGAACCCAACGAGTTTCTGACCGCGTTGGATATCGCCTAACGCCCATCCCCTAAAAGCCTGCCAAACGGCATCATCTGGTCTAGACCGGCGCTTTGGCACAATTGTCGTTTGGTCGCCGCTTGACGACACCTGCGGTTTCAAACCCCCAATGAATGAAATCATCAAACAATCGGCAGTGGTTTTTGTACCGACGGCCCAATTGCCGCAGCGCTGTTATTCGTCAAGGTGTTCGGTCTTGTGAACCGTTTCCTTATCGGGCCTGATAATCGGGACCATAAAAACCAGACAGGCAATTAAAAACAGCACGCTGCCGATGATCGCTAACGGATCATGATTCTTCAGGCTGGAAGCGATATAGAAGACGGCGCACAGAATAAACAGGAGCCAACCCGCCAAAGCGTATCGGTCTTTGCGCTTGAGTTTGCTTTTGCGGCGATCATTCATGGGGCCTCGTAGTGGTGTCGGCTGAATTGACATGCTGGCCGATGAATTCGATGACTTCGCGGTCCAACGGGAATTGGCCCGGCCATTTCCGGATTTTTATTTGCTCGGCCGCCAGCTCCTCGCGCGGCACGATCACCTGCAGCCCGAAAGGCGTTTTTAACGCGACGGCGCTGCCCTCGGCAACCACATGGGCGCCGTCCAACTTCAGGGCGGCGGTCCCCGAATTGACGATCAGCTTGCGGTTGGCGAGGCGGTCCTCCCGGCGGGGCGCGCAGACGCTGCGGCAGAAGCCGCACACGGTATAATAGAACCAATCCGGATCGAAAACCGCCTGCCGATAGTTGCCAAAGCTGTTCACGGCGGATTGCATCTGGGGATCTGCTTTCTGCAATCGAATGCACAGCGCATCCAGTTCCCGTTTGTTTGCGGGCAACGGTTGGCCGAGGCGGTAGGGGCTCCAGTTGGACCAGGTCCGGGAGGTCGCCAGCCCCTCGTAACCGGTGCAACCGATCCAGCAACAGGTGTTGGGCCTTTTGAGGGCAATGGTTTCGGTAATTCCCGCGACGGCAACCTGGGTCGATGTATGGGGGTCCATCATTTCCACGGGACAAACCAGGCTGCACATCTTGCAGCGGTCGCAGGGATGGTCTTCATCGGCAATGGGGTTGTCGGCTCTCAAGACAGCGGACGTGAGCACGCTCCCCAATTCAACCCGCGCGCCGTGTTCGCGGGTCAGCAGGTTGCCGCTCCAGCCCAAACGCCCGATCCCGGCGGCCAGGGCCGCATAGCGGTGAGCGAAATCGGGCAGAAAGGCGGTCATTTCCGTTACGTCGTCAGCGCCTTCCTCGGGGCGATAGTTGTTGTTGAGGTCGACGTTGACGGCTTGGTGACC
>JASJED010000340.1 GCA_030065585.1 Desulfobacterales bacterium | reverse complement strand
AAGGCCATCTACACCAGCGATATCGGCTGCTACACCCTGGGGTTGAACCTGGGGGCCGTGGATACCGTGCTTTGCATGGGCGCGGCTATCAGCCAGGCGGCCGGCTTCTACCATGCCTACAAACACGAAGCCAAGCGCCCGGACATCGTGGCCACCATCGGGGATTCCACCTTTTTCCACGCCGGGCTACCGGCGCTGGTGGATGCGGTCAACCAGAAGGCGCGCTTCGTTCTGGTGATTTTGGACAACCGCACCACCGCCATGACCGGCAACCAGCCGACACCGGCCACCGGTTTAGGAGCCGGCGGTGAGGTAATTCAGGCGGTGGACATCGAGGCCGCCGTCAAGGGCTGCGGGATCGACTATATCCGGGAGGCCGATCCCTATGACACCGACGCGTTGGTTGCGGTTCTCAAGGCGGCCGTGGCCTACAGCCGGGAAACGGGCCCGGCCGTGGTGATCTCGCGTTATCCCTGTGTGATCGACAAACGCTTTGCGCACCTGCGCAGCGAAGACGGGGTGCCGGTCGTCACCGATGACTGCGACGGCTGCGGCTTCTGCGTCCAGCAGTTCGAATGCCCGGCCATCCATTTGGATGCGGATGAATCCCGGGCCCTGATCGACGAGGTGCTCTGCAACGGCTGCGGGGTTTGTGTTCAGGTGTGCCCCAAAGAATCGATTCAAGCGGGTTCGTAACCCAGCGGTCCTAATCGAGGCCAATGACGACAAACGTGCGACAACAGATCGTGATCAGCGGGGTGGGCGGCCAGGGGGTTCTGTTCGTCACGCGCCTTTTGGCGGAAGCGGCCATTGCCCGCGGGCTGGCCGTTTTGACCTCCGAAACCCACGGCATGGCCCAGCGGGGCGGGTCCGTGGTCTCCCATCTCAAGGTGGGGGACTTCGCGAGCCCCCTGATCCGCAGCGGAAGCGCCGATGGTTTTCTGGGGCTCAAGGCCGAGAGCCTGGATCTGCACGGACATTTTATCAGCGCGCAAGGCTGGCGCATCGTGAACAGCGATCGGCCGTATTCAGGGGCCGCGGCGGTCGAGGCCGATGCGATTGCCGGCCGGATCGACAACCCCCGGGCCGTCAATCTGGTGGTGCTGGGCTATGCGCTGGCCTGGTGTGCCGCGCGCGATGCGGCCCACCACGGATTGTTCTGCACCCTCGCGGACATTCGTCAGGTTCTGGAAGTCCGTTTGGCCCCGCGCCCCGACATGCGCGCGGCGTCTTTGAAGGCGCTTGATGCGGGATATGCGTCCGGCGTCGCCTGACCGTATTTGGTGAGCGTTTGGCGACAGTTATCCGGTGAGGAGATAAACGCGGGCCGCCGATTCGGCAACACGCGGCGGTCCCCAGCGGTGGAGGAGGAAAGATGAAGACGAGGATGCACGCAACCCTGACACGCGGTCTGATCGTCGCGCTGGCGGTCATGCTGCTGCTGCCGGCGGCCGCGGCCGCCAAGACCATTACCCTGAGTTATGCCAATTTCCCCCCGGCCCCGACCTTCCCCTGTGTCCAGATGGAACGCTGGAAGACGGAGGTCGAAAAGCGCACCAACGGCCAGGTCCAGGTCAAGACCTATCCCGGCGGAACCCTCCTGGGCGCCAAAGAGATGATGGACGGCGTCATCGCCGGCCAGGCCGATATCGGCAACCTCTGTATGGCCTATCAGCCGGGGCGTTTCATCGTGACCAACGCCACCAGCCTGCCGCTGGACATCCCCGACGCCCGTGTGGGCAGTCTGGTCTTGTGGGACCTCTATCAGAAATACCAGCCGGCCGCCTTCGGCCAGGTCAAGGTCTTGACCATGTTTACGACGGCGCCGGCCAACATCATGTCCAAGAAGGCCGTTCGCAGCCTCGGCGATATCAAGGGCCTGGACCTGCGCGCCTCGGGCGGGGCGGCCCAGATCCTGAAAGCCTGGGGCGCCAACCAGGTGGGGATGCCCATGTCCGCCACCCCGGAAGCCCTGCAGAAAGGTGTCGTCCAGGGCCTGTTCTCCTCCCTGGAAGTCATGAAGGATCTCAAGTTCGCCGAAACCTGCAAATACGTGACCATGACCGATACGGTGATCTATCCCTTTGCCGTCGTGATGAACATGGAGCGCTGGAAGGCCCTTCCCGCCGATGTCCAAAAGGTGATGGACGAACTGGCCCTGGAACAGGCGGAGTGGACCGGCAACTATATGGACGGTCATGTCAAGAACGCCATGCAATGGTCGGTTAAGACCCACAAGGTGGAGGTGATCGAACTGGACGCACCGACCAAGGTCGAATGGAGCGGGCGCCTCCAGTTCATCACCGACCAATGGATTACGGATGCCAAGGCCAAAGGGTTTCCGTCCCGGGAAATCGTCGAAGACATCCAAAGGCTTACCAAGAAGCACAATCCGTAGCCGATGGTAGGCTGTTTGACCCCCGGCGGACCGACGCGCGATCGTGTTGGTTCGCCGGTGTTTTAGGTGGGTGGACCCAACCATGCTGATGAGTCAACTGGATCGCATCGAGCGCGGCCTGATCAAACTTTCCGTATTCTGCGGTGGGGTGGCGCTGATGGCCATGATTGGTCTGACCTGTGCCAACATCTTTGTGCGCACCTTTGCCGATCCAATCCGGGGAACCTTTGAACTCATGGGCTATGCCGGGGCCGCGGTCACGGCCCTGGCCCTGGGCTTTACCCAGAAACAACGCGGCCATATTGCCGTCAATGTGCTGATCCAACGTTTTCCCCCCAAAGTGCAGAAAGCCCTCAACAGCTTTAACGACGCAGCCTGCGCGCTTTTTTTCGGCGTGCTCACCTGGCAGCTGATCCGCAAAGCCGACGGTTTCGTTCAAACCGGCGAGGTCTCCGAAACCCTGCGGATCGTTTTCTATCCGTTCACCTATGCCGTGGCGATGGGATGCGGGCTGCTGGCCCTGGTCTTTGTCTTGAGCCTGATCCGTGACCTGCTCCACGAGGTGCGAGGTCCCCGATGAGCGCCGCCGCGGTGGGGATTCTGGGCATCGGCCTGCTGCTGGCCGTCTTGTTTCTACTGGGCATGCCCGTGGGGGTGGCCATGGCGATGGTGGGCTTTGCCGGTTTCTGCTATCTGGTGAGTTTCAAGGCCGGCCTGCACATGCTGGGGTCGGTGGTCTGGGAAACCTTTTCCAAATACGGCCTCACCGTGATTCCCCTGTTCATCTTCATGGGGCAGGTGGCTTTTTATTCCGGCGTCAACGCCAAACTCTACAATGCGGCCTATCGGTGGGTCGGTCACATTCGCGGCGGCATTGCCATGGCCACGGTCATGGCCTGCTCGGCCTTTTCCGCCATCTGCGGGTCCAACGCCGCCACGGCGGCCACCATGACCACGGTGGCCCTGCCGCAGATGCGTAAATTCAACTACCATGCCAAGCTCAGCACCGGTGCCATTGCCTGCGGTTCGACCCTGGGGGTCGTGATCCCGCCCAGTGTGGTGCTGATCGTCATCGGGCTTTCCACGGAGCAGTCCATTGCCCGGCTGTTCTACGGGGCCGTTGGTGCCGGCATCCTGCTGACCGTGCTGCTGCTCTTGTCGGTGGTCGTGGTCTGCCGCCGGCACCCCCAATGGGGGCCGGTGGGGCCCCGCACCGCCTGGCGGGAGCGCATCCGGTCCCTGGCCGGTGCGCTCGAAATGGTGATTCTCTTCCTGCTGGTCATGCTGGGTCTTTTTTTCGGCGTGTTCACCCCCACCGAAGCCGGCGCGGCCGGATCCTTTCTGGCATTGTTGATCGCCGTGGTCCAACGTCGCCTGTCATTCAAAGGTTTTCTCTCCTCGATCACCGATACCCTGAAGATCTCCTGCATGGTCATCGTGATCGTGACCGGCGCCCTGATCTTCGGGCGCTTTCTGGCGGTGACCCGGATCCCCTTTGAAATCGCGACCTGGGTGGCGGAATTGGCCATTCCCCGGATGGGCGTCATGGCGATCATTTTCATCATCTACATCATCGGCGGGGCAGTGATGGACGCCCTGGCCCTTTTGCTGATCACCATTCCGATTTTCTTCCCGGTGGCCTCCGAGCTGGGCTATGACCCCGTCTGGTTCGGGGTGACGATCACGGTGGTCACCACGCTGGGCGCCGTGACGCCGCCGGTGGGGGCGACGACCTACGTGGTCGGCGGCATGGCGGGCGATGTGCCTCTGGAAGATGTTTTCAAAGGGGTGACTTACTTTCTGCCGGCCTATATTCTGTGCATCATCGTGCTGATGCTGGTACCGGAAATCGTGACGTTCTTGCCGGCCTTCATGCGTTAGGCCAAGAAGATCTCCGTGGTAGGAAACGGCAGCGGCAAGCATCCGGGGTTTCCGTCGAAAAGCAAAAGTTTGATAAGTGCTCATCCAGAAATGGTAGATTTTGGTTGCCGAAAGATGCCTGTTATGGATGGGTCTAAAATAAGCCTTGATCAGGATGGATAGTCCTGGTATGGGCATCGCTAAGATACCCGGAGCGTATTCCCCTGTGAGCGAAACCGCTAACCGCTCACGCATGCGCTCCGGGTTTTTTTATGGACCGTAACCGTTCCGGGTTAGCCGCCGATGGAATTCATCTGGGAATCCACCGCGGGGCCGCAGGCGTCTCCCAGGCGGTGGGTCAAGGGCTTGGACCGGGCGGCCCGGGCGAACATGGCGGCCAGTTCGCGGTCATCGGCACCGCGGCGCATGAGCTGCTTGATGTCGAGTTCACGGTCCGACAACAGGCAGGGCCTGAGCATTCCGCTGGCCGTCAACCGCAGACGGTTGCACTCGCCGCAGAAGTGATGGCTGCGGGGGCTGATGAAGCCGAGTTCACCGATCGCGCCGGGAAAGCGGTATCGTTCGGCCGGTCCGTCCTGGGGGTGCCGCGCCACGGGTTCCAGCATGCCCCGGCTGTCGATTCGCCGGCGAACGTCGTCATTGGAGATAAAGGGGTCATGATCCAGGCGTGGATTGCCCATGGGCATGTACTCGATGAAACGGATTTGAAACGGCCGCTGTCGGGTTAGATCGGCAATGGCCCCGAATTCGTCGTCATTGATGCCCTGCATGGCCACGACATTGATTTTCAGAGGGGCAAAGCCCAGGTCGACGGCGCGCTCGATGTTGCGCCAGACCTGCTCGAAACAGTCCTGGCCGGTGAGACGCGCATAGCGCTGCCGGTTGAGCGTGTCCAGGCTGATATTGAGCCGGCGGATACC
>JASJED010000339.1 GCA_030065585.1 Desulfobacterales bacterium | reverse complement strand
CTGTCCATCCCGGTCATCCCGCGGGCGGAAATGCTGGCCGAGCTCATGCGGCTCAAATACAGTGTGGCCGTTGCCGGGGCCCACGGGAAAACCACGACGACCTCCATCGTGGGCGCCGTATTGACGGCCGGGGGCCTGGATCCAACCATCGTGGTGGGCGGCAAGCTAATCAGCCTGGATACCAATGCCGTTCTGGGCCGGGGCAATTTCATCGTCGCCGAAGCCGACGAAAGCGACGGTTCGTTCCTCAAGATGTCCCCGACGATTGCGGTGGTCACCAATATCGACCGCGAGCACCTGGACTACTACGACGATTTGGACACCATCATCGATGCCTTTGCGCGCTTCATCGATCAGATCCCTTTCTACGGCCAGGCCGTGCTGTGTCTCGACAACGAGCCCGTCCAGAACCTGATCCCCCGGGTGCAGAAGCGCTTCCTCACCTACGGGATCAGCAACCAGGCTGATTTCCAGGCCCGGGACATCACCTGCCAGGGTTTTCAGAGCTGTTACAAGGCCTTCTATCGCGAAACGTTTTTAGGGGATATCTGCCTGAACCTGCCGGGTACCCACAATGTCTACAACTCGCTGGCCAGCATCGCCGTAGGCCTGGAGGTCGGCATCGAATTCGGCACCATCAAAACCGCCCTGGAAGAACTCCAGGGCGTGCGCCGCCGGTTGGAAATCAAGGGCACTATCGGCGAGCTCACCGTGATCGACGACTACGCCCATCACCCCACCGAGATCAAGACCACCCTGGCGTCGATCAAAGCGGCCTGGCCGGACCGGCGCGTGGTGGGTATCTTTCAGCCCCATCGTTACACCCGCACCCGAGCACTGTTCGATGAGTTCACCCGGGCCTTCTACCAGACCGACAAGCTTGTCCTGGTCCCGATTTATGCGGCCAGCGAAAGCCCGATCGAAGGGGTGACCCACACCGCGTTGTGCGAGGGCATCCAGGCCCACGGTCATAAAAATGTGACCTGCACGGCCGATTTCGACGAGGCCCTGGCCGTCATCCGCCAGGATCTGGGGCCGGACGACATTGTTTTGACCATGGGGGCCGGAGACATCCTTAAACTGGGCGAGCGGCTGCTGACCGAGATGTCCGCCAAACCGCCCCTATCCGGTGGGAGGGTGTGATCATGATCGGCCGCAAGCGCAAGGTGCGCCGCAATGTATACAAGGCCGGTGTACGCCAGCGCCGCCAGAACCGGATCGCACGTATCCGCAAGACCGCCCTGGCCCTCGGTGGACTTGCGCTCTTCACGGCATTCAACCTGGCGCTGATCCTGGTCCATGACTGGATCACCCAGACCCCTCTGCTGCCCATCGAAACGGTAAGGGTGGAAGGTGCGCAGCGGCTGACCGCAGGGATCGTCCGCCAACGCGCCGGCATCGCCATGGACGGCAATATCCTGGCCGTCAAGCTGGGAACCGCACGCCGGCGCCTGGCGGCGCATCCCTGGATTGCCGAGGCGCGGGTGATGCGGGAAATCCCCACCGAGATCGTCATCCGCATTCGCGAGCACGATTGCGCCGCCGTGCTGAATCTCGAGCGGCAATTCCTGATCAGTTCGGCGGGGGTGGTCTTCAAGGAACGTCAGCACGACGAATGCGCGGACGCACCGCTGATCAGCGGCATCGATTATGTCGATCTGGGCCTCGAGGGCAACGCTCCCAGTGCGGCCCTGGATGCCGCGCTGACCCTTTTGAGCCGTTCAGGGGGCTGGACCGACCTCGACGGTCGTTTCAAGATCCGCGAGATACGGGTGGATCCGGATCTGGGGCTGACCCTCTTCGTGGCCCCCCCCGGGAACCATCCGGCCTTCCGCACGGTTATTCTGGGATTCGCGAACTGGTCCCATAAATCCCGCAAACTGGCCGCCATCCAATCCTACTTGAAGCGGCGGCGCCTGATGCCCGATGCACGGGTTTTCAACCTGCGGGATCCTGATCGGATCGTGATCAGCCCCGAAGCGCCGGGGGCCACCGCGGCGCCAACAAAGGAGGTTTAAGATGCAGGGACGCGGTAACATCGTCGTCGGCCTCGATATCGGGACCACCAAGATCTGTTGCGTGGTCGGTGAGGTCGGCGGCGGCGACATCAACATCATCGGGATCGGCACCCATCCCTCCATCGGGCTGCGCAAGGGCGTGGTCGTCAATATCGAATCGACGGTGGACTCCATCAAAAAAGCCGTGGAAGAAGCCGAGCTGATGGCCGGCTGCGAGATCTCTTCGGTGTATGCCGGCATCGCCGGGGGCCACATCACCGGTTTCAACAGCCGGGGCATCGTGGCCATCAAGGGCAGCGAGATTACCGACAATGATGTCGTGCGCGTGATCGATGCCGCCCGCGCGGTGGCGATTCCCATGGATCGCGAAGTCATTCACGTGCTGCCGCAGGAGTACATCGTCGACGACCAGACCGGTATCCAAAACCCGGTGAGCATGGCCGGCGTTCGCCTGGAAGCCAAAATTCACATCGTAACCGGCGCAGTGACCTCGGCCCACAACATCGTCAAGTGCTGCAACCGCTCCGGCCTGGACGTCTGTGACATCGTCCTGGAGTCCCTGGCTTCCGGCGAGGCCGTCTTGAGCGACGAAGAAAAGGAACTCGGCACGGCGCTTATCGACCTGGGCGGCGGCACCACCGATCTGGCCTTGTTTGCCGACAAAAACATCAAGCACACCTTCGTGCTGGCCTTGGGCGGCAACAACCTGACCAACGATATCGCCATCGGTCTGCGGGCCCCGCATGCCGAAGCCGAAAAGATCAAGACCCGTTTCGGCACCTGTCTGTCCCACAGCGTCAGTGCCGAGGACATGATCGAGGTGCCGGGCATGGGTGGGCGGGAGGCCCGTAAATTGCCGCGCCAGATTCTGGGTGAAATTCTGGAACCGCGCATGGAGGAAATCTTCACCCTGATCAAACGCGAAATCTATCGCGCCGGCATGGAAACCAGCACCCCCTCGGGGCTGGTGCTCACCGGCGGCACCTCGCTCCTGGAAGGCACCACGGAGATTGCCGAATCGGTGTTCAATCTCCAGACGCGCCTGGGCAAACCCCAGGGAATCAGCGGCTTGGTGGATGTGGTCAACAACCCGATGTACGCCACGGGTGTCGGGCTGGTGTTGTACGGCGCCCGCAACCAGACCGCCAAAAAATTCCGCATTCGCGATGCCAATATTTTCAACCGCATCGTCACGCAGATGAAACGGTGGTTCAAAGATGTGGTCTGAGCGAGGGGCCGTCAGGCTAAACCTCGTTTGATCGCGATCAAAACGATGGCTGCAGTTCAATTTTTAACCGGGAGCGCGCTTAGCGCGGCGCCCCAACAACGTTTAACAGGGGGGATTTATGTTTACTTACGTCGACAATGAAAATTCGGCCAAAATCAAAGTGATTGGTGTGGGTGGCGCCGGAGGCAACGCCATCAACAACATGATCTCGTCCAACCTCCAAGGGGTCAAATTCATCGTGGCCAACACCGACGCCCAGTCGCTGGAGGTTTCCAAAGCACCGCTCAAGATTCAATTGGGGGAGCAATTGACCGAAGGCCTGGGCGCCGGCGCCAATCCGGACGTGGGCCGCGAGGCGGCCATCGAAACCGCGGATGCCCTGCGCGGTGCGCTCGAGGGCAGTCACATGGTCTTTATCACGGCCGGCCTGGGTGGCGGGACCGGCACCGGCGCCGCCCCGGTAATCGCCGAGATTTGCAAGGAACTCGGTATCCTGACCGTGGCCGTGGTGTCCAAACCGTTCTCCTTCGAGGGCAAAAAGCGCGCACGGCAGGCCGACAACGGCCTCGACCACCTCAAACAGATGGCCGACACGGCCATCACCATCAACAACGATCGGCTGCGCGGTCTGGCGTCTAAAAATGCCACCATGCTGGACATGTTCCGCAAAGCCGACGAAGTCCTGCTGCACTCGGTCAAGGGCATCACCGACCTGATCATGATGCCGGGACTCGTCAATCTCGATTTCGCCGACGTCAAAGCCACCATGTCCAAAGCCGGTATGGCCATCATGGGCATCGGTGCGGCCAGCGGCGAGAACCGGGCCCTCGAAGCGGCCGAGCGCGCCATATCGCATCCTCTGCTCGAAGACATTTCGATTGCCGGGGCCCGGGGTGTTTTGATGAACATCACCAGCACGAGCGAACTGACCATGGAGGAGATGACCGAAGCCTCCGACCGCATCTACAACGAAGTGGGCGAGGAAGCCGATATCATCTGGGGTACCGTCGTGGACGACAGCCTGGGTGACGAAATGCGCGTGACCGTCATCGCCACCGGCATTGGCCAGGGGGCCGCCTGCGAAGAACCCGAGAAGCCCGTGGACGAGACCTTTGGCGGCAAATTGCGCCCGGTAACGGCCGATGACCTGAAGAAAGTCGTGGATTACGAAAAACCGACCTTCATGCGGGAGCGCCGGGCGGCGGCCGGCGGCCAGGCGGGCTTCGATCATTTTACGCACCGGGTCGTCGATGAAACCGATCTCGACGTGCCGACCTTTTTACGGCGCAAGGCCGACTGATCGGCGACCGCTAGCATTGTTGAACGCTGGATCGCCGCCGATCGGCCCGAACATGGACCCGGGGCCAAACGGCGCATTGACTTTCAGCTAAACGCTTATATTCTCTGCAAGTCTCTGCGCACGGGTACCCCGCTCCACAGCGGTCCCCCCCCGTTGCGGAGCGGGGCAACCCTTTAGTGGGTTCAGCCCGACAGCGAATCTTGTGCGGGAAGCACGGCCGCCCATGAATGTGTCCCCCCAGACCCCCGAAGATCGCCCCGCCGAGCGCGGCATGATCCGCAAACCGTGGGCGGATCAAATCAAAATCGGCCTGTTCTATCCCAACCGCTATGCTCTGGCCATGTCCAACCTGGGCTTCCAGACCATCTACCGTCTGTTCAACCGCGAAGCCGACGTGATTTGCGAGCGCTTCCTGACGGACGCCCCCCTAACAGCGCAAGTGAAAAATCTGCTCTCACGGGAAAATCGCCGGCCGGCACGCGATTTCGACATTCTGGCGTTCTCTGTCGCCTATGAAAACGACTATCCGCATGTGCTAGGTTTGCTCGACGCCGCGGGGCTGCCCCTCCAGGCCCGGAAGCGTGGTCCTGAGTCACCCCTTGTGATGGCCGGCGGTGTCGCGGTCATGCTGAATCCCGAACCGCTGGCCGAATTCTGCGA
>JASJED010000338.1 GCA_030065585.1 Desulfobacterales bacterium | reverse complement strand
TTTGACGCCGTTCCCATGGGCATTGCGGTGATCGATCGTGATTTCAATCTGGTGCGGGCCAACCGGGCCTTTGAAAACATGTTCGGGAAATGGCAGGGCCGTAAATGCTACCGGGTCTACAAGAGCCGTGATAATATCTGCCCGCAGTGCAAAGGCGCCGAAGCCTTCAAGGATGGACTTCCGCGTGTCAACGAAGAGGTCGGCTACAACAAGCGCGGTTTGTTCACGCGTTATATCAAGCACACCATGCCCATCGTGGACAGCAGCGGCGAAATCCCCTACCTGCTGGAAATGTGCACGGACATCACCGAAACCGACAAGATCCGCAGAGAGCACCAGTTGCTCTTCGATCAGGTGCCCTGCAATATTTTGCTGATCGACCGCGATTTTCGGATCGTCAAGACCAATGCACGTATCCGGGAAATGCTTGGCGACCTTGAAGGCGGTTATTGCTACCGGGGCCTCAAAGGGCTCGACAGCCGCTGCCGGGAGTGCACGGCCCGCCAAACATTCGAAGACGGGCAAATGCACACGGGCCACCATGTGTGGAAGACCAAGGACGGTCGCACGATGCATCTGCATGTCATTACGGTGCCCCTGCGGCTGGAGCATGACGACAGTTTCGATGTGGTCATGGAAATGGCCGTGGATGTCACGGAGACCATTCGGCTGGAAAGCGGCCTCAACTTCGCCCACACATTTCTGGAGACCCTGATTGCCACCTCACAGGACGGTATCATCGCCGTCGATGACCAGGACAACCTGTCCATTTTCAACTCGGCCGCCCGTGAGCTGTTTGGCTTTGAGCCTGACCAGAAGGTCGTCCTGGACGATATTCGCAGCCTGCTGCCCGAAGGGGTTCTGGGTTTGGACGATTCGCCTTCCCGCCGGCTCTACCTGCCGGACACGACCATCACGACCGCTGATGAGCAGAAGCACCCCGTCCGGCTGGTCGGCAACCAGTTGATCATGGAAGAAAAATCGCTGGGAATGGCCCTTTCGATCCAGAACTTGAGCGAAATCAAAAAGCTGCAGAACGAAAAGCTTGAAGCCGAACGACTGGCGGCTGTCGGGCAGACCGTGGCCGGGCTGGCCCACGGTGTCAAAAATCTGATCACGGCGTTGGAAGGCGGGATGTACATGCTCAACACCGGCCTCGGCAAGAGCGATATTGGCCGGGTTCAAAAGGGCATCGAAATGCTGACCCGCAACATCGATCGCATCGGGCTGTTCGTCAAAACCTTTCTGGGCTTTTCGCGCGGAAGAGAAATCAAGGCCGCCTTGAGCAACCCGGAAGATATCTCGCGGGAGGTCGTCAGCATGTATGCCTCCAAGGCCCAGAAAAACGGTATCGCTTTGCGTCACGGTAATGCCGACGGGATTCTACCCGCCCCGATCGACTACGAGAGCATGCTGGAATGCCTGACCAACCTGGTGGGCAACGCCATTGACGCCTGTATCATGAGCGACGGCAACGGCGATTTACATGTCGAAGTGGAGGCCTTCGAAAAAGATGGCGTGGTGATCTATGAGGTTTCCGACAATGGCTGCGGCATGGACTATGCGGTCAAGCAAAAGGTGTTCACCAACTTTTTTACCACCAAGGGCCTGGGGGGAACCGGCCTGGGCCTACTCATGACGAAAAAAATCATTCAGGAGCACGGCGGTGTGATCGAATATGAATCCGAGCCCGGCCAGGGAACGGTCTTTCGCATTCGCCTGCCGCGCAGCCGCCTGCCCGAGCCACCCGCGGAAAACGAGGAATCCGCTGCCACCGGGACGGGTTGATCCGATGGCGGTTGGGGAAGATCGGCGCCGCAGCCGATACAGGAGCAACACGAATGAATCTGCGCAATATCTTAAGAGCAAAACGCCAAAGTGGAAAGCCGCCGACGCTCAAGAAGCGCCGCTGGAGTGCCGAGGAGCGGGAACGGCTGGACCAGGGGCTTTGCGTGTCGTGCGGCACGCAGCCGGCCACGGCGACGAGCTATCTCTGCACCGCATGCGAGGGGGAGGACTCGATTGAAGACATCCGCTCCGAAATTGATCACCTGCGCAAACGAATCCTCGGCAAATGACCGTCAGAAGGAAGGATCAAGGCCATGCCCAATGACTATCTCATCGACTGCCATCAATACATCACCCGTGAACTGGCGCAGGCGGAAGCGACGAAGCGCCAAGCCGAAGTCCAGGGCGACGCCCAGCAAGCCGCCTTTCACAGCGGACGAATGGAAGAACTTTCAGGCCTCAGAACGTTTCTAAGCGAACACTTCAACCTGACGACCCAGCAATATTACTAGATCCGCCCTGAACCCACGGCGCGCAGACGCAGAGGAGACCATGTCACACAATTATCTACTGGATTTGAATCGGCATATCGAGGCGCGCCTAACCACATTGACCGCAAAGTCCGCGAAGTCAGGGATGCCCCCGGAAGAATATCGCCGCATTGAGGGCCGGCTTGAGGTGCTAACGCAATTTCGTTCCTTATTGTGCCGCCATTATTACCCCAAGCTGCCCAAACGCCTCTATCGTCAGCTGGCCGTCAACTTCTGCGAGGCGCCGGCCCCGGAAATTTAAGGATTGCGCAGGCGCCGCCCGACGGTAAGTGATTAAACCGGCTCTTGGTGCGCCGATAGGATTTTCATGCTGATCACGAAGAAACATCAATATGCCTTGCGCGCCATTTTTGAATTGGGCAAGCGCTACCAGCGCGGGCCTGTCAAAATTGCTGAAATCGCTCATGCCCAGGCGATCCCGGAGCGCTTCCTCGAGAATATCATGGCGGAGCTCAAGAAAGGCGGATTCGTCAAATCCAAAAGGGGTGTCAACGGCGGCTACGAGCTCATCCCGCGGCCCGACCGGTTTCGGGTCGGCGACCTGATGCGGTTTCTGACACGCGACTTGAAACCCGTCGAATGCATCGCGCCGGTACCGGAAGCCAACTGCCCCTTCCAGGGCAAATGCGCTTTTTTCCCCATGTGGCGTCAGGTCAAGGATGCCATCTTTAAGGTCTACGACGCCACCAGCATCCAGGACCTGATCGACTGCGAGATGGAAGATGGAAGATATCCGCTCAATGGGGAGAACCCCGCCGCAATCCCCAAACTGGCCAATCCCAAAAGCAATTAATCCCATTTATGGGCCGACGACCGCTTAACGCCCGATGGCGTAGGCCTGCCGGCGTGGATCCGCGCCGGCCTGGAGCACACCGTTGTCGCGGTCGATCACGATGACCTGGGACGATCCCATGATGGCGGCATAGGGTTCCTGTACCCGGACGTCGTGGCCTTTGGCGATCAGGGCCGCGATGGTCTCCGGCGGGAAACGGCTTTCGATCATCAGGGTGCCGTCCGGGTTGGAGCGCCAGCGCGGGGCTTCGTTGGCCTGCTGGGGATCGGCCCCGAAATCGATCAGATCGGCTATCAGTTGCATGTTGGTCTGGGTCTGACCGTCGGCCCCCGGGGTTCCCAGAAGAACGGCGGGACGGCCGTCTTTGAGGAGCATGAGCGGGTGCAGGGTGTGGTAGGGCCGCTTGCCGGGCGCCAGCACATTGGGGTGATCAGCTTCCAGGGTAAAACCGCAGGCGCGGTTGTGGAGCAGCATGCCGGTTTCCGGAATCATCACACAGGCGCCGAAAGCCTCGTAGAGGGACTGGATCAGCACCACGGCGTTGCCCTCTTGATCCACCACGGTCAAATAGACGGTGTCATCGCCGCCGCGGGTGAAATCCCGGGCGTCATAGCCTGCGGCCGCCCGATCAGGATCGATCGCTGCGAACCGTTCATAGGCCTGGTCATGGGAGAGCATCGCGGCTAGCGGCACCGGGTGGAAGGCTGGATCGCAGACGTGGGCATCCCGATCCGCAAAAGCCATTTTCTTGACCTCGACCATCAGATGAACCAGTTCCGGCGAGTCGACGGCCAGGGCCGCCAGATCTCGTTGCGCCAGCATCGCGGCCTGCATTAAAAGCGCGATGCCCTGGGAGTTAGGGGGCTGGGTGGCCAGGGTGTAGCCGCGGTAGTCGGTGGTGAGGGGGCGCTGCCAGTCCACCGTGTGGGCCGCGAGATCAGCTTCGCTGAAAAACCCGCCGAGGGCCTCCGAATGGGCCACCAGGGCTTCGCCCAGCGGCCCGCGGTAAAAAGCATCCGGCCCGTCCTCGATAAGGGCCTGGTACGACCGGACCAGCCGGGGCTGGACCAGTAGCTGGCCCACCCGGGGAATCTTGCCTCCCGGCATTAAGGTTGCCCCCGCAGCCCCGGAGGCCAGCAGAAGATCGCGACGCTCTTTGAGGCCATCGACCAATTCGGCATACACCGGAAAACCGTCGCGGGCGTAGGGCAGGGCCTGGGCAAGCAGGGTGTCCAGCCCCAGCGTGCCGTATTTGTCGAGGGCCGCCTGCCAGCCGGCGATGGCCCCCGGCACGGTGGCCGCCTGGATGCCGGTTTCGGGCACTTCCCGCCAGCCCCGCTCCCGATAGGCTTCCCGGGTGGCCCGCGCCGGGGCGCGCCCCGAGGCGTTGAGGGCCTCCAAGGTACCCGCAGCAGCCATGTGGACCAGCATGAACAGATCGCCGCCCAGGCCGCACATGTGGGGCCGCACCGCGGTCATCACCAGGTTGGCGGCCACGGCCGCGTCCACGGCGTTGCCGCCGGAAGCCAGCACACCGGCGCCGGCCTGGGCGGCCAGGGGATGATCGGCGGTGATCATCCACTGGGTGCCCATCAGCACCGGACGATGGGTGTCAAAATGATGGGGCATGCGCCATTCTCCTCGCTATTCTCTGAAACAGGCCGCTTGAATGCCAAAGTGACATGAAGCACGGCATCCGCCATTGACCATAGATGAAACAACGGTCGGAGACAAGCCGCAGGCTTGGTGACAGGGCCTTACACCACGGAGGGGATGTGCGCTTGGATGCGAGGATGATCGGGAAAATGAGACGAGGAACAAGGGGCAGGCATAATCCGACATAAACGGATCGCCCTCTCCCGACCGCTAAGCCCCCCAAGGGGGGGCTGTTGGCTGGTCGGCAACGCGTGGCATCCGTTATTAGAACCAATTTCAAAATAAAGATTAGGGTTCCTGGCAAGGCGTGAATCGGCGAGAAAGCGGAGCATACACGAAGTATGTATGCAGGTTCGTAGGGCAGGGACCCTACGGTTCT
>JASJED010000337.1 GCA_030065585.1 Desulfobacterales bacterium | reverse complement strand
TGGGGATCCTGGTGCTGGCGGCGCACAACCGTGAAGGCCGGCGGCTGGTCGTCAAACGGCAACGCAACCATCAAACGCGCACCTGGCGCCACCCCCTGAAGGGCATTCCCACGGCCCGCAAGGAATTCGACAATATCCGGCGCTTCGCGCGCTGCGGGCTGGGAGCGGCCGCCCCGGTCTTCTTTGGTCAACGGCGCGATCATCGCGGTGCGCGCGCGATTCTGATGACCGAATACCTGGAAGGCTACCAGTCCTTGGACAGCCTGCTGGCACAGTGGGCCCGGGATCCGGCGCCTCGCGAAGCCTCCCGGGAAGCGATCCTGCGGCAGGTCGCCGATCTGATCGCCCGCATGCACCGCGCCGGCTTTCGGCACAACTGCCTCTATCCCAAGCATCTGTTCGTCAGCACCGCGGGCGCCCGCCCGGACATCCGCCTGATCGACCTGGAAAAAGCCACCCGCTCCCCCTGGGTCGGCCGCCGGATGACGCGGGATCTGGGGGCGTTTTTCAGGCGCTGCCCCCACTGGTCGGCTTCGGATCAGACGGGTTTTCTGGTGGATTACTTCGGGGCCGCGCACCTGACCCCCCGGATCGCGCGAGCCCGGCGACGAATTCTACGCGGCATGGCGCGGAAGCGCCGCTGCCGGGGAGATTGGCGTTTTCCCGATACCTCCTGATGCCGGGCCATCGATGCCATCGGATAGGGCGGGCGGCATCATGCCACGCAACGGTGCCGATAAAGGGGATCACAGGGGACAACCGTCCTGAAACCTGTTGTCATGCACGGCGATAGCAGGCCCGGTGGCATGGGTTCAATCGACGCCCGGCATGCCGGGGCGGGGCAGGCTTCGGCGCAGCGCCTCGTGAATCGCGGGATGACGCTGCCAGTTGCGCAAAAGCCGATGGCAGTCCTTGCGGAACTGACGGCCGAAGGATCGCGAACGGCGATGAACCCGCAACCCGTCGAGATCCACGAGGGTGATCGCCCCATCGTGAACGATGAGATTCGTGGCTTTCAGATCACCGTGGCTGATCCGGGCAGCGGCCAGGCGTGCCAGGAGGGTGCGCAGGGGGGGCAGCGCGGCGGCCCGGGGATCGCGCGCTTCCCAGTCATGGCGCCAGTAATCGGCCAGATGCACACCCGGTTGATAGGTGCAGATCAAAAACGCGCGGGCGCGCAGGGGCCCCCAGCGCTCCTCGATCAGGGCCAGCGGCCGGGGCGTGGCGATGCCGATCAGACGCAGCATATGGGCGTTGCACCATGCTATCCGGCCACGGCTGGGGCGCAGGCAGCGGCGCAGGCGATGCCGCCGGTTTTTGATATTGTAACGCTTGATGACCAGGGTTTGGTCATGAAAGGCCAACCGGCTGACCGTGGCGCTGTTGCCGTCTTTGAGCATGACGCCCTTGGCCATGAAGGCTTCGGGATCATTCAGCAGCGGTACCACGGCCGGTGAATACCAGGCCCGGTCGCAGGCCATATAGCGCCGCCAGCGCCGGTGAACGGTGACTGCCGTGCAAGGGCGCACCACCTTGGCGGCCCGCTGACGCATCCGTCCGTGGCGGCGGCGGCAGATCATGCGGGTCAGGCGCCCCAAACGCCGGCGGCTGGGCGGCCAGCGACGTTGGGCCTCATACGCCTGTAAGGCGGCCGCCGCCCACTGGTCGGCATCCGGGTCGAACTGCACTAGGAAACTTGCCAAATTGGAAAGCGCGCGGCGTGTCGCCCAGCGGGGCATCCGACCCAGCGGCCGCACGTCGCCGCCGTCGATAAGATAAATCTGGCTGCCGGTCAAAAGAAAATTGCCGGGATGGATATCGCGCTGGTAGCTTCCGCCCACATGCAGCCGGGCAATCAGGGCGACGCATTGCCGCAGGAGCGTTTCGCGTTCGCGATCGACGAGATCGGGCCAACGCTCCGCCAGGCTGCGGGCGTCCGGGATGGCCGTGGTCATTATCAACGGCGTGCGTTCATCGTCCAGCGTCGTTTGATGAACCACGGCCGGTGTCGGTATCTGCGCCGCCTGGAAAGCGGTGAGACCTTCGAGTTCGCGGGTCAGATGACGGCGGGCCTGTCGGGGGGCCAGGAAGAGTTTGACGATCACGGGGGGGCCCTGCCGCCGCTGCGCCCGGCAGACCAGGCGCTTGCCGGGAAGATGCCGCAGGATGGCCGTACAGACCAGGATGCCCCCGGAGCCCGCACCGGACAAACGCAGCCTGAAGGGAGTGGTCAGTCGGCGCCCCAGACGGCGCAGGCGGGCGACCCCGAGCGGCGCCTCCTCCCGGTGGTCGTCCGTCATCGCCGCATATGGTGGGGATGTGCTCATGGAAGCAAAAGATACTAGCTTATCCCATGGAAAGCAATTTGGGGAAAGCAATTTGAGGCAAACAATTTGGCATACGACCCTCCGGCGCCCTCCGATCTTGCTAAAGGCCGCCATCCCTGATAGAAGCGGTATCCAAACCCCACCCCCACGCTCGCGAACGCGATCTGATGTCGGCCGACCGCGTCCTGGTGCGTCCGCGCCGCGGACAACGGCGACTTCATGGGGTTAAACGTATGGCAATCATCGCTGGGCGACAGCAGGAAGGCAAGCCACGAACATGAGCTTGAACAAAGAACTGTTGGATATCCTCGTATGCCCGCAGTGCAAGGGAGACATCCACCTGAATGACGGTGAGACCGGTCTGATCTGCCAGGCTTGTCGCCTGGTTTACGAAATCAAGGACGATATACCGATTATGCTGGTGGATGAAGCCCGCCCGCTGGATTCATGAGCCAACCCCGTCCCGCCTCCCCGGGCAAGCTGGTCATCGGCTTTCTGGTGAGCGTGCCGTCGATGGCCCGGCCGATCATCGATGCGCTGGGAGAGGCGTTCGGGCCGCTGGACATGGTCAGCCCCTGGCTGCCGTTTGATTATACCGATTACTACACCCGGGAAATGGGCGGGCCCCTGCGCCGGCGCTTGCTGGCCTACAAGACACTGGTGGCGCAAAACCGACTACCCGCCTGCAAGCACATCACCAATCGCATCGAAACCGCCTGGTCCGTGGATGGCCGACGGCGCGTCAATATCGATCCGGGTTTGCTGCTGCCGGAACGTTTCGTTCTGGCCACCGGGAAGAACTTCGCCCACCGGATCTATCTGGGCCAGGGGATCTATGCGGATTTGACCCTGATTTACCGTAAAGGCGGGTTTCAATCCCTGCCCTGGACTTATCCGGGGTACGCCGAGGCCGAACTGCAGGCTTTCCTGATGCGGGCCCGGCGCAAGCTGCGACGCGATTTGAAGGCCGCGGCGATGAGCGCCCAAGGTGATCCGGCCGGTTAAGATTTGAAAGGAATGACCTGATGCTCAACAGCATGACGGCTTTCGCCCGCAGCGAGGTGAGCCGCGGGGGTGACGTGATCGTCACCGAGATGCGCAGTTACAACAGCAAGAATCTCGACCTGGTCGTTCGATTGCCGCCTCTTTATCAGCCCCTGGAAGAGCGCGTCAAAACCAAGGTGGCCGAGCGCCTGCACCGCGGCCGGGTCGAGGTGCGGCTCGCTATTCGTGAAGCCGGGGATGAGGCGGGGGCTTTCGAGATCGATCTGCCGCGCGCCAAGGCCTATTATCAGGCCCTGGAGGCGCTGCGCAACCAGTTCAACCTCACCGGCGAGATCGGTTTGGAGATGATGGTCAATGCCGGCGGTATTATCAAGGCGGCTGAAAATGAAACCGACCTGGAGCGGCTCGGGGAGCTGATCGATGATGGTCTGGCGGAAGCGCTCGAGGCGCTCGTGGCGATGCGCCGCCGGGAGGGCCGCAGCCTGGAGGTCGATTTTAAAAAGCGCCTGCAGATCATCGAGGCGCGGTTGACCGCCGTCCAATCGGCCGCCCGGGGTCTGCTGGCCCAGTATCAGCAGCGGCTCAAGGAGCGTATCGACGCCCTGACCGACGGTATGATCGAGATCGATCCGGCCCGGATTGCCCAGGAAGCCGCCCTGCTCGCCGATCGCAGCGACATCGCCGAAGAAATCGTGCGGGCCCAAAGCCATCTGCAACAATTCCGGCATATCATGGCCAATGAATCTCCGGCCGGCCGGCAGCTTAATTTTCTGATCCAGGAATTCAATCGGGAATTCAACACCATGGGGTCCAAGACCGGCAA
The DNA here is from genome assembly GCA_030065585.1 of Desulfobacterales bacterium. Taxonomy (GTDB): domain Bacteria; phylum Desulfobacterota; class Desulfobacteria; order Desulfobacterales; family UBA5852; genus JABZFP01. Next base: position 1,029 of record JASJED010000337.1, on the reverse strand, counting down.
GGCCGAAATATCCCATCTGGTGGTCGAACTGAAGACCGAGCTTGAAAAGATCCGGGAGCAGGTCCAGAATGTCGAATAGAGTTGGCCGCCCGGCACCCGACAACCATCGAGGTCGATTGAAACCCGCGGCCGCATCGGAGGTTAGCGCCCTAATGGAACCCAGATTGCTGAGTATCGGATTCGGCAGCACGGTGGTCGCCGAACGGGTGGTGGCGATCGTATCCCCCAATTCGGCACCCATGAAACGTCTCAAGGACGAGGCCAAGAAAGATCAGCGTTTGATCGATGCCACCCATGGGCGCCGGACGCGCTCGATTATCATCACCGACAGCAACCACGTTTTCTTATCCGCGATCCAGGCCGAGACCATATCCCAGCGCTTCCTGACCGTGAAAGACAACGGATGAGTATCGAGTCGCCCACGGCATCCGGACCGGCATCCGCATCTGACCAGCAAGATCCTACCCCGCACGAGGGGCGGCTGTTCGTCCTGTCGGCCCCGTCCGGGGCCGGCAAATCGACCTTGTGCCGGATTCTGCGCCAGCGCCGGCCCGCCCTGCGTTATTCCATTTCCTACACGACCCGTCCCATCCGGACCGGTGAAATCGACGGCCGGGATTATTTTTTCATCGATGCGAATGTTTTCGAGGCAGGGATTGGCACCGGACGCTGGCTGGAATGGGCCCGGGTCCACGGCCACTATTACGGGACCGCCTCGGACTTCATCGACCGCACGCTGGCCGCCGGCGACGACCTGCTCTTGGACATCGACGTTCAGGGTACCGAACAGTTGGTGCAGCGTTATCCCCGGGCCGTGACGATCTTCATCATGCCCCCCAGCATGGATGCATTGCGGCAGCGTCTGGTGAAACGCGGAACCGATACGCCCGATGTGATTGCCGCGCGACTGCGCAATGCCCGTGTAGAAATGGCGGCCCGCTTTCGCTATCGGTACATCGTCGTCAACGACCGACTGGATCAGACGGTCGAGGAACTGCTCACCCTCATGGACGCCGCCGGCCGGCCAAC
>JASJED010000336.1 GCA_030065585.1 Desulfobacterales bacterium | reverse complement strand
TAATTAGTTTCTATCTAAACCCTTCCTCTCTGGTGAAGGGCCTGGAGAGGATCAACCGAACCGGGGTATTATTTTATTGATAAGTTTGTTCATTTTCTTTCCCGGGAAAGAAAACGAACCAAAAGAAACCGCCCGTGTCCCGCTTCATCCTGCGCGTCGCCCCGTCGTGCGGCGCGCGCGGAAACTCCCCCGCCTTTCGGCGGGGTCAAACAGTCCGCGCGCTCATTCCGCCCGCCGTGTCAATGCTCGGCGCGGGACAAAGGGAAAACCCCGAAACCCAAACCGATTGATACGCCCCCCTCCGAGGGAGGTACCTGAAGCCTCCCGCTCTGAGAGAGGAGATTCACTGCCCATCCATAATGGGTATCTTTCGGCTTCTGAATGGACACTATCTAGTAAGCGGGATTGGGATTTGAAATGAACAGCGTTGTGGCAACAACCGACGTGGGGGTAGGTAAAAGCTATCCCCTCGGAGCGACCCCGGATCCGGAAGGTGTAAACTTCAGCCTCTTCTCCAAAAATGCCACCGTCATCGATCTGCTGCTCTTCGACGCCGTTGACGATCCTCGCCCTGCGCGGGTCATAACCCTGGAGCGCCCGACCAATCGCACCTTTCATTTCTGGCACGTGTACGTCGCCGGCATCCAACCGGGGCAATTGTACGCCTATCGCGCCCATGGGCCTTTCGACCCACCCAAGGGGCTGCGCTTCAACCCGGACAAAGTCCTGCTGGATCCCTATGGCAAAGGGGTGGCCATTCCGCCGGGCTACAACCGTGACGCGGCGATCACCCCCGGCGACAACGCCCCCTGGGCCATGAAAAGTGTCGTGGCCGACCCGGAGCGCTATGATTGGGAGGGGGACGTGACGCTCAAGCGCCCGTTCGTCCAGACCGTGATCTACGAGATGCACGTCAAGGGCTTTACCTTTCACCCCAGTTCGGGGGTGGCCCCGGATATCCGGGGAACCTATGCCGGGTTGATCGAGAAGATTCCTTATCTCCAGCACCTGGGCGTGACCGCCGTGGAACTGCTCCCGATCTTCCAGTTCGAAGAGACCGAAGCCCCGCCGGGGATGACCAACTATTGGGGCTATAATCCGGTGTCGTTTTTCGCCCCGCACCAAGGCTACAGCGCCCGCAAGGATCCTCTCGGCCCCCTGGACGAGTTTCGCGACATGGTCAAGGCGCTGCACCGGGCTGGCATCGAGGTCATCCTGGATGTCGTCTACAATCATACCGCCGAATCCCATGACCGGGGGCCGACCTTCTGTTTCCGGGGACTGGAAAATGGCGACTACTACATTCTGGAGGCGGATAAAGCACTCTACGCCAACTACAGCGGCACCGGCAACACGCTGAATGCCAACCATTCCACCGTGCGGCGTTTAATCCTGGACAGTCTGCGCTACTGGGTGGAAGTCATGCACGTCGACGGCTTCCGGTTTGACCTGGCTTCGATATTGTCACGGGACGAGGAGGGGCAACCGCTGGCCAACCCGCCGATCCTGTGGGACATCGAATCCGATCCGATTCTGGCCGGCACCAAACTGATCGCCGAAGCCTGGGATGCCGCCGGGCTCTATCAGGTGGGCAGTTTCATCGGCGACCAGTGGAAGGAATGGAACGGCCGCTTTCGGGACGACATCCGCCGCTTCTTCCGGGGCGATCAAGGGACGGTCAACAAGCTGCCGGATCGCTTTTTCGCCAGTCCCGATCTCTACGGTCACGAAGAACGCGAACCGGAACAGAGCATCAACTTCGTGACCTGCCACGACGGTTTCACGCTCAATGATCTCGTATCCTACAACGACAAGCACAATCAAGCCAACGGCGAGGATAACCGCGACGGTCACAATGACAACCTGAGCTGGAACTGCGGTGTTGAAGGCCCCAGCGACGACCCGGACGTCGAACGGCTGCGCAACCGCCAGGTGAAGAACTTCTTGATGATCAACCTGCTGGCGCTGGGGGTGCCGATGATCTTGATGGGTGACGAGATGCGCCGAACCCAGCAGGGCAACAACAACGCCTATTGCCAGGACAATGCGATCAACTGGCTGGACTGGGGTTTGCTGGAACGGCATGGCGACCTCCATCGCTTTGTTCGCAAGATGATTCGCCTGCGCTTGAGCCTCGATGTGTTCAAGGAAGACCGCGGCCTGAGTTTGAATCAATTCCTGCAGTCGTCTCAAATCGACTGGCATGGGATCAAACTCCATCAGCCGGATTGGGGCGATCATTCCCACAGCCTGGCGTTTACGGTTACGGGACGCAAACTTTTGTTTCACATTATCTTCAATGCCTACCAGGAAGCGCTCGATTTTGAACTGCCGCCGATACCCACCGATTCCCCCGCGAAATGGCGGCGCATCATCGATACCCACCGCGCATCGCCCGAAGATATTAACGCCATGACCCAGGCGCCCACGGTCGATGGGGCGGCCTATCGCGTGGCGCCCCATTCGGGCGTTTTGCTGGCGCGGGATCGGCGGCCGTGAGGCTTGGAGATTATTTTAATCAAAATCCTCCCCCTCTGATTGAGGACGAGGAGAGTTTTAACTGATCCGGAGTATTGTTTTATTGGCAGGTCTGTTCATTACAGATTGAACAAGCCTCCCTCCGGGGGCTACCTGAAGGCTCCCCCGCTGCGGGAGGGGCCTCACTTTAGGGGAGTATGCCGATGTGGCAAGTGCAGTCCAGCAAAGAACCGATTCGTCTGTTTGAATCGGATTTCTTAGAATTTTTTACCCATATTCACCCGGCCATTGTGTTGATCATTTGGATTCCGGTGGTCGTGGTGTTTGCTTTTTACGGCTTGATCCTTCGTCCCGAGGGAACATCTTTACTTTACTATCCGCTTTGCCTGATGGTGGGTTTGATCCTCTGGACCCTGACCGAGTACGGACTGCATCGGTTCGTTTTCCACTTTAAGCCCCGTAACGACTGGCAGGAAAGGCTCGTCTTTCTGTTTCACGGCATCCATCATGCGCAGCCCATGGTCAAAAGCCGGCTGGTGATGCCGCCGGTGGTGAGCATTCCGCTGGCGCTGCTGTTTTACAATCTTTATCTCTTCATCATTGGAAGACTATTAGGCCAACCCCACTGGGTCTATCCGCTGTTTGCCGCCTTTTTGGCGGGCTACCTTCTTTATGACCTGACCCACTATTCGATCCATCACTTCGATTTGAAGTCCACCTACCTCAAAATGGTGCGAAGAAACCACATGCTCCACCACTGGAAAACACAGGACAAACGTTTTGGCGTAACCAACACCTTCTGGGACTTCTGCTTCGGGACACGGGTAAAGGAAGATTAGATGCATAGCGGCGCATTGCGGGGGACGTCCCCAAAAGTCCCCGGCCTCCAAGACCGGCGCAGCGGTCTCCTGCTTCACCTATCTTCGCTTCCGGGCCCCTATCATTGCGGTGATCTGGGGCCGGCGGCCTTTCGCTTCACCGATTTTCTGGCCGCCAGCGGGCAAAGCTGGTGGCAAATGCTGCCGGTCAACCCGATCGGGCTGGGCAATTCGCCCTATTCCACGACCAGTTCGTTTGCCGGCGAGCCCTTGTACATCGATCTGGAAGGGCTGGCCGCAGACGGGCTTCTTAAGAAAAATGAGATCGCCCCTCCGCAAGCCCCGTCCGTAAGCCGTAGCGACTATCGTCAAGCGCGCCGTTACCGTGAAGTCCGGCTGAAGAAAGCCTATCGACGGTTTGCGGCCGGCCAGGGGAGACTAAAATCCGATGCCTACGCCCGGTTTCTGGCCAGGCATCGCTACTGGATCGAAGATTTTGCCTTGTTCCGGGTTCTGACCGGAAAATTCAAGACCGCCAACTGGCGTCAATGGCCGGTGGCGCTGCGCCGGCGCCAACCGTCGGCCCTGGCCGAAATGCAAGCCGCCTGTCAACCTGAATTGGACGAGATCAAGTTCCGGCAATTCGTATTTTTCAGGCAGTGGTCGCGCTTGAAAACCTATCTGCACTCCCACGGCATCGGGTTGATCGGTGATCTGCCCCTCTTCGTGGGCTACCACAGTTCGGATGTTTGGGCCTGGCAGAAGTATTTCAAGTTGCGGCGTGATGGATCGCCGCAATATGTCGCCGGCGTTCCACCGGATTACTATTGCCCCGAGGGGCAGTTGTGGGGCAATCCGCTCTACGACTGGCGCGCGCTGGAGAAAGACGACTTTAGCTGGTGGCAAGCGCGCGTCAGGCATATCGTCAGTCTATTCGATGTTGTGCGCCTGGATCATTTTATCGGCTTTTACCGCTACTGGGAAATCAAGGCCGACGCGGCCAGCGCCAAGGAGGGCCGCTTTCGCCAGACGCCGGGGCGCGCCTTGTTTGGGGCCATCAAGAGCGCCCTGGGCGATTTGCCGTTTATCGCCGAAGATCTGGGCACCGTGGTTCCGGGGGTCTATACCCTGCGGGACGATTTGGGCCTGCCGGGCATGCGGGTGCTGCAGTTCGGTTTCGGTAACGATGAATCGGCGGCCTACCATTTGCCGTTCAACTACGGCCCCAACGCGGTGGTCTATACCGGCACCCATGACAACAACACCGTGGTGGGCTGGTATGACGAAGGTCGGAAAAAAGCCAACCAGAAGCTGGTTAATTTGAAGCGCTGCCGCGACTTTCTGGGAGTCTCCCCCCAAAACCTGCACTGGGGGATGATCCGCGAAGCCATGAAGAGCGTCGCCAATTTGGCCATCATTCCCGTGCAGGATCTACTGGGCCTGGACCGCCGCGCACGGATGAACATTCCCGGCAAGGCCACCGGCAACTGGCAGTGGCGCATGGCGGCAAACGCGCCAACCGGAAGACTGGCCGCGAAATTGCGCCATACGACCGAGATCTTCAATCGGCAGCCCTAACCCGAATCATCATTCCGTCTACTCTCCCAGATAGCGTTGCCGCTCTTCGGGGGTGAGCTTCCGGTTGGCCATTTTCAGGGCGCTGGTGATCCAGGAATCGGGGTCCATGTCCCATAGCGTGATATCTCCCGAACCGGCGACAGCCAGGAAACGGCCGTCCGGGCTGAAGGCCAGAGGACTGCCCGCGGTGGCCAAGAGCATGCCGCGGGGGCTGAAGGCGAGTTTATGCGCGACCCCCTGACCAATCAATATCGGACCCAGCGGCAGGCG
>JASJED010000078.1 GCA_030065585.1 Desulfobacterales bacterium | reverse complement strand
ATTGTTTCATATTTTTTTGTCAACCCTTCTCCATGGAGAAGATGACCGGTTTGATTCCATTCAGCCGTGCTGTCGCAGGACGGATAGAAACGAGGGGGATCATTTTGGCCGGGATCGCAGACCCACGGGGCCGATGGTCGGGGGGTGGCGCTTGATCACCAGATCCACCGGCGAGCGGCTCGATCGATTTAGCGCGGATATTGTTGGGTGCACCATCCCGGCGATGATCTTCCCAATCATTGACCGCGCGGATCAATCGATCGGTCTCGTACGCACGGCTTCAAGTGATGATCAGAATCTCGGGGAATTCGTTGAGCTTCTGCCAGACCCGGCGCAAAATGACCATGGCCGGTTCTGTGGTCTGGCGGCCCGCGGGCGCCTGGTCCATGCATGAATCCAGCAATTCGACGTTGCCGGTCCAAACCTTGAATTCTTCGAGAACGTATTGCGCGACCGAGTCATAGAGATGGTCAAAATCGTTTTCGGTCATGACGGAAAGGGTGGCTATCTCCCGGGGCGGCAAATCGGATATCAGCAAGTCGGCCACTTCATCGACCGTCTTGGGAAGACTGTGCATATTGAATTTATGGTCCATTGGTTTTCCTGTCGGTTGAATCATGTCGTCATTTGAGATGGTGAAATCTAAACGCATTTATAACAAGGGTAAGCAATTATCATGCCAAGTACGGATATTATTAGATGAAATTAATAAAACCAAACAATGACAATTAGTTAAAGTGAATCAACAATTCGGGTCAAAAATGCGATAATACAATAATGGTGATCGGTTTTACAATTTTGTCGTTATTTCACCATCAAGTTGACACTTGGGCAAACGTTGCGGGCACTATCTGGGTTTTGCGGCAGGGTCGATCAGATTGGCTTTGTTGACGGTATTACGGCCGAATTTTTCATTGATGGCATCCACGGCCTGGTCGACGCTGTCCCAGTCGACGCGGCCGGTGGGTCCAACATCGAAGAGGTTCATCTGCTCCGGTGTGTGGTCCGCCACCAGGTTGGAGGCGCCCAGTCCGATCAAACGGATTTTCTGGTGCAGAAGATCCGGATTGAGAAGCCGGGTGGCCTGCTCGTAGAGCACCTCGGAAGACTGGATAGGATGCGGCACGGTAGTGCTGCGGGTAATCTGCTGGAAATCGGCGTATTTGATCTTGAGGGTCACGGTTCGCGCTTTGGCACCGTGGTTTCGCAGTTGCCGGCCGACATCTGCGGCCTGATGCAGGAGTTGGCGCAAGAGGCGCTCGCGGTCGGACAGGTCCTGGGACAGGGTCGTTTCCGAACTGAACGATTTGGGCGCCGTCCACGGTGTGACGGGGGTGTCGTCTTCGCCATGGGCCAGGCCCATCAAGCGGTGTCCGAACTTGCCCAGACGATGGGTCAGGGTCTCCGGTTTGATGTGGCGCACATGACCCAGAGTCGTGATGCCCATGGTTTGAAGGCGCTTGAGCGCTTTCGGTCCCACGCCGGGCACTTTGTGAATCGGAAGCCGGTCGATAAACGGCATGACCTCATCGGGCGCTAGAATGGTCAGACCGTCCGGTTTGTGGGCATCGGAGGCGATTTTGGCCAGAAAACGCACCGGTGCGATACCGATCGAGCAGGTCAAATGAACCTTATCCCGGACAGCCCGCTTGACGGCGGTTCCCATTTTGACAGGCGGGCCGTAGAGACGCTCGCAGCCTTTGATATCCATGTAGGCTTCATCGATCGATACCTGCTCGACCAGGGGCGAAAACTGACGCAGGCACGCCATCACCACGCGGGATATCGCCTTGTAGCGCCGCATCCGTCCGGGAACGACGATACCGTGCGGGCAGCGCCGCCGGGCTTCGAACATGGGCATCGCTGAGCGGACGCCGAACCGCCGCGCTTCGTAACTGGCGGTGGTCACCACCCCGCGATTGGACGACCCGCCCACGATGACGCACTGGCCGCGCAATTCGGGATGGTCGAGTTGTTCGACGGACGCAAAGAAGGCATCCATGTCCAGGTGCAGAATCATGCCATGCCAACCGTTTCGTTCAAGGTGGGCACCATCACGAGCGGGGTTGCATCCATTCGCGGTCGATCTGCAGGCGCGTCACGATCGGGCGGTCGGCCGGGGCAAAGCGGAAACCGGACATCTGCTCCGGCGTGACCCAGCGCACGGCGTCGTGAACCCTGGGACGCAGTTGCCCGGATTCGATTTCGGCCTGGTAGACCAGCAGGCGAATCGACAGGTGATCGTAGTGATATTCGGTTTCATCGAAAAACGGGCCGATGCGGGTTCGAATGCCGAATTCTTCCCATAATTCACGCCGCAAACAGTCCCGGGGGGTTTCGCCGGTCTCCAGCTTGCCGCCGGGAAATTCCCATAAGCCTGCCAGGCGGTCATCGGAGGGACGGCGCGCGATGAGGATGCGATTGTCATCAATCAAGATGGCGGCGGTTACGGCAACCATAGCGGTTAACGCACCTCGACCAGTTGTTTGAGTTTGCGTTCCAACGCTTGATAATTCAAGCGCTGGTCATGGTGGGTGCTGACATGCGACCGCGCCGCCGCGCCCATGCGCCGGCGCAATTCACCCTCCACAACCAGGCGGTCCAGGGACTCTGCGAAGCTGTCGGGTTCATCCGGGGCGCATAAAAACCCGGTTTTGCCGCTGATTACGGCCTCGGAAGCCCCCCAGCGATCGTAGGCCACGACCGGTAATCCGCAGGCTTGCGCTTCCAAATAAACCATTCCCAGCCCTTCGTGGATTCCCGGGAACGCAAATATATCGGCGGCGCTGTAGATCCGGTTCATCGCCTGACGCGCCACCTGTCCGGTAAAGATGACGCGCTGGCCCAGTGACCGTGTTGCCAAATCGCGCAGATAGGCCCCGGTGGCCCCATCCCCGCAGATCACCAGGTAGAACCGGCGCCCTTTTTGAACGAGGGCCCGACAGGCGCTGATCACTTTGGTCAACCCATCGGTCTTCACACCGGGACGAAACATGGCCGCGGACAGAATGACGGGCTCCTCGCCGCAACGCCACTTTGCGCGCAACTGCCGCCGGGCGGCCGGGTCAGGCTGGAAAGCCTCGGTATCGATACCAGGGGCGATGTAATGCACATGGCTGTCCGGCAGCAGGCGCCTGAGGTTGATTTCATCATTGCGCTTGTTGGTGAAAACGGCCGCCGCCCGGCAAAGGGCCCAGCGGTTAAGCAGGAAGCCGATGCGGGTTTTCCAATGCCGCTTGCGCTTGGTGGAATAGACGCCTTGAAAAATGAAGTAAGGTGTGGGCCGGATACAGGTGCACACGGCGCCGAGCACGTCCGGTGCTTTGTAGTAGGAATGGTAGGTGAGCCAGAGATCGGGTCGGATTAGCCGCAACTGGCGAAGGACGTTGAAGGCCTCGAAAAGGAAACGCAGCCACAGCCACGGTTTCCAGTAAAACCAGCGGGTACGCAGGCGGCTGACCAACTGGATGCCATGGCCGCGCTGATCCAAAAACGTGAATAGGCTGCTGCCAATCACCAGATCGCCGGATGGATTGGGATGCCCCAGTGGTTTGAAGGGCATGTAGTAAACGATGCGCAAGGCCGTCTCCGGTCATTTCAAGGGCCGCCATAGTCATCGCCTGCTAGAGGGCAGACGATTGTGGTGGTATCAGGTAAACGGGTTTTTGGGAATACCGTTCGACAGGAAAATGCCGGGCATGCCATTAAGCAAAGGCCACCCGCAAAGCGGGCGGCCTTCACTCGAAAGCGAAATTAATGATAAGGGGATTAGATCACCGCGCGTGTTGTTGGGCGTTTACTTATGATTGGGACGATTGAGTCGTTTGCGTCCGACGACTGCCAGGGCCACCATCGAAGCGCCCAGAGAGATCAAACTGGCTTGTTCAGGCACAAGCTGCGGGTCTGCAATCGCATAGGCAATCCAGTCGGCGCTTGCCGTTCCGATGAGACCGAATATCGATATGCCCAAGAACAGGGCTAATATTCTTTTCTTCATCTCACAAGCCTCCAACCCCCGGTTGGGAGGGGACATCAAAGTTATTGTTGGGGAATGGTTCTGCTTTGCTAATCAGCAATCTGTGTGCCAATTTTGATCAGCAAAGAAAGTATAAAAATATTAATCGGTTATTCGTTTACCATAAGATAAATGTTTTTTTTTAGGTATTTGGTTGGCAAAAATTGTGAGAAAAATTACATAGTGTGGTGTGAAATGAAGTGCTGTGGTAAACAACGATCAAGGGGCAGCGTAATAAATTCTGCGGCGCTATCAGTGCCCATCCATAAAAGGCATCTTTCAGCCCAGACCGGCGTTCTCGCTCTTTTGAAATCCTCGGCGTAGCAGCACTACGCGTCGCTTCGCAACGACGGCTACGCCGTCGGTATAAAATTCGCCGCGGCCTTGGTCTGAGCCGACATCTACCATCTAGGGATGGGCACTAACAAAAAAGAATATGTAACGCGCCCTGTTGCCGACGGTTTCGGAAGAAAGGTTGGAGATGCGGCCTGCGACGTCCGAGAAATGCGGAGGTATGCTGCCATGACAAGGAACTGGCCTAGCGTCGCTAGCGGACTTTTTTGGGGATCGTCAAGAGAGCTATGAACGGCAAAGAAGGAGAGGCGCTGATGGCGATAAAAACGATCCTTTTGATGGCTCAGACCCTTGACGGCAAAATTGCCAAACATTCGGATCATTTTCCCGATTGGACGGGCAAGGCCGATAAACGTCTCTTCGTGGAAGTAACCAAGGCGGCCGGTGTTCTCATTATGGGGTCGAAAACTTTCGACACGATCGGTAAACCGCTGCCGGGGCGCAAAAACGTCGTCATGTCCCGGGACCCACGCCGCATTTCCCGCTGGGACAACCTTGTTTACACAGACCTTGCGCCCCGCGACCTATTGTCCGCGCTGGCATCCGAAGGCTACCGGCAGGTGGTCATCGCCGGCGGGACGCGGATCAACACAATTTTTATGCGCGCCGGTTTGATCGATGAACTGGTGGTCACCATCACCCCCATGATCTTCGGAACCGGTATTGCCCTGTTTGAGGAGGGTATCGAAGCCAAGCTGGCCCTGAAAGACTTCAAGAGACTCGATGAGGAGCGCGTCTGTCTTACCTACCGCGTGATCGATAGGATCGGCGACGACTGAAATCGGCCATTGGCCAGGAGGGCGGGCATCCGGCGGGTGACCGGATGAACAGGGGGTCGCCTGTCAATCCCGGGGGGGCGGGCCGCTGCACTTAGAATCGGGGCGTGTGAACATGGCCCCATCAATCCGAAATCGTCTTTTTCAAATTGGGAAGGGTTTCGGGGCGATCCCGGTGAACATAGCGGCTGTCGCCATCGCGGGCCGTAACATTCTCGTAAACGCCATCGTCACGTTTGACCAGTTTGGTAAATCCCAGATCCTTGAGCTCGGCATTGGTCTTGGGCGTGCTGACGTTGGTGCGGGAAATGAGTTTGCGCACGGCCGTTTGGCATGCGGGGCAGCGTTTCAGGGGGCGATCGCTGATGGACTGCCGGATTTCAAAGATTTTCCCAAGTCGGCAGCCGCCTTTTTGGTGTTCATATTCATAAATGGGCATTTTTAACGTCATCCTGAGAAAAAAGTTGCACCGCGCTTTTGCGGGCCGGTCTCTGATCGGCGCTCCGGCGCCGCTTCAAGCCGATGGTAAAATCCAATACGTCTCTGGTCATGTCTCAAATTTGGGCGATGCCGTCAACCTAGGTTTCTATGCAAGCAAACCGCTTAACACGGAAAGAGTAGGAGATGGTTCACGCTAAATCGGTCAATCGAATAATTGCGCTACTGGTATCCATTGCATTGATCTTTACCTTATCCTGCGCCGGTAAGAAGGTTCACCCGATCCCGCCGACACTGCCGCAAGAAAAGATTCACGGTATAACAGTCGGTGATACGGTTAAAGTCACGACCTACAGCGGTGAGCAATACAAATTCAAGGTCGACAACATAACCCGGGAGGAGATCGAAGGGGAAGGGCATACGATTGCACTCGTTGACATCGCAAGCATCAAAAAAGTGCGTTTCACCGGGGAGAAAATCGCTGCGGCGGTGGGCATCATCGCTCTGCTGGCGTTACTGGTTTGGCTTGGTTCGAGTTCTGAATCGGCAGGGGATGATCGTCAAATTGAGGGCGCCCGCTGAGTAATCCTACAAACGAAGGCTTGATTGGACGATGCCAGCCCGCGACCAGCCCGTGCTTTGCGCTGCGCGACCAGCACCCCAGCCGAAGGACCTTCCAAGCCGTGGGGCAGGTGTTCGTTTTCGAGTTTTGATTTAAACTCACTAAAAGATGCTTGAAGATGGATAAGAAAGGCAGGGTGGCCATAGCCGAAATCGTTTTGTTTAATTTCCAATAACACTACAAAGTTTTTCGGCAAATTTCTGGGTGCCCGAGCGTGAGGATGACAAAAACAATGTGCGCACGGTATAGGCGGTTTTTATAAAGACTCAATCGCTGTAGTGTCCAAAAGAAAAGGGCTTACAAGCTTTACTGCCTGTAAACCCCTATTATATCTGGTGGGCGGTACTGGGATTGAACCAGTGACTTCTACCGTGTGAAGGTAGCACTCTCCCGCTGAGTTAACCGCCCGAAATGCTAGTAGTCGACGAGTTCTTTCAGTTCTTTCCCGACTTTGAAGAAGGGGAGCTTTTTGGAGGGCACGCGGATCTGGGTGCCGGTTTTGGGGTTGCGCCCGGTATAGGATTTGTAGGTGTTGACCGTGAAGCTGCCAAATCCCCGGATTTCTACCCGCCCGCCATTGCAAAGGGAGTCTTCAATCGATTGGAAAAAAACGGTTACGATCCTTTCTGCTTCTTGACGGCTGAGATCACCGTTTTCCTTAAGGGCCATCATCAAGTCTGACTTGTTCATTAAGACTCCTTATCCCCTTTGACCTTCATCTCGGAAAGCAAACCCGAGGCGTCTTTATAGCCAACCGGGCAATTTGAAGTCAAGCGTTTTTTACGGATATCTAAGAATTATCCAAATCATTTCCACATGTTACGTTTGCAACATCTATGCCTTGGACTCATGCTGATCGGCGGGCGGGGTCGACGTATCGCCATCCGGGAGATCGTCCGGGGAGGGCGGCACGGATTTCGATGTCTCAAAATGAGACAGTTCGGCTTTGGCCGTGCCTGATAGCGCGGAAGGCGTCAATTCTTTGGCGGTCGGGGCCTGCGTCACGTCAATATCGGTCCCATCGGTTTCGGCCGCCTCGGCGGGCAAACCGATTTCAAGGGGTGGATCTGTCTCTGGTGAGACATCCTCGGCCGGTGCCGGGCTTTCGGAAAGCACCGTTAACGTGTTGACATCCTCGACATCCCGGGCCTCATCCTGGGCGTCATCACGGTCGGGGCTGCCCAACGAGGTGATTTCCTTGGGCGAGGGCAATTCGCTTAAATCCTTGAGATTGAAAATTTCCAAAAAGTCTTTGGTGGTGCCATAGATCATGGGGCGGCCGGGAATGTCCTTGCGTCCCAGGACCCGGATGAGTTTTTTTTCGAGCAGCAGGCGCAATACCCCGCCGCTGTCGACACCGCGGATGTGCTCGACGTCGGCGCGAATGATGGGCTGCTTGTAGGCGATGATGGCCAGCGTCTCGAGAGCTGCGCGGCTTAAACGGGTCGGTGACGGTTTCAGGAGCTTTTTGATCCAGTCGCTGTAAGCGGAGCGCGTGCGGAACTGGTACCCGCCGGCGACTTCCTGAAGCGTGAAACCGCCTTGGCGATCTTCATACTCGCCCTTTAGCTCCGCCAGCGCCAGCCGGATATCACGCAGATCGACGTCTCCCAGAATCGCCTTTAGACGGTTGAGGGAAAGGGGCGTCTCGGAAACGAAAACCAGACTTTCGATAATGGATTTCAGGTTGGCGATCATTGATAAAACAGCCGAATGACACTCGATTGCACCTGCTGGGTAACCTTCAGGAGGTTGATCTTAACCATCTCCAGAATGGCCAGAAAGGTAACGATAATGTCGCTTTTGGTTTTCTGGCCTTCGAATAATTCCTCGAAGGCCATCGAGGGTTTACGTTCGAATAGATCCACGAGTTGGTTGATGCGATCCTTCACGGAAATGGCTTCGGTCTGCAGATCGACATGGTGATCGCCGGCGACATTGTCCAGGATCTGACGGAAGGCATCGATGAGTTCGAAAAGCCCCACCTGAATTTCGGTATCTTCCGCGGCGTGTCCCGATTTGTCCGGTGCCAGGGGACGCACAAACGTCTTATCACCCAGAAGGTCCCGGGAGGCCAGTTCCCGGGCGGCCGATTTCATTTGCAGGTATTCGATCAGCGGCCGTGTGATCGCGTTGCGCGGATCTTCTTCCGCTTCTTCATCCCCTTCGTAGGCGGGCAGCAGCAGGCGCGACTTGATTTGCGCTAGCGTGGCCGCCATCACGATAAACTCTCCGGCGTATTCGATATTCATGGCCTTCATCCATTCGAGGTACGCGAGGTACTGCTGGGTGATGATGGCGATGGGAATATCGTAAATATCCATCTCATTCTTCTTGATCAGGTGGAGCAGCAGATCCATGGGGCCTTCAAAGATATCCTCGAGACGCACCTGATACAAAGTGGATTGGCTGGTTTCCATTGGACCGATCCCGGGTTGACCCGAGGGATTGTCGGGTCAAACACCGCTTGATGGGATAAACCGCACGCCGGGCCTGCCGCCAAACGGCGCGCCGTCGTGAATGACGATGTTGCCATCGGGGCGGATTTTTCGCGTCAGCCGACCGCCTGCACGCCGATGACCTTGCGAACCGACGTCAGAAAGGGGCGGCTGTATTCACGGGCTTTGTGAGCCCCCTCCTGCAAGATCTTCTCGATGTGTTCGGGATGCTGCAGGAGTTCCTCGTAGCGTGCGCGCGGCGCCTCCAAAAGATTGTTGATGTACTCGAACAGCAGCTGTTTCATCTCACCCCAGGCGATACCCTGGGCATAGCGGAGGCGCAACGCCTCGACTTCTTCGGGCTGGGCAAAGGCCTGGTAAATCTGAAACAAGGTGCAGGTCTCGGGATCTTTGGGCTCCTCGGGTCCCTGCGAGTTGGTCTTGATCTTCATGATCAGCTTGCGCAGGCGTTTGGCCGGCACGAAGAGCGGGATCGTATTGTTGTAGCTCTTGCTCATTTTGCGGCCGTCGAGCCCCTGCAGCACCGCGGTACTATCGCTGGTCACCGCCTCGGGCGGGACAAAGGTCTCCCCGTAGGTATGGTTGAAGCGCAATGCAATATCGCGGGCCATTTCGAGATGCTGGATTTGATCTTTGCCCACCGGCACCTTGTTGGCCTTGAATAGCAGAATGTCGGCCGCCATCAGTACCGGGTAGCAGAACAGGCCCATGTTGATGCCTTTGTCCGGGTCCTTGGCCTTGATGGATTCATTTTCCTGAACGGCCGCTTTGTAGGCATGGGCCCGGTTCATCAGTCCCTTGGCCGTCATGCAGGTCAAAATCCAGGTTAACTCCAGAATTTCGGGAATATCGGTCTGGCGGTAGAATATCGATCGGTCCGTATCCAGACCCAGGGCCAGCCAGGTGGCCGCCACCTCCAGGGTCGACTGGCGCAAGACTTGGGGATCGTGGCACTTCACCAGGGCGTGGTAGTCCGCCAGGAAATAGAACGATTGGGCGCGGGCTTGTCGGCTGGCCTCGATGGCCGGCCGGATGGCGCCCACGTAGTTGCCGATATGCGGCGTGCCGGTGGTCGTGATTCCCGTGAGAATAATATCGCTGGTGGTCAATGCTCGTATTTCTCCTCGATCGCCGTCAGGCGGCGGCAATAAGCTCGCGGGCGAGGGCGATTTCGTCTTCGCGCGAATCGACCCGGCCGTTCAGGCGGGCATTCAAGAGTTCGTCCAGAATGATGCGATAGCGCGGCCCCGGGGCCAGCCCCAGTTCTTTTAAATCCCGACCCCGCAGCCAGGGGCGAACGAAGCGCAGATGCACACAATAGTGCGAAATCGCCTTGCGCACGGTTTCGGTTCTGGCGGCGGCCATCATGTAGAGAATCAGTTCGATGCGAAATTCCGCCAGTTTCCGATAAAGTTGGCTGTTTTCCGAAGGGAGTTTTCGTTCCAGTGAATTCAGGCGTCGTTCCGCCGCAAAACGGCCTGTGGCGAAAAGCGCCTGCACGCTCGGGGGCAACTCGAAACGGCGGCAGATATCCCTGGTGGTCTCCCGATCGCAGGAATGGGTCATTCCCATAAAATAAACGGACCACTTCATATAGGATTCCTCCAGAAAAAGCAAATCGTACCAGGATACGACTCTCTTGATGGAGGCAAACAGATGGGTCATGGCCGGCGACAATTCGATGGACGGATGCACCACCTTCAAGAGGTCGAAATCCCGCAGGCGGGTGACCGCGGGCCCCGGGTTGTCCTCCGCCAGGATCTGCTTGAGTTCGGCAAAAACGCGTTTGCCGCTCAAGCGTTTGAAAAAATCCATGCGGACCGCATTGTTGATCAGGTTGGCGGTCAGTTTGCCAATCGTGAAACCGAAGCGCTGCTCGAACCGGATGGCCCGAAAGGCACGTGTCGGGTCTTCGACGAAGCTCAGATTGTGCAGGACGCGAATCGTTTTTTCCTTGATGTCCTTTTGGGCCGAGAAGAAATCGATCAGGGTCCCGAATTTGGACGGATTTAAATGGATACACAGGGTGTTGATGCTGAAATCGCGCCGATAGAGATCCAGTTTCAGGGAACTCATCTCGATTGTGGGCAGGGCCGCCGGAAACTGGTAATACTCCATGCGCGCCGAGGCCACATCGACCTTAAAACCACTCTCAAAGATGACCACCGCCGTTCCGAATTTGGCATGGGTATGAAGGCGGGCGCCCATCTTTTGTGCATACTGGCGGGCAAAGGCGATTCCGTCACCCTCGATGACCACATCCACATCCTCGTTGGTGCGATAAAGGAACAAATCGCGCACGAAACCACCGATAACATAGGCGTTCAGGCCGATCTCCTCGGCCGTGGCGCCAATATCCTGCAGGACCTGCACGATTGGCCCGGAAAGCCGCTCACGCATGAATTTGGCCACGACGCGTGTGCGCGCGTGAACGGTCGGGGACTGCTCGTCGCCGTTGAGTTTGGCGTTGCGTGTGTTGCGTCGGACGAGGAGGTTCAATAAATCGGTGCGGGTAATGACGCCCCGGACGTTTTCGTTCTCGACCACCGGTAGAATGCGCTGCTTGTGGCCGATGATCTTTTCCTGGATTTCCTCAAGGTCGGCTTCGGGGCCGGCGGTGGCGATGTCGGTGGTCATGAACTCCCTTACAGGCAGGGCGGACAATTGGTGATGCAGTGCTTTTTCAATGACCTGCCGGGTAATGTAGCCCGCCAACGTTTGCTTCGCGTCAGCCGCCGTCATGACCAGCAGGGCATTGACATTGTAGCGGTTGAGCATTTCATTGGCACGGGCGCAGGAAAGGTTGCTATCGATGCTAATTGCGGGCGAGGACATGATGTCGACTGCCAGACGACGTGGTCGTACCGCTGTGTAGAGGCTTTCAACCAGTTCATGTTCGGTCTGCGCCAGGGTCTTGTGCTTGACGGAGGCCGCGGCCGCATAGGCATGGCCTCCGCCGCCGAAAGACTTTAGAATTTGACCGGCATTGACTTCCGGTATACGGCTGCGCGCGACAATGTGAATCTTGTTGTCCATGCGGGCGATGGCAAAGATCGCATCGATATTTTCCATGCGCACCATTTTATGCACCAGAAAGGCAAAGTCAGGCATGTAGCGATGGCTGGCTACGCTGGTCACCACGATTTCAACACCGTGGATATGGTGACGGATGGCGGCCTGGAACATGTCATTTAAAAGGCCGACCTGATCCGAGGTGATTTCCCGGGATATCAAATTGGCGATGACGTTCAGGTTGGCGCCCTGGGCCACCAGAAAGGCCGCCACTTCCAGGTCGCGATTGGTGGTGGACGGAAAGGTAAACGAGCCCGTGTCTTCATAAATCCCGAGACACATGATGGTGGCCTCGTCCGGTGAGATGGCGATGTTGCGCTCGCGCAGCTTTTCCACCAGCAGGGTGGTGGTGGCGCCGGTGAGTTCATTGAGGACATAGTGCCCCTGGATATCTTGGTCGGTTTCAGGGTGATGGTCGTAAATATGAACCACGAGGTCATCGTTATCCAGGAGGTCGGCGAGTTTCCCTATGCGGCTAGGTTGCCGGGTGTCCACCAGGATGAGTTGCCGCACACGCTCAAAATCAAGGTCTTTGAGGTCCGTCATGTTAAAGAGGTAGACCATCGATTTGATAAAGAAATTGCGAAGATTGCGTTCCTGCGAACCGGGGAAGACCACGACCGCCTGGGGATAGAGTTTCTGGGCCGCCAGCATCGAAGCCATCGCATCGAAGTCGGCGTTGAGGTGGGTGGTGATGACGACTTGTCCGTCCGGTGCCGATTTGGTGGAAGAAGATGCCACGTTATAAACCCGACTTCGTTGAACCCGTTGATCAAAACCATCGGCGATCGCAAGCACTCATCCGCATGCCTGCGCTTGAAGATAACCGGCGAGGCTGCCGTCAGCCGTGGTCGGAATTGATGGCCGTGAGGGGCTGGGCCGTATCCCGTAAAAGGGCTAGATGAAGGCCAACTGTGGCATAGAAATCGCAAGGAATCAAGCGGCGCCGTGGCAGGCCGTCGCCCAGCCGGCACCCCACCGGTTGCGACTGACCGTATGTCATCAGGCCAGCCGATTCAAAGGCCCGTATTTGGATTGCTGGCGCTCAGGATGGCGACCCCGCAGGCGGGTTGCAGTAAAGTGCACACTTTGGTCAGAAGTTTAAAGAAATTAGCAGTTTGAATTGACAATTAACATAAAAATTTACTATTTTATTAGCTTAGGCCGATAAGCCATTAAGGATGCGGGATGGGTCCGCGGGCTTCGGATCAACCCGACGCAAAGGGCCGTCTGACAAGATTGCCCGTCCAGGTCGCCGGGGCACGGCCGCTTCACATGATATCAAGCACTGGTGGTTACCTGTTGGTTTGCAACCGGAATGAGGAGGATTGAATATGCCTGTTTACGTTTGGGTCGGAAAGAACAGGAAAGGCGAGGTACAGAAGGGGGAAATGGATGCGGGCGGCGAAGAGGCCGTTCGCAACCATCTGACCCGGCTTAAAATCACCCCGACCCGCATTAAGAAAAAGCCGAAAGATCTGTTTGAAAACGTCAGCTTCTTACAACCCGTCGTCAAACAGAAGGATGTCATTCTCTTCTGCCGACAGTTTTCCACCATGATTGATGCCGGGCTGCCCATCATCCAGTGTCTCGATATTCTTCACAGTCAGCAGGAAAACGCGACGTTCAAAAAAATGCTGAAAAACGTCAAGGACAGCGTCGAAAGCGGCAGTACGCTGGCCGAGGCCCTGAAGGCCTATCCCAAGCATTTCGACGACCTTTTCATCAACATGATTCATGCCGGGGAGACCGGGGGTATCCTCGACACCATCCTGAGGCGACTGTCGACTTATATGGAAAAGGCCGCCAAACTCAAGGCCAAGGTCAAGGGCGCCATGACCTATCCGATCGTCACCATCGTTATCGCGATTGTCGTCCTGGCCGTCATCCTGATTTTCGTTATTCCGGTGTTTGAAGAAATGTTTGCCGATTTCGGTGCCGATCTGCCCACCCCGACCAAGGTGGTCATCGCCATGAGCGAATTTGCCCAGTCCAAGTCCGGCTACATCCTGGTGGCCATCATTCTGTTCGTCTTCGCTTTTCGCCGGACCTACAAAACGGAAAAAGGCCGCGCCGTTGTTGATCGTTCCGTTCTGCGGCTGCCGGTTTTCGGCGATCTCCTGCGCAAGGTGGCCGTGGCCAAGTTCACCCGCACCATGGGGACCATGCTGGGCAGCGGCGTGGCCATTCTGGAGGCCCTGGACATTGTGGGCAAGACCGCCGGCAACAAAACGATTGAAGACGCCATCGCCAAGGTGCGCTCCGGCATTTCCGAGGGCCGCACCATGGCAGATCCCCTGACCGAAAGCGGTGTGTTCCCTTCGATGGTCTGTCAGATGATTTCCGTCGGCGAGGCCACCGGCGCCCTGGATGCCATGCTCGGGAAAATTGCCGATTTCTACGATGAAGAAGTCGATCAGGCCGTCGAGAATCTGACATCCCTGATCGAGCCGTTCATGCTGGTCTTTCTGGGGGTTACCATCGGCGGTCTGGTGGTGGCCATGTATTTGCCGATTTTCAAGATGGCCGGCGCCATCTCGTAAATCACTCTGCTTCAGCGATGGTCAATGGCGCTGGGATGATCTTATCGCGGCGGCTCAAGCCCGAGCGGGCCTTGCATGGCAACCTAGCGCTGACAAGCGATGTAAGGGCGTTCGCCAGCGGGGCGGTCCGCGCAAGGTTATGTCCAGCGCCTTTTTTCTATGGATAAGCGCACCAAACAAGTGGATGCCCCGGGCCGCTTCATGCCGCCGCCGACCCCCTATCACGTCGATGGTGAACTCCGGCAAAAACTGCGCTGGCTGAATCTCTACCGGATTCTGTTCACATCGATTCTACTGGGTTCGACGCTGTTCATTCATTTCAGCCGTCTTAACGACGACGTCAACCTATCACTGATTATCTTATACGGGGTTATTTCGAGCCTTTTCCTCCTGAGTTGCCTCTATGCGGTTTTTCTGCCGCGCATCGCCCGCCAAGATTTATTCTCCTATCTCCAAATTACCATCGACAGCGTGGTGGTCACCTTGATTCTTCTGGTGACGGGCTCTTTTGAAAGTGTTTTTTCGTTTCTCTACCTGGTGATCATCATTTACACCAGCATCATTCTCTACCGGCGAGGCAGCTTAATTATCGCCACGCTTTGCAGCGGCCTGTACCTGCTGTTGGTGGTTTGGGAATATTTGCAGTGGTTTCATCCGCTGGCTTCGGTGAATTTGCTAACGGCCTCGGACTACCAGTGGCACTTTGTGGTCTACCGTGTGGTCATTACGATCATCGCCTGTTTTGCGGTGGCCATTTTGAGCAGCCATCTGGCCGAGCAGGCGCGACGCACCCGTAAAGAACTCAAGGTCATGGGCGATCGGGTTCGCCGCGTGGAAAAGATGGCGGCCGTCGGCGAGATGGGCGCCGGCTTGGCGCATGAAATCAAGAATCCACTGGCATCCATCACGGGTTCGATTCAACTGCTGCGGGAGGAAATTCCCTTCGATTCCGGCCGTGACAAATTGATGCAGATTATCCTGCGGGAGGCGGATCGTCTCAGTGCCCTCGTCGGTAATTTCCTTCTCTTCGCCAAACCACCATCGGGAAAAAGCATACCGATCGAACTGGACAACGCTATCCCGGAGACGATTCGTTTGATCGAGCAGGACCAGCGTTTCCGGGACACGGTGACCATTCAGCAAAGCGGCCACACCGGCCTATGGGTGGACATGGATCCGGACCATTTCCGTCAGATCCTCTGGAACCTGCTGCTGAATGCCGTGGAAGCCATCAACGGCGCAGGTCGCGTCGACATCCACCTGGCGTCATTCAAAAACGGCCATGTCACCATTCGTGTTTCCGACGATGGCTGCGGTATTTCCGAGGAGCAGATGCCGTCTATCTTCGACCCTTTTTATACGAGCAAACCCCACGGCACCGGCTTGGGTTTGTCGATTGTGCACAGCATTATCGAGTCCTATGAGGGTTGGCTCGAGGTGGATAGCCAGCCAGGATTCGGCACGCATTTTACAATGAAAATCAAACGGATCCAGCCGCCGCCCCTTACTTGACAGGTAACGTGTAATCGTCTATTTTGCATGATTGCGCCCATTCTTTGGTTTGGTTCTAACATGCTGAAAGAATGGGTTTTTTATAATTGCGTCTGTCTTGTGCCGGATACGATCGACAGTGGCTGGTTATCGTATCCCCTAAGGACAGCCGCTACCCGACCGGAAGACGGCATGAATGATTCGAAAGCCAACCAACTGATCAACACCCGCAATACCAAAATCGCTGAGCTCAAATCCGCCGGTGTACCCCTATATCCCAACGATTTCCGGGTTTCCCATTCGGTTGCCGATATCCAGGCGGCCCTGCCCCCGCCAGATGCCCTGCAAGCAAGCGAACTGCCGGAAATCGCGGCGGCGGGGCGCATAATGGCCCTCAATCGTTTCGGTAAAGCGACTTTTCTGCGTTTTCGCGACCGCACCGGCCAACTGCAGGCCTATGTTCGCAAAGACAAGGTCGGGGACGACCTTTACACCCTTTTCAAGAAATTCGATATCGGCGATTTTATCGGTATCCGGGGCATTATGTTTCAGACACGCACCGGCGAGTGGACCCTGCTGGCGCACCAGATTCAATTACTGGCCAAGGCGTATCGCCCGTTGCCGGAAAAATTCCACGGTCTCAAAGACCCCGAAAAGCGCTACCGGCAGCGCTACGTCGATTTGATCATGAACCCGGAAGTTCGCCAGCTCTTCATGCGTCGCAGCCAGATGGTGCAAAGTATTCGTCGCTTTATGCTGTCGCATGATTATCTGGAAGTCGAAACGCCGATGATGCAGCCCCTGGCGGGCGGAGCCGAAGCCGAGCCCTTCGTGACGCATCACAAGGCGCTCGATATGGAACTCTACCTGCGGATTGCCCCCGAGCTGTATCTGAAACGTCTCGTGGTCGGCGGATTGGAGCGGGTTTTGAAATCAACCGCAATTTCCGCAACGAAGGGGTTTCCACCCAGCACAATCCCGAATTCACGATGCTGGAATTCTACCAGGCCTATGCCGACTTTGAAGACTTGATGGCCCTGACGGAAGCCATGTTGGCGCAGGTAACCGAGGAGGTTTGCGGTCAAACCGCCATCACCTACCAGGGGCACACGATTGAGATGGCCGGCCCCTGGGCGCGGATGAGCCTGGCCGAGGCGCT
This sequence comes from Desulfobacterales bacterium, assembly GCA_030065585.1. GTDB lineage: Bacteria > Desulfobacterota > Desulfobacteria > Desulfobacterales > UBA5852 > JABZFP01. The sequence goes on along the minus strand of JASJED010000078.1, from coordinate 2,370 downwards.
GGAGCGGTTGGGCGGGGTGCCGCCGGCCCTCTTGTCCGACCGGGAGGGTCTGCTGGCTTTGGCCGACCGCCGGGGGGTCCCGATTACCAAGGACGGGCGTCGGGCTAAAATCATCACCAAGCTTTTCGATGCCCTGGTGGAACCGCAACTGATCCAGCCCACGTTTATCACCGGCTACCCCGTGGAGGTCTCACCGCTTTCCCGCCGCAGCGACAGCGAACCCGAGGTCACCGAGCGTTTCGAATTGTTTATTGCCGGGCGTGAGATCGCCAACGGATTCTCGGAATTGAACGATCCGGAAGATCAGCGCGATCGTTTTCGGCAGCAGGTGGCCGATCGTCAGGCGGGTGATGTGGAGGCCCATTGCATGGATGAGGATTATATCGAGGCGCTTGAATTCGGGATGCCGCCCACGGCGGGCGAAGGGATCGGCATCGATCGACTGGCCATGTTGCTGACCGATGCCGCTTCGATTCGGGAGGTCATTTTTTTCCCCCACATGAAACCGGCCGTCCGATGATCGGGGCGCATCCGGAGGGAAACCTTTCTTGAATGCGGTTTGAAGTCTTCATAGGCGCCCGTTATCTGCGGGCCCGGCGCAAGCAGGCCTTCATCTCGTTGATTACGATTCTTTCCACGGCCGGGGTCGCGGTGGGGGTGATGGCCCTGATCGTGGTCATCGCCGTGATGGCGGGCGCCCAATCCGAGTTCCGATCGCGGATTCTCGGCGTCCAATCCCATGCCGTTTTGATGCGCTACGGCGGTCAATTTGCGGAGTATCCGGACGTCATCCAAGAGATTCACCAGTTCGAGAACATCGTGGCGGCGCGACCTTTCATCCTTACCCAAGTTATGCTACGTTCTCCGACTGGTCTTTCCGGCGCCGTTCTGAAGGGGGTTGACCGGCCTACCGATCTTGAAATGGGGATTGAGGGCATCGGCGAGGCGTTGCGCATCCTTTATGCGCCTGAACCAACGACGGCGACCGCCCGCGCCATGGCACCCGTGGTTCTGGGCAAAGAATTGAGCCGCAAACTGGGGGTCGTGCGCGGCGATTCGCTCTATGTCATATCTTTTCGCGGCGCTGTATCGCCGATGGGTCATGTGCCATCCATGAAACGGTTTCGCGTGGCCGGCTTTTTTGAATCGGGCATGTACCAATTCGACGAAGCCTATGCCTTTGTCCGGCTTGCGGATGCCCAGCGCATTCTAAAACTGGGCGACACGGTGAGCGGCATCGAAATCCGCGTGGATGACATCTATCGCGCGGATCAAATTGCCAAGCGCATTCGCACGCGTCTCGGATTTCCCTATCGTGTCCAGGACTGGATGCAGATGAATGCCAATCTGTTCTATGCCCTCAAGCTTGAAAAGGTGGCCATGTTTGTGATCCTCACCCTGATCGTTCTGGTGGCCGCATTCAACATCGCCAGTACCCTTATTATGATGGTGATGGAAAAAACAAAAGATATCGCCATATTAAAAGCAATGGGCGCCACCAATGCGCACATCATGAGAATTTTCGTGATCAAGGGGATGGGCATCGGCTTTTCCGGAACACTCATCGGGGTCGGCCTGGGCACCCTGCTCTGCGCCGTCCTGAAGCGCTACCCGATCATCCAGTTGCCGGGGGATGTCTACTATTTCACCAAACTGCCGGTTCAACTGCAGACCATGGATGTTTTCAGCATTGCGCTCGCGGCGATCGGTATCTGCTTTCTGGCCACCCTATACCCGGCGAGGCAGGCGGCCCGGCTAAATCCCGTAGACGCGATCCGCTATGGATAGACCGTTGCCAAGGGACGAACGATTGGACGTGAACGCGGCAACCCTGATACGGGTCTTAAATCTGCACAAAAGCTTTCAAAGCAGTGCCTCCCAGCGGATCAACATCCTGCAGGGCATTGATTGCGAATTGAAAGCCGGCGAAACCCTGGCGATCGTCGGTGCTTCGGGGATCGGCAAGTCGACCCTGCTGCATATTCTGGGGACGCTCGACCGCCCTGATGACGGGTGCGTCCTGTTCGAGGAGAAAGACGTCTTCGCGATGAGCGCCGATCGCCTGGCGGCCTTTCGCAATCGCGCCATTGGGTTTGTCTTTCAATTCCATCACCTTCTACCGGAGTTTACGACCCTCGAAAACGTCATGATGCCGGCCCTGATCAACGGTCACTCGCGGGACGCCGCCCGCCGACGCGCCCGCCGGCTTTTAGATCGGGTCGGGCTGTCGCAGCGTCTGTCGCATCGGGTCACGCAACTCTCCGGCGGCGAGCAGCAGCGGGTCGCCTTGGCGCGTGCGCTGGTGCAAAAGCCGTCCATGCTGCTGGCCGACGAGCCCACCGGGAATCTGGACCGCCAGAACGGCGAATC
>JASJED010000335.1 GCA_030065585.1 Desulfobacterales bacterium | reverse complement strand
CTGCGGCCTTGGCCTGAGCCAAAACCTACCCTTTCTGGATCGACACTCTTAAGTTATTCGAAAAACGTTTATTTTCTGAAGAGTTGAGGGACCTATCATAAATTACGTGTCGGACGGTTTTTTAAAAGTTCGAGATAAGGCTTTATGGCCATACGCCACTTAACGGCATCCATTCTCTACCAGAATGGCGAGACGGTAGCTGTGATCCAGGCGGTGCTTCGCCATCGCAATCCCAACACCACGGCCCGTTATCTTCGGACCCTGGGATTGGATGAAACCCGCGAAGCATTGGAAAACGCCTTGAACGGTCCTGGCAAAGTCATTCCCTTCGAGCCCAAAGCCCAAGCAGGATAACCCCCAAAACCAGAAAACCCCCGGAATTAATCCGAGGGCTTCTAAGATCTTGTGTCCGGTGCTTGTGTCCGGACTATGCCGCACAGGTAACAATCGTGTAACCTGTTGATTTTTTGTGGCGTCCCCAAGGGGATTTGAACCCCTGTCGCCGGCGTGAAAGGTCGGTAGCAGGCATAGTCGATCAGGCACGCACCTATATTTCCCGGTTGAGACTTTTTTACGGCCTGTTAAACCGATCGACGCTCAATCAAATAACATAGCCCTCTTGATATTCTTCTGTGGGCGCGATGGCCTGGACGATATCGAGGTGGATGCCGTTGGGGTCCTCGAGGCAGAAGTGGCGCTGGCCCCAGTCCTCGGAGCGTAGTGTCAACACGACATTCAAGGCGTGTCTTCGGGCCTCGGCATAGGCTGCGTCGACATCTTCGACCTCCAGGCTGAAAATCACCCCCCGGCCGTCGTAGGCCGGATGGAAGATTTCCGGTTGGGTGGGCTGGGCGGGAAGCATGAAACCGACCTGGATCCCGGCATCGGATACCAGGTGCAGGTACCACTCGTTTTCAAAGGCAATCCCGAAGCCCAAATGGGCGGTGTAGAAAGCTTTGGCCGCCTCCAAGTTATTGACCGTAAACACTGGGAAAGAACTTGCGGCTGTGATCATAGAATCCCTCCGTCAGCAGGCTGTTAGAGGTGGGCAGGGCATCGGTCACACTATAAACCATGGATGATGTGTCCATCCCTCCCGCTGCCAGGTTATGTAAAACCTAACCAAAAGGTTTCTCAAAAATAGGATTTCGGATATAGGTCTAATCATGAACCGAATTCGTGTCCATCCAGAAAAGGTAGATTTTGGTTCAGGTCCCCGCCCTGCGGCGGTACTTCACATCGATTATTTATCAATGGTCGGTGTTCAACAAACCGCAGTGATTTTTATACCGACGACGCAGTCGGCGTCGCAAAGCGACGCGTGGTCAGTTACGTCAAGGATTTCAAAGGGCGCTGAAACCTAGCCAAAAGGTTTCTCAAAAATAGGATTTTGGTTCCAGGTCAAGGCGCGAACCGAATTCGTGTCCTTTCAGAAAAGGTAGATTTTGGTTCAGGTCAAGGCCGCAGTGATTTTGAAACCGCAGGCGTAGTCAGCTACGTCGAGGATTTCGAAAGAGCGAGAACGCCGACCTGGGCCAAAAGATGCCTTTTCTGGATGGACACTAGTTTAGTCCCAGACCAACCACCAACCCCACCGCAACCCCCAGGCCGATGAAAATGGCCCCGACGACGATGCCCACGGCCACGTTCTTTTCAGCCAGTTCACGGGAGGTGTCAAAGGGGGTCAAGCGGTCGAACAGTTTGTAGCCCACGGCCATGAAAACCAGGGTCAGCAGGGCCCCGCATACGGCATACAGAAAATTCAACGCGGCGATTTTCAATTCCATCAGTGCAGTACCTCGGTGATTGACTCAATTTTATTGACGTAGCCGATGGTCTCGCGGCTGTGCTTGCCGGTAACCGTCGGCAGCTTCGTTTCGATCGATGGCCACAAATTGGGGTTCAGGCCGTCCTTGGCGGCCGCCTTCTGGGCTTTGATGATGTTCCCCTTGCCGGCGTTGAAGGCGCCAAAGGTGAAATTGAGCCGATCGCGAAAGGGCCGCTCGGCCTTCCAAGTATTCCAGAGCTGCCGGTCATAATAGATGCCCGCCGCGATGTTCCAGCGCGGCTGATAGCGCGTGCCCTTGATGACGGGGTGCCGCTTGCGGATCTCATCAAAGGTCCGCGGCATGATCTGCATCACACCCACGGCCCCCACATGGGATTTGGCGTCGGCCTGCAGGCGCGATTCGGCCACGGCCTGGGCCTTGAAATGCCGCCAGTCGAAGGCGGGCCCGAAATAGCGCTTCGTGTACTTGGTAAAATAGGGATCGAATTTTTTTACGCGGTTGTAGCGATCGAAAGCCTCGACCGGTGTGCTGGCGAGAAGCGTCACGAACAAAATGATAATCGAACAGTACGTCGAACTTTTCATAAGGTCTGCCATACGGCCCTCCGCGTCAGATCCAGCGGCGCACGCGCGACTTGTAATCCGTGTAGAGATCGCCAAACTTTGCTTCCAGGTAGGCCTCCTCGGGAACAACGGCCTTGCGATCCAGTATGATCCATAAACCGAAACAGGACAACAAGAACCAGATCGAGAGGTGTAAAATGGACAAAGCCGCCAGGATGATCACCAGGGCCAGGTACATGGGATTGCGCGAGATGCGAAACGGACCGTCCTCGATGATTTTCAGTGCGGGTTTGCGCGGATCGACATGGGTGCCGGACTTCAGGAAAACAGCCCAGGCATAAAGGGCCATGTAGCCCGCGAACAGCAACAACGGCCAGGCGATGAAGCGCCGCAGTCCAAGCAACCCGGCACCCTCGTCCACCGGCAGCCACCACTCCAGTACACCGGCGCCAATCAGAAAGACAAAGAAAACAAACGGCGGCATGACCTTTACCTTGGGTCGATCATGCGATGTCGGGAGGTTCATTGATCGGTTCCTTCGTCGTGTTCCAACCAAGATCAGCCTAGCGGGACGCGCCGCCTCTCTTGGCCAGATCCTCGATAATCCCGAACCAGAGGAAGGGAATGCTGATCAGGGCCAGGATCGCCAGGACCACCAGGAGAGCGCTCACAACACCGGTCAGGGCACCGGCCAGCCGCGTCGGCATGCGGAACTTCTCCCGGAACCACAGCGAACTCGAAGCTTCTCTAAGGGCCAACAGCGCCCACAGCGGGACGATGGTCCAGAGGATGCCGCGGTCGGCGCCGATCAACTGCCATTTCCTGAGGACTTCGTGGACGATGATACCGAGACCGGCAAGGCCTGCAATGGCGATGATTAACCGGATAGTGGCATTCATTTGCGCTGGACCGCTATTTTTTCCACCCCCCAAATTGTCGCGAGCGGCACGATGGTGCGGCCAAAGCTCGCTGGCGCCAGGAAATCCCTCGATGGAGACCTTATCTTTCTTAAAGCATATCGCGGTTAAAATAGGTCGCCTTTTCAAACTCCCTAATATTGATCGATATGACGGGGATCTCCGGAAACATCGATTTTAATTTCGAAACGATGGCTTTTGACAGGCTGGCTTTGGCTTCCGTGCTGCGCCCCTCCATGATGTTTCCAAAAACATGGATGAAGTTCTTTTTCGTATTGCCCACGGCATACTTTTTAAAGGCCCGAATGCGCACCTTGATGTCGCTTGACTTAAATAGTCCGGTGGCATCGGCCGTCTTGTGGACCGCGCGCAGGATTGCTTCTTCGCGTTCGAGAGAAAGGACATTTTCAGAGCAGTCGATGATGAAATGTGGCATGCGTGCTTTCCCTAACAGGCTGTTGATAAACTATTGCGCTTGGCCATACGGTGTTAAATTCCTCCTCAAAATGCTCATTTATTACGCATAAACTGCGCTTTCTCGTCGGATTTTGCCTTGTCTGGCCTGCGCTCATGACGTTTTTCCACAGCCTGTTATAAATGATGGACTCGTAAAAAGTCATACTCCAGACGGTTTCGTAGAAAGTTCGAGATCAAGGCTTGCGAATGCCGAGGAATGAAGCGTACTTACAGTACGCTGCAATGACGAGGCGTGAAGCGTAACGCAGATATCGGACTTTTTACGAAACCGTCAAACATAGGTTCTAGTCTATCCGGATGACCAGCTTACCCCGCGTGTGCTTGGTTTCCTGCTGAGCGTGGGCATCGCGAATACCCTCCAGGGGATAAGTCGCGTGGATAACGGGTTTCAACTGACCGGCCTCAACCCACGCGCGGATCTGGTCCAGGTCGCCGCGGTGGGCGGCCACGATCACCAGCTGAGCCTTTTTCCCGGGACTGTCCTTGGTGGCCTCCACGCTCTTGAAGACATGGGACTGCAGAACGGTCGAGACCCAGACGCCTTTGGGTTTGAGAATCGGCTTCACATGGTCGAAAGGCTGGTTGCCGAAAACATCGAAAAAGATATCGAACCGGTGCTCGGAGGCGGTGATGTCCTCCACGTTATAGTCCACGCAGTGATCGGCGCCCAGATCGCGCAGGAAATCGTGGTTGCCAGCACTGGCAATGCCGGTCACCTCGGCCCCCAGGATTTTGGCAATCCGCACGGCTGCGGAGCCCACCCCGCCGGCCGCGCCGTTGATGCACACCGTCTGACCGGGCTTAATCCCGGCCTGGTCGCGCAGGGCCTGCAGGGCGGTTGAGCACACCAGGGGCAGGGCCGCCGCTTCTTCGAAGGACAGCTCGGCGGGCATGACAGCTAGCTGGTGGGCTTTGACCGCCATGTATTCGGCGCAGGTTTTGCCCTCCCAGCCGTCGAGCATGCCATAGACAGCGGTACCCACGGCCGGCGCTTCGGCTTCGGCGCCCACTTCCGCAACTTCACCGGCAAAGTCGAAGCCGGACAGCATCGGGAAATCGGAACCGGTATACTTTTTGAGATACCCCTTGCGAATAAAGGTGTCCTTGGGATTGACCGCGGCGGCTCTCACCCGCACGAGGACCTCGTCGGGCTGGGGTGCGGGTCGGGGGATGTCGACGATTTCAATCTGATCGGTGTCACCGAAGGCGTTTATAACAGCGGCTTTCATAAGCCCTCCTTGAAGACGGTTTCGTAGAAGGTCCAATATCGGCGTTACGCTTCAAACCTCGTCATTGCGGCGTACCATTTGTACGCCTCATTCCTCGGTTTTCGCAAGCCTTGATCTTGAACCTTCTACGAAACCGTC
>JASJED010000334.1 GCA_030065585.1 Desulfobacterales bacterium | reverse complement strand
CGTCCAATTTACTACTTTATACCTGATTACGAGGGCGTCAACGCAGTACTCTGGTGGGCGTGCTCGTCCGATTCATCCGGATTGAAAACCAAGGCCATCCCCTCGTCCGGATCGGCACCCCGGTGGGGGGGTACGCTGAGATGGCGGGTTCCATCCGAAAGGTGCCGGTGGCCGGACGACCGCCTTGGAAATGTTGTTTTGAAAAAAAATTAATTTAATAAATATTGAAAGTGTATAAATAATTTACAGTAAATCTATTTTGAAAAGTAATTTATTATCGACTTAATCAATTTTAAAGCATTGTAATATTTTTAAATAAAATTAATTGTTAATCGTTTAAAATATAGTAAAAAAGATGGCACAATATATGCTTGATCAATATGGTGGGACGGCTTCCATCAGGCATCTTCAATGCGCCTGGGTCAGGGAAGCCAATCGATAAAAACACAACCGCTGCCAGGCAGCGGTAAGAAAGGAAATTAAAAATGGAATATCATATTCTTTTCACCATCATGGCGATTGCCACCATCCTGGGCCTAAGCGTTTCAAGCGCCGCGGCCATGGAAGAAAAAATTGAATTCGAGCTGCCCGAAAGCGGCCGGGTCATCAATTTCAGCAACAACGTTACCTCAAGGATGATGGGAGGGCTCGACCCACCGGGGGCCGTCGCAAGTCGAAAATCAAAGGACTTCAAGGCAATGAACCGTTTCGAAATGGGGGAGTCGGGTATCGTGATCGATTTCGACGCCCCCACAGATGGGGCACCGCGCTTTGGTTGGCCGTGGACAGCACCTCGGGACCGTCAGCGGTCCGATCGTGGGGCTTCGGGAGCACCCGTATTCGAAGCCTACGAAATGCCGGAAAGCGGTCGCCTGCTGGTCTTCCCGGATCAGGTAGCAAAACGCCGGGAACAGGCCATCCTTATGCAGCCGTTGGACCGCGCCGTGTCGGACAAGCGTTGACCTGGCTCGCGTGACCATCGGTGGTCGCATCGGGCCTATCGATAATTAACCTGCAAGTGAAGGTTCGCATTTGCAGGTTTTTTTATGGACTCGTCGCCCTAACAAAGCCTGCGCCGCAAAGTAGATCGCCACCCAATGTCGCGACGATCGGCTGAATCCCGGCCACGGGCCTCCAAGGGGTTTTTCTTTTTGTATTGCCAACAATGGTATTTCACCGTTACATTGTCGATCTGCCGATCTGAATGCAAATGCTAACGGGATCATGACCAATGACAGACGAGGGGCCAATACCCGGAAATCTTCTGACCACCGCCATGGCGGTCATGCCGCACGTGGACGTCGACCGGGCGCTTGCAGCGGCTCTCTTGCTGGACGTGCCTTTCTGGCCGCAGCTGCCCAACTACAGTTACTACGAAGATATGTACGTCCAGGCGGCCGAGCATTTTCCGGGAATCATCCTGGATATCGAGAAGCGTACCCTGCGGTTTTCGATCGACAAGTTCGTGGAAGAACTCGACGAAACCATGCAGCATTTCGACGACCCGGATTGTTTTGACGTCAGCGCGACCTATTCCGCCGTCTATCAACGATTCCTATTCTGTTCACGGCCATAGCCGGTGAACTGAGGGAGAAATACCGGCGCGATCTGAATTAGTTATACTCCAAGCTGCAGGATGCCGTCATGCCGCGTCTGTACATCGAAGAATACACCCGCATTCTGTCCGGCCGTCAGGTGAGTATTGCCTGTCGCGAGGGGATTCTGCGTGATTTTTTCGCGGCCATCGTCAACGACCTCAAATTTTTGAATCGGCAGGGTATCAAGACCACCTTGTATCACAACATGGCCAACCGTTTTGCCAACCAGAAGCATTTTCGGGCACTGGCCGACCGCCTGCCGGAAACCCGCGTCGTGCGCATCGAGGCCGATGCGGACTTCTACGCCACCGTCCTGGCGCGCCGCCCGGCATTCAAGCTGATCTTCCTGGAGCGCAAATATCTCACCGATCCCCAGGGCCGCCGCCTCAATACGCTCAGCACCGGGGCGGCCCGCGATACGATGCAAAGCTACGGGCACCTGATTGCCAACGCCAGTTTTCGCTCCGCCCTGGAAAAAATCTGCAATCGTATCGACCAGGGGCACCTGGATCGGGTCCATATTCTGCCGGCGCGACGCCATGCCATCAAACACGAACTCTTCGCCGTGGAGGGCAGCGGCACGCTGATTGCCAACAACTTTGAAGAGCGCTTTCTGCCCGTCGTGAACGAAGACGACGTGCAGCTGGTCTGTGCCATTCTGGATCTCTACAAGACCAAAGGCTATCTCAAGCCGCGCGGACGCGCCTATGTCGCCGCCCACCGTAAGAATTTCTACATGACCCAGATCGACGGCATCGTGGTCGGCTGCGTCGAACTCAAAACGGTTGACGCACAAACCGCCGAACTGGGGGCCTTGGCCATCTCGACCCGCTTCCGGGGCCAGCGGGTGGGTATCTTCACCGTCAATGCCTTCATGGCCGAAGCGCGCCGACGGGGATACACCCGCGTCATTTCGCTCACCCGCAACCCACGTCTACAAAGTCTCTACCAGGCCATGGGCTTTGTACGCCGCACCCCCCTTACCTACGCCAGGCGTCAGGCCCAGTCTCCGGGTACACCCATGTTCGTGCGCGAAAAGCTGTCGCCGACAGCGGCTTGACCAGCCAGCCGTCGATCCTGCCGAGTCCCTTTTGCGGCGGGAGACCGTATCGCCGGGCACACCGGCAGCCCTGAGCCTTATTGCACTCCCGGCATCCATGTTTACCCTTCGATTCCGTTGCGTACCTCGCGCCGGCGTTTGTGCTTCCTTGCCGGTTTTGCGAGGTGTGAATTGACCTGTCGTTACGGAAAGGAGACAAGCTCATGAAGGTTTTGATCGTTTACTATTCCACTTATGGTCATGTACATCAGATGGCGGCCGCCATTGCCGAGGGTGTTGGTCAGGTTGACGGCGCCGAAGCTGTTCTGCGGCGGGTTCCCGAAACATTGCCACCGGAAGTGCTCGAGAAAATGGGCGCCGTCGAGGCCCAGGCGTCCATGGCGCAGGTGCCGACGTGTACGATCGACGAGCTGGCCGCGGCCGATGCCGTCATTTTCGGGACACCCACCCGCTTCGGCAACATGTGCGGTCAGATGCGCCAGTTCTTGGACGCCACTGGACAGCTCTGGGCCAGCGGGGCGCTGGTGGGCAAAGTCGGTAGCGTTTTTGTCAGTACGGCCACCCAGCACGGCGGCCAGGAGTCTACGATTCTGACCTTCCATGTGAGCCTGTTGCATCACGGTTTTGTGGTCGTGGGGCTGCCCTATGCGTTCCAGGGGCAGATGCGTCTCGATGAAATCACGGGCGGATCGCCGTACGGGGCCTCTACGATCGCCGGTGGATCAGGGGAACGAATGCCCAGTGCTAACGAAATGGAGGCCGCCCGCTTCCAGGGGAAACATGTCGCGCAGGTTGCGGCTAAACTCAAGGATTGACGTTCCGCCGGCCGCTAAGCGCATGCCGGAAAGCTTGCGGTCGGCGATGGCGCTTGGGCAGGGGCTTACGCGCCTTCCCGCGGCGGCATTCGCTGGACGGGCCGGCGGGCGGCGATTCAATGCATACCGTTGCCGCTGGGCAATTCGTATTCCGTGCCATCCGCGAAGCGAACCATGGGATAGGGGCCGGAGAAGTCGAATTCCCCCGGAGAATAGGAAGCACATCCGATCATCAGCAGAAGAGGGAGTGCCGCTGTTATCCAACGTATTCTCATAGGAAGGCCGCCACACGGTTGGGTTTGATGCAGGTGGCATTCATCATGGCCGGCCAAACGCCCGGCCGCCTCTTTCGATCAATTTAAAGCATCGGCCTCAAAATGTAAACTTGATTGAATTACCCTCGGAAAACCTCGGTCATTTAAGCGATTGGAGCGATTAATTGCCCTAAAACCTTTCACTGAAAGGTTTTTTTAATTGCATTTCTCTATATTTTATTCTAAAGCGAAAATAGTTAGGTCGGGGCCAATCCATTTTCAATTACAATCCGTCAGAGGAGGAACAGTGACCAAAGCAGATTTGATCGAAAAAATGGCTAAGGATGCGGGGATCTCCAAGGTGGCGGCCAAGGCCGCCTTGGAATCGTTTATCGACGGCGTCACCAAAGGGCTTAAGAAGCGCAACAGCCGCGTGACCCTGGTGGGCTTCGGGACGTTCAAGAAAGTCTACCGCAAGACCCGCATGGGACGTAATCCCCAAACCGGAGAAAAGATCAAGATCAAGGGTCGCAATGCCGTTACGTTCAAGGCCGGGAAGAATCTGATTTAGATTCCTGAAACGTTTTGCCGCTTTTAAAGACGGGCTGGATCGCATGGATCGATTCAGCCCGTCTTGTCTGTGGGCGCCATTCAATTCGGGCAGCCGCCTGCCAAGCCCCGCGCAAGAGCGTTTTTGGGTCGTGCCCTCTCCTCACCGGCGGCACATGGCGCGCGAGGCATTTACATTCCATATTTCATGACCTACCTTGGCTCGTTACACGACAGCCGGGATTGCTAGACCCCTTCACCAACCAATCCAACCAATCCAAATCCGGCGCAGGTGATTACAGGACTGCGTTCAATTGGATATAGGGAGGTAGACGATGAAATCCTTTGCTATGTGGCTGATGATTCTGCTGATGGCTTCCAGCGCTGCGGCGGCCGGCAAGCAGGTTGCCTATGAAGTCGACGGCAACCCCTACGAGGGCTATTATGTGAGCCCCGCCGCCGGGGCGCCGCTGGTGCTCTTGATTCACGACTGGGATGGCCTGACCGACTACGAGGTCAAGCGGGCCGAGATGTTGGCCGCGATGGGTTATGCCGTGTTTGCGGCCGACCTCTTCGGGGCCGGCGTCAGGCCCACCGAAGTCAAAGACAAGCGCCAGCATACCGGTGAACTGTATAAAGACCGCGCTAAGATGCGCGCCCTCATGAATGCGGCCTTGAAGCAGGCTGTTATGGAGGGGGCGGATACCGGCCGGGCCGTGGCCATGGGCTATTGCTTCGGTGGGGCGGCCGTGCTCGAACTGGCCCGTTCGGGGGCTGATCTCCAAGGGTTCGTCAGTTTCCATGGGGGGCTCCAGACACCGGAAGGGCAGGACTACGCC
>JASJED010000333.1 GCA_030065585.1 Desulfobacterales bacterium | reverse complement strand
AAACCCTGTTTGCCGAGTTCGGCGAGGTGCAGGAGGCCAAGGTCATCAAGGATCACCGCTCGAACCAGTCCAAGGGCTTCGGTTTCGTGGAAATGCCCAGCAACTCGGAGGCGGACCAGGCCATCAAGGCCTTGAACGGTAAATTCATCGGCGGGCGCAACATCAAAGTCAATCCCGCGGACTCGGGGCGGAAAAAAAAGAAGCGCTCATCATTTCGAAGAAGATATTGAAGTAATCGTAAAGAAATTCTTTATGGGCCAGCAGGAAAATCTTTTTATAGATTGCTTCTACAAACGCTATCCGGGGCGGGTGAAGATCACCAAATCAGTAGCCGGCAGCTGATCGACTGGTACCACCAATTCGGTTTCCGCGGCGAGACCCTCCTCAGCCGTCAGCCACGAAAATCAGTTCTGATCGAACCTGAATCCAGCTAAGCGGGAATGCCTCCCAATACGAAACAATTGCCGCGAAATCCTAAAACGCTGAAGAGCGTGGTCAGGCGCACGGGGAATCGTTTTAGAAAGATTTTATATTGTGAAATATTTTGTTGGATATGGAAACCGTCATGCGACATCTAGCCTGATCGTCGTCTGCAATCGTTCACCTATCGATCCGATTCCCGGCTTCCGCGTTAGATGGGATTATTTGCCGGGAAAATCTTCGAAGATGTCTTCCAGGGCCTTGGCGGCCAGTTCTTCGGCGGTTACCCAACGGCCGCCGCGCCGGAAAAAGTTGCCGATGCCGCCCAGGTTTTCGCTCAAAGCCTGCTGGGTATAGTCGTAAAAAGCCGACCACAAAACGCGCTCCTGGCGACAGTCGATGAGATACAGATCAAAGGCCACCGAAGAGGGTGATTCCGAGGCCATGCCACCGCCACTGCGCTCCCGAAAGCGGTAGACATGTCCTAAGATGATGCCGTCGGCGCCCAGCCGTTTGCCGGTCCGCGCGATCTGCTGACGTCGGCTTGCTTGCGGCCCTTCGATGCGCGCAAGGGTCTCCAGGATCGACGCGGCATCACGCGACGGCACGGTTGTCAATTCGGTGTCCTGCTGCACGCGGGAAATCAGCTGATCGGTCATGAAACGGTCGGCCTGATCGGTGACCGGGCCCGTAACAAAGACGCGTCCGGTTATGGGACTGCGAACGCCGGTGTCGGTCCCGTGCAGGTCCGCCATGTTGATATACGGCAGGATCGCCACTTTTTGAATCTCCCCCAGATTGCCCTGTTGGCGGACAACGGGGCCAGGGGCGGAGCAGGCACCCAATAAGATGACAGTCAGCACCAGGCAGGCCGGTCGGGCGGCCCTGCGGTGTATGGACTTCATTGAATCCTCCTGCGGTTTGGTTGCGACCGGCCGCCATTGGGGCCGGGGAGGTTGGCGTCAGGCAAGGATGACGATGGGCGGATCTCAGATTGCCGCGCAGCGCATCTCCTGGTTCGCGGTCTTTCAAAGCCTGTCCCTATAGCATGCCTTATGGGGCTATGTCACGGGAATGCTAAAGAGGCGATTCGATTTTATCCAGCCAACCGTTCTGAAAAGGATGATGCGAAAATACGAAATGGTGAACGCGGAGGGGTCGGTTCAGGGGAAGTGTTAATATCGATAATTCTAAAAATTATAAAAGAGAGGCGGGCGATGAAAATCCTTGCTTCACGACTTCCCCGACCTGCACTGCCGTCGGGATGGATGCCGATCGTAAGCGATCGTGTCGTATGGGCCCTTTTAGTCGGAATCCTTCTGGTGGGTCTGATGGATCCCGACCAGGTCCCCCCCAGTCTGGCGTTCATACGCAAGGCCCTGATGGGCATGTCTCCCGGGGCTGGACTGGCCTTCATGACCGCCGGGGCCGTATCCTCGATTCCAGCCGCCCTGGCTGTCTTCGCCCTGGTGCGTCGATCCGTTTTCGGGCTTTATATTTTTCTTGGATTTACGGGGTCGGTGATTGACGGCCTGCTTGACACCCTGTTCGTTTGACCCCGTACGGGGCGGCGGTTTCGGGTGCGGTTTCCGACCCGAAGCGCCATTTATACTCGAATCAAAGAGGATGCTTAGAGAAAATACACAGTGACCGTTGAAACCGACCAACAGATATTGAAGCTTTTGGCCAAGGAGTGGGATCTCAAGGGGCCACCGGGGATCCTGGACATCAGCGACATCGTTGCGGCCCTGCCCTTGGCTCCTAGCGACGTGTTTGACGGGCTTAAGACGCTGTTCGATCGCGGTCTGGTGGACATGAACAGCCTCAAAAGCAGCGCTTTTCTGACGCCAGAAGGCTACGAAGCCGTCTCCGGCGGCGATTGGGGTAACGTTTAAACAGGTTGATTTTCCAACAGAATTTAGCAGGCCACCAGCCATATCTTTGCCAATATACGGATCTTGCATTTGATCGACGGTGCCAAGGTTTTTATTAGGCTGATTTTTCATTTTCCCTGTCAGCCGGATTCCGCCGAGGGCGCTTTCAATGCTTAAAATTCCCAATAAATGATGAATCCTGAATAAAAAAAGGGGGTATTGTGAAGACGGCGAAGGTGTTTGGACTGGTGGTGTTGGACGCGGCCGTGGCCGGGCAGGTTGAAAACCGCCAAGTGCGCCAACATAAGCACATTCACCAGGGTGTGCACAGCGGCGAGTTGACCAAGCGGGAAACGATCCGGCTGCCGAAAGAGCAGCGCATATCAACCGCTCCAAAGAGCACGCGCGAAGCGACGGGGAACTAAGCCGTAAGGAGCCGATACGGCTGGATAAAAACAAAACCGGGCCAGTCGCAAATTTAGTGTGCCAAACATAACGACCGTGTTCAAAACCCGTAGGTCGTGATCCGGTCGCAGCGAACCTGACCACCCCCGGGGCCATCTCCGGGGTTGACGGTAACCAACATGCCAAAAGGGCGGCAGGCAATTATTAAAACCTGCCGCCCTTTGGCTTTGATTATTAGGGCTTAAGTGGTGAGGGCGGAACCACGAAATCAGGGAATATTCAGTGGGGCGTCGGCGCGCTGGCGGGGCACCCGTGAATCAACATGTCCGGCTATCCCCCCAAGCGGTATTTTGGAAATTGTCAAATCTCCCGAAATCTAGTATGGACCATAGACGCAAGCCACCTTGTACGTGCGAATCTCATTTTCTCCCCCTGGAATGCGCTTGGCGGGTGACGGCCGGTCCGGCGCCACCGACACACCTGAATTCAGATCGCGTGCTTGGCCCATCGCGATGGTTGCCAGGTCCGAACCGGTGGTTGCGCTCCGGTTGATTCCCGAAAGGTAGGGTTCGCGGCGCCGACGGACCATCACGCTGTTTCCCGTAATTCAAGCCCAGGTCCTAACCACGGTTGGAGGTTAGCATGGCGGTCCTCACCATATCACGCATGTTCGGCACCGGTGCCAATGAACTGGGGGAACTGATCGCCCAACGGCTGGGCTATTCCTTTTTCAACAACCAACTGATTCAGATGGTGGCCCAGCAGGCCAAGGTTTCAACGGACTGGGTCGCCTCCATGGAAAAGGAGGCCGGAGGGAAATTTCAGAAATTTCTCTCGACGCTGGTGCCCAAGAGTCTGATGGAAGTGATCCTGAGTTCCGACCATGGCCTGCGGGATGAAGAGATCTACACCGATATGCTCAGCCAGGTGATCACCAAGATTGCCGACGAGGGCGATGCCATCATCCTGGGTCGCGGCAGCCAGTTCATCCTCAAAGACCGCCCGGATACCTATCATCTTCTCCTGGTGGCCGACCTCGAAAACCGGATCGGATACGTCCAGAAGCGCTTTGAACTGACGAAGAAACAGGCTGTCCTGGCGGTGGCCATGGAAGACAAACGGCGCGTCAATCTCTACCGCAAATTCGGCAAGGTGGACTACAATCAGACGGATCACTATCACCTGGTGTTGAACATGCGCAACCTGAACATGTCCGATGCCTGTGATATGCTCTGCACCCTGCTGGGCAGCAGCCGCGTCTAGCTGGCCGTCGGGGAAAATGTCCAACCGCGAGGTTGCGACGAAACCATCGCTATTACGGCGTGCGCCGTGTAGGCATCCTTTTTAGGGCTTCGCCGGACGTCTCGCGAACATATTTTGCATTTGTTTTAGAAAGGGAGTTAAAACCAACAGGACCGGCCACCGGCCCCTGGACGGGCGCGTGGCCCGCGTCGAGGAACCCACCATGAAATGCCCCCAATGCGGCTGCCAGGAATTCTATGCCAAGGATCCCCAGGATCCGTTTGAAACCTATCGATTCATGTGCCCCGGAGAAGACATCATTCCGGATCCCGACAATCTGGACCAGATTGAGATCACCTTGCAGACCGAGGCTTTTTGTGACTGCTGTTCGTGGCACGGTCGGCTGGAGAGCCTGAAGAGCCCCTAACGTTTAGAAGCGAAACACGCTGCCGGCCGCCGCCCTCTGAAATCGCCTTCCGAAATGCTGTGCGAGATGCATGACGGCCTGGTCACCGGTACAGTGTGATACCCCCACCAGCGCCACCGCGAAGCATTCCAAGGCCTCGATCACGGCATCAATCTGGGCGGAAGCGTAGAACATCAAATGGGTGCCCCCGAGTACGGCATGCAGGCGTCTGACCCCGAGACGCTCCCGGATATGATCCAGAATATTGAGAAGGCCGCCGTGGGCGCACCCCAAAAGCAGTATGGGGCCGGATCGGGTCTCCAGAAGCAGACTGGCATCTTCGGCAATCGGATCGGGGATCGGTCCGTCCGCGCCGGCGAGCACAAGCTTCCCGTCGTCCGGTGTCTGGGCCGGCTGGCGCTCATATCCGCTGATAAACCAGAGTCCGGGAGCAAGTTGCGCGGTGGCCGCGTGGAAGACAAACCGCCCGCCGGCGCTTTCCAGATCGGCTTGCGTTCGCGGACAGCCGACGGGGCGGGGGGGCTGCGATGGATCGCTTTCAAGCCGGGCCAGGTGAGGGGTGAACACGTCCGGGTGGGCGTGGATGTCGATGGGGCCGGTCTTTTCTATAACCCAGGCAAGCCCGCCCGTGTGGTCGTAGTGCCCGTGGCTCAGGATGACGGCGTCGAGGTCTTCCAATCGCAGACCGCCCTGCCGGACGTTGTGCGGCAGGGTCATGCCCTGGCCCGTATCGAAAAGGTAGGCTCCGGAATC
>JASJED010000332.1 GCA_030065585.1 Desulfobacterales bacterium | reverse complement strand
TAGATGTCCCGCACGCTTGAATGCGATTGCCACGCGCCACCGACAAGGCGGAAGTTCACAAACGCATTGTCCAAATTCAGGCCCGATTAAACCACACGGATATTGCCCGAATAGCGGTGGACCACATCGGTTTCGACACAATCATCTCCAGCCCCATCATCCAACAGTAGCACTCGGTCAGCAATGCAAAGTGGGCAGTAGTATTCCACGCCCGCCTCATCGGTCACCTTGGTGCATGCGATTTCATTTTACATTTCAAAACGCATCCAAAGGTTTTATGGCCAGCCCCTCCGCTGGACAGCCCTATCGCCGCGCCGCGACAATCCATCTTGCAGCGGCAGGCAATTTGGGCTAGAACCCATACGGATCCGAGCCGCGTAGCATAAATTGGCAACAGGGAGTCCTTGATGAAAATCATCAAAGTGGGGGGCGGATGCCTGAAAGATCCCAAGACCATCGCCCGCATCGTGGCCTTGATGGCCGATCGCGGCCGGGGCCATGTGTTTGTCGTCTCGGCCTTGAACGGTGTCACGGATCTGTTGATCGAGAGTATGCCCGCGGCCCTGATGGATGAAGCCGCCATCCCCGGTTTAATCGATCGCTTGAAACACCGTCACCATCAGGTCGCCCGTTGCATCGTCCCGGATAAACCGGCCCTGAAGGCCTACTATCGCGACTTGAGCACGAGTCTCAACCGCCTGGAACGCCTGTTTTACGGGTTGAACTTCACCCGCGAGATTACGCCCCGTCTGAAAGACGTGATCAGCAGCTTCGGGGAACGTCTTGCCGCCCAGCTTCTGACCGCGGCATTGTGCCGTCAAGGCCTATCGGCAACTTACCGGCTGCCGCATAAAATCGGCCTGATCACCGATGGCAAATTCGGTGACGCCACGGCCGATTTGACCAAAACCGGCCGCAACTTCCAACATCATCTGGCCCCGCTGACAGGCCCCGGCAAAATTCTCCTGCTACCCGGTTTTTTCGGGGTCAGCCCCAGCGGCGACATCACCACTTTCGGCCGGGGCGGAAGCGACTATTCCGCGGCGGTGGCCGCGGTGGCCTTGCAGGCCGAGGTTCTCGAGATCTGGAAAGACACCCAGGGCTTTATGAGTGCCGATCCGTGCCTGGTGGCCGAGGCCGAACTGATTCCCGTGCTGTCTTACGAAGAAGCGGCCGAATTGGCCTATTTCGGGGCCCGCATTCTTCACCCCCGCACGGTGGAGCCGGCCCGTAAAAAACGCATCCGTATCACCATCAGAAACACCTTGGCACCGGAAGCCCCCGGCAGCGAAATCCGCTCCCGCAGTCCCCGCAGCCGCCAGTTCATTAAAAGCGTGGCCCACGATTGCGATATCGGCATCCTGAAGGTGCATGCCTCCGGCGTCGGCGCCCGCCCGGGCATCCTGGGGCAGGTTTCCAGCGCGATCGCGGCACGGGGGATCAACATCAAATCGGTGGTCACGTCCCAGACCTGCATCAGCCTGCTGCTGGCCCGCAAGGATCTGGTCGCCGCCCGTGAAGCGCTCATGGGGATCGCCCCACGACCTTTCCGGAAAATCGATGCCCAGGAGGACGTGGCCCTGATCGGCATCGTCGGCGACGGTATCCAGCACCGCGCGGGAATCGCGGCACGTTGTTTTTCGGCGGTGGCCGACTGTCGGGTCAACGTGGAAATGATCTCGTTCGGTCCTTCGCGCGCCGCGCTCTATTTCCTGGTTAAAAAGAAAGACCTGGAAAGCGGGGTCAATGCCATTCACAGCACTTTTTTCAGCACACCCCGCTGCCGCCGCAAGGTCTAACAACGGATTCTACGTCGGACCCGCGCCTGGGGTTTGCAATGCACGGGCCGATGATGCGTCAATTGACATCCATCCGATTCTGGGCTAAGTGGAAACCGCTTTCGCCCAACCGGCGGATTCACACCGCCATGCCGACCCATTTGCAGGCCAGTAGCTCTAATTGGTAGAGCATCGGACTCCAAATCCGAGGGTTGGGGGTTCGAATCCCTCCTGGCCTGCCACACCGCCCACAAGACATCACCATCCGATTTCACGGCTGCAATCCGCAACCTGGTAGGCCTTCGGATCGGCCCCTCTCCGCGATTCACGATGATACCGCGGCACCGCCGGCGGGGGCGCATTGAACTGCCCGCGTTTTTCGGATAGAATAGCTGCGTGATTGCTGAACGCGACGGGGCTTCGCAATCATCAGCCGCCGTCATCTCGTAGCGTCAAAGGAAAGGTAATGCGAACAGGCTTCTTGGCCGGTATATTGATTGGTTTATTGCTCTTTGTTGGGGTGGGTCCGGTCTGCAGCGACGATGCCGTCGTCATCCAACTTGCCAAAGTTTTGAAGGCCGGCCGCTACGAGGCCAACCTGATCAAGCGGCAGAAGGGCGCGGGCCAGCAAGGCCGGCGCAATATCTACGAGAAAATCAAATTTGTCGAAGAAACCACCCGGATCCCGATCGTCAAGGGTCACCGGTTCGGCCTGCGGTTCATCATCGTGGGCGAACCGGCCTACAAGGAAATCGAACTGCGGATCTTCCGCCATCATCCCCCGGTAAAAAACCCGCGTCACAAAAAAAAATCCAGCTTGACGACCTACACCCGGAAGGCTCAGTTGAACATCGCCCAGGTCATCGGATACGGTTTCGACGAAGACTGGGAACTGGTGCCCGGCGAACACCGCTTTCAAGTCTACTATGGCCCCCAGAAACTGATCGAGCAGGTCTTCACCGTCTACCGTCCCTGATTTCTCCCTACAATCAAATCTCGCCAATTCGACCCGGCGAATATGGCCGCATTTTCATGTAAACCTTTCCGCCGCAGTCCTCGTCTTACGGGTTAAACAGACCGATGGCGGATGAGGTTATGGGGGTCTCCGATGCCATAAGTGGCTCGGACTGATCCGTTTCGCGATTGCCATTTCCCACCAGGGGGCGGACCGCTCCCCGACCCTCTCCCTTGGAAGCGATAGGCCTTCCCCATCACCGAATATTGGCCACAAACCTTATCAACCCGCCCGGGGACGGGCCTTTGATTGGCGCGAAATGTCAAAAATCGCGTTAATTCGGTCGAGACTTGGAACCGGCTCCACGTTAGATTGCCTTAGTTGCCGGGCAGGTGAATTTCTGCTTGGGCCAAACGATCTGATTAATTCATCTAAATAGTGTCCATCCAGAAATGGTAGATTTTGGTTCAGGCCAAGGCCGCAGCAATTTTTATACTGACGACGCAGTCGGCATCGCGAAGCGATGCGTAGTCAAGCTACGTCGAGGATTTCAAAATCGCGAGAACGCCGGCCTGGCCCGAAAGATGCCTTTTAGGGATGGGCACTAAATAAATAGCCATGGACGACAAAGCCATCAGCAAAACCACGAAATGTCTGTTCGGATATAAGTGCCTGGATAAGGCCTGGCGGCATCCGATCTGCACCGTCGTGGATAAAAACGGCCAGAATGCGCTGATCGTGAGCAACGACATTGCCTTCAATTGTCCGTATCGTGAGTTTTCCGGAAAAACAGGCAGGTGTGTGTGCCCAACGCATTATCGCCTTAGCAATAGACAGTACCGTGGCAGGAGCAGTACTTTGATTGACGACCGAAATGAACACCCCCGCTCGTGTCAGCACACGCAAGCAGGGAAAGCATTACCCACAACGGTTGAAGCGGCCGTAGAAATCCTGATTGACGAACTCCCCCTGAAGGACAAGGCGGCCATCGCCAAAGCGAGCGCCGAGGAAGTCGGCGACTTGACCATCGACCTCGTCGACCATGTCCGCAACGCATTTGGCCTGGCATCCGTCAATACAGCGCTTTGGCAATCCTGTTCAGAGGAGGCCGGCGTCGAGATTAGACACCCCGACGATGCGTCGGCCGTGATTGTCGCCCGACTGGTTGGGGAACTGATGAAAACCCACAAACTGAATTCGGTATCTTGACGATTAGCTCTTGAGGACGTCAGAAAGGAGATTGTTGCTTTATCCGGTTGATCTTCGATCAGTGCCAGGTATACCGTTTAAAATTGGACAAGCATCTTGCATTTTCTGATTGCCCAACGCAATTTTGAAATTTCAGACGTTTAGATTGAAGCCAAGATCAACCTCAGATGCGGGCAAGCCCCCGCGTATGCCCCAATTACCAAGGGGCGGCTCATACAAGACAATGAAGACATCGGCCGGAGCGATGCCAATCTCACCAAACCTGCGGACAATCGATTGATAGAGATTACGTTTCGCATCCAATGTCCGCCCCGGAAACAAAACAATCTCAACCAGAGTGTAGTTTTCCGTTTTTCCCGGCGGCACCGCGAAGTGCTCGGGCTTGTGCTCAATATAGCGGATTTGGCGATCGCCATCAGGCACCTTTAGGGCTTCACGCTGTGCTTGGTAAACTGCTTCCATAAGCGCAGCAACCTCTTCCTTAGGACGACTTTTCCGTACCTCAATTCTCGCGAGTGGCATGATTTACCTCTAATGTCCAAGCTTTGCGGGGGCGATGCGCTGTCCGCACCGGCGATATGTTAGCCGCTGATTATCTCATTCAATCCATCTATAATGCTGACAAGTTCCTCCGGAGAAGCGCTTGCAATCTTTTTCCCGATTTTTTTGGTCGAAAGCGTACGAACCAGGCTGATTTTGGCCCATGATTTTTTGGGAAGTTTTGTGTCGGACAGTTCAAGCGTCAGCGGAAATCCTGCCCGCTGGGGCTGACTTGTAATCGCTACCGCGATGACAGTGCCGGACCGGTCATTGAAAATGTTGTGGCTTAAAATTAGAACAGGGCGAAAACCGCCCTGTTTGCTTCCGATGACTGGATTCAAGTCAGCCCAATGAATATCCCCTCTCAATATTCCGGCCATTCCCCCCTCTCCATGGAAAGTCCCTCTTCCGCCATATCTTGTTCAAAATTCGGATCGAGTTTGGCGCATTCTTGAGCCAAGCGGATTTTCCCAAGGCGATGCAACTTGTCTGCAACAGCCTCCTGGATCGCCTTGCTGCGGTTTGGATACATTTTGGACTTCACCATTAAATCCAACTGTTTTAATAGCTTATCATCGATTGTAATTGCAATTTTTTGAGCAGCCATTTCAATCACCTCCGGTATGACAATACATCATACCCTGCAG
>JASJED010000331.1 GCA_030065585.1 Desulfobacterales bacterium | reverse complement strand
GCCGCAGTCGCCTGGATGCACCGCGAAGGGCCGCAGTTCAACGGGGATCCCGAGCGCCTCTTCATCTGCGGGCATTCCGCCGGCGGGCAGCAGGCGGCGATGCTGGCCACCACCGACTGGGCCGGCGAATACGGTCTCCCGCCGGATACCGTCAAGGGCGGTGTCGCCATCAGCGGTATCTTTGATCTGGCGCCCCTGATCTATTCCTATGTGCAGCCCAAGCTATTGCTGACCCATGAAATCATTCGGCGGGAAAGCCCGCTTTTCAATATCCCCTCGAGCGCCCCTCCGCTGCTCCTGTCGCTGGGGGCGAATGAGTCTTTGGAGTTTCACCGCCAGGCGGCGGTTTTTCACGATGCCTGGAAAGCCAATGGTCTGGAAGCGCAGTTGCTGGTTCAAACCGGAAAGAATCATATGACCGCCATCGAAGACCTTGCACGTCAGGGCAGCCCGCTGTGTGATGCACTGGTCGCGTTCATGGGCAAGGGGCTAGCCGGCTGTTGAAAGGTCTTCGATCCCGGGGGCGTGCGATCAAGGTTTGCGATCGCGCGTGGCCTCATTAGCCCCCAGCTCTTCGATCAGCTGCTCGGTCTGGGTCTCTTTTTCGGCTTCGGCTTTTTGTTTGAGCTCTTCCTTGGATTTCTTATGGCCGATGCGGAAGATGGCGAAACCGGGGCTGACGAACTGGTTCTGGGCTCGGCCCAGGATGGTGCCGCCCGCAGGGGACTTCACCTCGAAGACCGAGTTGTTGATCGGATCGATGATTTCGGCCAGGACCGTGTCGGTCTTGATCTTGGCGCCCAGCTTGACTCTATTGATCAGGATGCCGCCGACTTCAGCGCGAACGAATTGGCTCGCGTAGAAAACCGGCTGGGGCCGGGACCAGGTCCGGGGCCGGTCGATCATCCCGATGGTGTGCAGAAGCGTCTCCAGACTTTTCACCCCCAGTTCGACCTTCTTGAGCTCCAGGCTCAGGGGGCCGCCGATTTCCATGACCACCGTGGGGATGCCGGCGGCCGTGGCGGCCCCGCGCAGGCTGCCGGGCGGGCCGGCATTGTGGAGCACGGTGAGGCCCCCGAAGCCTTCAGCCAGGTTAGCCACCTGTTTGACGGCCAGGTCGGCCCTGAGCTGCGGTAGGTTTTCGCGGTAGAAGGAGCCCGTGTGCAGGTCGACCACCGCGTCGCAGTGCTTGACGATGTCTTTCATCAGGGCAAAGGCGACCCGTCCGGGATAAGCACCGTCGGGGCTGCCCGGAAAATAGCGGTTTAAGTCGCGTCGGTCGCCGATATAGCGGTCACGCCGCCAGAAGCCTTCCAAATTGACGATCGGCACCCCCACCACGACGCCCCGCAGCTTTTTCGGATCGAGGCTGTTCACGACCCGCCGCGCGATTTCGATGCCGTTGAGTTCGTCGCCGTGGATGGCGGCCGTCAGGCACAGCACCGGTCCGGCCTGGCTTCCGTTGACGACGATGACCGGGGTGGCCACGGCAAACCCACCGGGGGCCTGGGGCGAAAACCATCGCAGACTGCGACGGGTGCCGGGACGGATTTCGGTTTCAATCAGGCGAAATACCTCCGCCGCTGCGCCCGTAAATTTTGCCTTGAGGTCCTGGGGTTGGCGAACGGCAGGTTCCGTTTTGGCGGGCGCATCCGCTTCCGCCCCATCGGCGGCTTCCGTGGCCAAGGCGGGGGCTGCCGCCAGCAGGATAAGGATAACCAACCAGATTTTACGCATGGCGAACCTCTCTTGATCAGATATCTTTAATGGGTGATACTAGTCATGCTTGGGCAAGAGGCATAGACCGGATTCAGGCGGCAATCAACTAAATGCGCCCTAAACACACGGTGTTTAGCCTCAATTTAGTTCAATTTTCTAGCCATAGGCTGCGATGGTCGCCAATAAGCGCCAAACTCGTAAAGCAACCATGCCATGCATTACCATTCATCGCTGGCTTCAATAAGGAAATGCGCAATGAGCCTGTCCAAAAAGACCGATCGTGGATTGTTCGTTTTCATCGTCGTGGTGCTGTTGAGCCTGGTGCTGTCATGTGCCTCCCAAAAATCGTCGCGGCCCGATGCAGTCGAGACGGCCGCAAAAGAGCCCCCCGCACCGGTTGAGTCGCCTCCCGCCAAGACCCCGGAAGCACCCCCACAAGCCGCGGTCGAACCGGCGGCCGTCAAAGTCCCGCCCCCTGCGAAGCAGCTTCAGGGGATGCGGATCATCGGCGAAGTCGAGCCGGTGACCATCGTGAAGGCCGGCCTGACGCTGCCCGCCCGCATCGATACGGGGGCGACAACCTCGTCCCTGGACGCGCGGGACATCGAGCGCTTTGAACGCGACGGCAAAAAATGGGTGCGTTTTATACTCCTGGACCGGCGCAGCGGCAAAAAAGTCAAAGTTGAGGGCCGGCTGACCCGCACGGTCGAAATCACCCGCCACGGCACCGATCCACAGTACCGGCCGGTGGTCAAGCTGAAAGCCATTTTGGGCCAGGCGGAACTCTATCGGGAGTTTTCCCTCACCGACCGCTCGGCCTTCACCTATCCGGTGCTGATCGGCCGCAATTTCTTGCAGGGTGAATTCATCGTGGATGTCACGCGGAAAAACACCACCACCCCCATGAGCGAGGGCAACTAATGAAATCGCGCATCCAGTTGATTGTCATCGTTCTCGTCCTCGTCCTGCTCGGCAGCGGCCTCGCCTTTTACAAACACATCAAACTGGGTTTTCCCCTCACACCCACGGAGAAGGAAACGGTCTGGACCGTGGAGGCCACCGTCACCTTCACGGCCGACGGCGGTCCGGTCCAGGTATCATTGAATCTGCCCGATGCCGGCCAGTTCCATGACATCCTCGAGCGCAACCCCTCCTTGACCCGTGACTTCACCTCTGAAATCAAAGGCGGCCGGATCGTCTGGGAGGCGCAAAACGTAGAGGGGCCCCAGACATTGTTCCTGCAGTCGACCATCTACCGGCGCGACGACGCCCCCCAACGGGACGCGTCCGCATTCGATGCCGCTTCCGTGCCGGCGATGGACGATGCGCCCCAAAAGGCGGCCGAAAACATCGTCAAGGAGGTGCGGCAGACCGGCAAGACCACTGAGGAAATTGCTGTCCTGATCATGGCGGCCCTGAACGACCCGCTCAATCCCAAAGCACGGCGGCTGTTGGACGATGCGGATGAATTCGGTGGGAAACTCAATCTGGCGGCCGCGCTGCTGAACATGGCCGGTGTCGAGGCCCGGGCCGTCAAGGGACTGGATCTCGCCGCCGCCAAGAAGAAGCAGAAATTGAAAGGCTATATTCAAATCCAAACGAATGAGGGCCTGCGGCTGCTTAGCCCGCGCAGTGCGGAGATGGAAGACCCGCGTCATTTTCTACTCTGGTCGAAGCACGATGAATCGATTCTCGAAGTCACCGGCGGCTCGGACAGCGAGCTAAGTCTGTCGACCCAGGCAGGCAAAAGCCTGGCCCGGAGCGCGGCCATTAAACACGGTAAGTTCCGCCACAGCCTGCTGGTGGATTTTTCGATCTACAGTCTGCCCCTGGCCCATCAGAACACCTTCAAACTCCTGCTGATGATTCCTATCGGGGCGCTGATCGTGGTTTTCCTGCGCAACATCGTGGGCCTTCAGACCGCCGGGACGTTCATGCCCATCCTGATCGCCATGGTGTTTCTGCAGGTCGATCTCCTGGCAGGGCTGACGCTCTTTGTCCTCATCGTGGGCATCGGCCTCGTTCTACGCGGCTATCTAAGCCACTTGAACCTTTTGCTGGTGCCCCGCATATCAGCCGTCCTGGTCTTCGTGATCATCATCTATGTGGCGATCAGCGTTATCAGCATCAAGCTGGATATCGAGGCCGGGCTGCGGGTGACCTTCTTCCCGATGATCATCATCTCCTGGACCATCGAACGCATGTCCGTGCTGTGGGAGGAAGAAGGACCGCGGGATGTCTTCGTTAAAGGCGGCGGGACCCTGCTTTCGGCCACGTTGATCTACCTGGTCATGAAAAACAACTACGTGGCCCACCTGACCTTCACCTTTCCCGAACTCCTGCTCGTTTTGCTGGCGCTGATCATCATGATCGGCAGTTACACCGGCTACCGGCTGAGCGAGTTGCGGCGCTTTGAACCCCTGGTGAGGGAGTAGACCCATGCGCATGACATCACCCGCCAAACTGCGTAAGGCCGGCATCGTCGGCATGAACCGCCGCAACTTCGCCATGATCGCCCGCTACAATCCACGGCGGCTTTACCCCCTGGTGGACGACAAGCTCAAAACCAAGGAGATCGTCGAAAAAGCGGACATCGCGGCCCCCAAACTGCTGGGCGTGGTCAAAACCCAGGGCAACGTCAAGGAACTCGGCCGGTTTCTGGCCGATCACGAAGCCTTCGTGGTAAAGCCGGCCAAGGGCAGCGGCGGCAAAGGCATCCTGGTGATCACCGGCAAGGATGGCCCTGACTTCATCAAACCCAGCGGCAGCCGTATCAATCTCAAGGCGGTGGAGCGCCACGCCTCCAATACCCTGAGCGGCCTCTACAGCCTGGGCGGCAACAACGATGTGGCCATGATCGAAGAGATGGTCGACTTCTCGGACGCCTTTGACGGCTTTACCTACCAGGGGGTTCCGGACATCCGCGTCATCGTCTTCAAGGGCTACCCGATCATGGCCATGACCCGCCTCTCGACCAGTGCCTCGGACGGCAAGGCCAATTTGCACCAGGGCGCCGTGGGCGTAGGCATCGACATGGCCGACGGCAAGGCGCTCAAAGCCGTCATGTTCGGCCAGCCGCTGACCCACCACCCTGACACGCAGAAGGATCTCGCCACATTCGAAGTGCCGGACTGGCCCGCCTTCACCGAACTGGCCAGCCGCTGCGCCGACATCACCGGCTTGGGCTACCTCGGGGCGGATATCGTTCTGGACCGCAAGAAGGGCCCCATGATTCTGGAGTTGAACGCCCGCCCCGGGCTGGCCATCCAGGTGGCCAACGGTGTGGGGCTCAGGCCGCGCGCCGAACTGATCGACAAGGAAGCGGCCCGGGAGGAGCGCACCGCGGCCGAGCGGGCGGTCTTCTCCATGCAGACCTTCGGCATCCACCGCTAACCCGAATCTTTCATGAAAT
>JASJED010000082.1 GCA_030065585.1 Desulfobacterales bacterium | reverse complement strand
TGGATTTTCAACCCATGCATCTGGACACCGCCATCGTGAACGCGGATCGTCAGGAGGTCAAGATATGCAGCCAGAAGGACCCATTGCACCTTTCTCACTGAGCATCAAGGACTTGCCCTGGCAGATCGCCTGGGACAAGGACAAGTGCTCGCTCTGCGGCCGCTGCACGGCCTCCTGCCCGGTAAACGCCATCGAGTTGGGGGTCTTTCGCAAGCGGCAGATGGCCCCGGCGGTGGGCATTCTGGAAGCTCCGCAGAACCAGTACGAGCTCTATTACGGGATCCGCCAGAAAACCGATCCCGCCTACGCTTGTGTCGGCTGCGCCATGTGCAACATGGTCTGCCCCAACGATGCCGTCATCCCCATGCACGGTGATGAAATCGACAAGCTGCGCATGCACATCGACCGCGGCGGCCAAGCCCGACGGCGCGGGGGCCGGCGCAACGATACCGGCAGCCTGCTGGACCAGATCAAATTCATCCGCATATCCATGCTGACCGACCCGGCCCTGGACGCAGGACGGCACGAATTCGAGCTGCGCACCTTGCTGGGCCGCGTTCTGCCGCCCGAGCAGAATTTGAAGTTCATGGCGGAGAACGGCTGGACGCCGCCGGTTCGGGAGATCTATCCGCTCATGATCGGGGGCATGTCCTTCGGGGCCCTTTCCCCCAACATGTGGGAAGGCCTACAGATGGGGGTCGCATATCTGAACGAGGAACTGGGCATGCCCGTGCGCATGTGC
This sequence comes from Desulfobacterales bacterium, assembly GCA_030065585.1. Taxonomy (GTDB): domain Bacteria; phylum Desulfobacterota; class Desulfobacteria; order Desulfobacterales; family UBA5852; genus JABZFP01. The sequence goes on along the minus strand of JASJED010000082.1, from coordinate 21,533 downwards.
ACCGGCGAGGGCGGCTGCCCCCCGCGCCTGCTGCGCTCGCGTTTTCTCAAGTATGTGATCCTGCAGATTGCCAGCGGCTATTTTGGCTGGGACGAAATTATCCACGCCATCCCCGAGATGAAAGAAGATCCCTGTGCGGTGGAGATCAAATACGGCCAGGGGGCCAAACCGGGCGACGGCGGTCTGCTCATGTGGTACAAGGTCAACAAGCTGATTGCTGCCATCCGCGGAGTTCCCGAAGGCGTCAGCCTGCCTAGCCCACCCACGCACCAGACCCAATACTCCATCGAAGAGTCCGTGGCCAAGATGATCCAGTCGATTTACATGGCCTGGGGTTTCCGGGTGCCGGTCTATCCCAAGATTTCTGCATCCACCACCTCTCTGGCGGTGTTGAACAATTTGACGCGCAATCCTTATGCGGCGGCCCTGGCCGTTGACGGCGAGGACGGCGGCACCGGTGCGGCCTACAACGTTTCCATGAACCACATGGGGCATCCCATCGCCAGCAACATCCGGGACTGTTATCTCAACCTGGCCAAAATCGGCATGCAGAACGAAATTCCGATCATCGCCGGCGGCGGGACCGGCAAGACCGGCAACCTGGCCGCCAATGCCGCGGCCCTGATCATGCTGGGCGCCAGTGCGGTTCAGATCGGAAAATACATCATGCAGGCCGCCGCAGGATGCCTGGGTTCTGAAACCGATCGCTGCAACATCTGCAATATCGGCCTGTGCCCCAAGGGGATCACCTCCCAGGAACCGCGGCTCTATCGGCGACTGGATGTCGAGCAGGTGGCCGAGCGGGTGGTGGACGTTTTCCTGTCTTTCGACACCGAATTGAGAAAGATACTGGCCCCCTTGGGACGATCAACTTCACTGCCGATCGGAATGTCCGACGCTCTGGGAATCGGCGATAAGAATGTGGCCGACCGCTTGCAGATAAACTATGTGGTTTGAGGGCGCCACGGCCGGCGGGGATGGACCTTGAACCGTAGTGGAGATGTTGAATGAGCAGTGAAGCCAAGCAGGACCAAAAACTTTTTCATATCATCAGCGGCCAGCAGGACGGCGAACGCCTCGAATCACGGGTGCTGGAAGAAAAAATCCAGGAAGCCGTGGCCAGCGGAGAGCGTAACCTCAAGATCCTGGCCTTTGGCCAGCACGGGATCGGAGGGCGGCTCTGGAAGGCCGGTGAGGAGAACGTGCATGTCCGGATAGAGGGACCGCCGGGCCAGCGACTGGGGTCGATGGGGTTTGCCAACACCAGCATTGAAGTCCATGGACCGGCCTCGGACGATACCGGCTGGCTGAATGCCGGGGCCGAGATCATCGTTCACGGCCATGCCGGCAACGGCACTTCCAATGCCATGGCCCAGGGCATCGTCCGAGTGGCCGGCAGTATCGGCGCCCGCGGCATGACCATGACCAAGAGCAACCCGCGTTTTGCCCCGCCCGAACTGTGGGTGCTGGGCTCGGTAGGCGATTATTTCGGGGAGTTCATGGCCGGCGGGATCGCCGTGATCTGCGGTGTTGATCCCCAGAATGCCGAGAATGTACTGGGGTATCGCCCCTTTGTCGGGATGGTCAGCGGCCAGGCTTTCTTCCGCGGCCCCCATGGCGGCTACAGTCAGGGTGATGCCAAGCTGGTGCCCATCAGCGATGACGATTGGCAATGGCTGCAGGATGGTATCAAGGTGTTTCTCCAGCGCATCCAGCGCGAGGAACTGGCGGAAGAGCTGGCCGAACGCACACAGTGGCAGATGATCACGGCCCGTGGTCCCCTCGAGAAAAAAACCCGGCAGACCCGCCCGATGGCGGCTTTCCGCCAGGAAGTATGGGATCAGGAACTGGGCGCGGGCGGGATTATCGGCGATCTCAGCGATCAGGACCGCAGACAGATACCCGTGGTCACCACGGGCGAACTGCGGCGTTTCGTACCGGTCTGGGAAAATCGCAAGTATGCGGCCCCCTGCGAGGCTTCGTGCCCCAGCGGCATCCCGGTGCACGAGCGCTGGCGGCTGGTGCGCCAGGGGCGCATGGACGAGGCCGTGGATCTGGCTTTGAGCTACACGCCTTTTCCCGCCACGGTCTGCGGCTACCTGTGCCCCAACCTGTGCATGAGCAGCTGCACCCGGCATTCGGCCTTCATGGTTCCGGTGGATATCCAGGGGCTGGGGCAGGCCAGCATCAAGGCTGGCGTGGAAGAACTGCCCCCCCTGAGCGGCCGCAGGGTCGCCGTCATCGGCGGCGGACCAGGCGGGATCTCGGTGGCCTGGCAATTGCGCCGCAACGGACACGAAGCCACGGTCTTCGATACCTCGGCCCTGCTGGGCGGCAAGATCGCCTCGGCGATCCCCAACACCCGGATCCCGGAGGAAGTGGTTCTGGCCGAACTCGAGCGGGTGCGCGACATCATTCCCCATGTTCACCTGCAGCAGGACGTGAACCAGGACGATATCGCGCAGCTGCGCGAAGATTACGATTTTGTGGTCCTGGCCACCGGCGCCCAGAAGCCCAGGATTGTGCCGGTGCCCGGTAAGGAGCGCCTGATCACGGCCCTGGATTTTCTAACCGATGCCAAGGTGGGCCGCGCCCATGTCGGCAAGCGGGTCGTCATCATCGGGGCCGGCAACGTGGGCTGCGACGTGGCCACCGAAGCGCATCGCCTGGGGGCCGAGGATATCACTTTGATCGATATCCAGGAACCGCTGTCCTTCGGCAAGGAACGCGAAGAAGCCGAGAAGGTCGGCGCTAAATTCAACTGGCCCTGTTTCACGCAGGAGGTCACGGACGAGGGCGTCGTTCTGACCGACGGTAAACTGCTGCCGGCCGATACGGTGTTTATCTCCATCGGCGATGCGCCGGATTTGAGTTTTGTTCCCGAGGATATCGCCACGGAACGCGGTTTCGTGGTCGTCAACGAACATTATCAGACCACGGATGCCAAGGTGTTTGCCATCGGCGACATGGTCCGCCCGGGTCTGCTGACCGATGCCATCGGCGCCGGGCGCACCGCGGCTGCGGCGATCACGGAAATGCTCGAAGGCCGCCGCCCGGTGAGCGATACCCGGCAGATGATTGATAAGACGAGGATCTCCCTGGAGTATTTCGACCCCCGCATTCTGGACTACGAAGATATCGACCACTGCGGCAGCCAGTGTTCCTCCTGTGGCTCCTGCCGGGACTGCGGCATCTGTGCAGCGGTATGTCCCTACACGGCCATCAGCCGGGCGGAGACACCCGACGGCGGTTACGAGTACGTGGTGGATGCCGAACGCTGCATCGGCTGTGGCTTCTGTGCCGGGGCCTGTCCCTGCGGCATCTGGGATCTGGTGGAGAACACGCCCCTGATTTGAAATCATGGCGTCCCATCCAAATATGATTGGCCGAATCCGGCCGCAACCCCGCCGCGGGGCTGGCGGCCGGTTTTCTATTGATTAAAGGGCGGGGTTCCACTACTTAGTGTCCATCCGTTAACCATCCAGGTGATTTAACGCAAATGAATGCACTACTGGCACTCGAAGACGGACGGACATTCAAATGCCGCGCTTTTACCGGACCGGGCGAAGCCCGGGGCGAGGTGGTGTTCAACACCGGCATGACCGGCTACCAGGAAGTCCTGACCGATCCTTCCTACCGCGGACAACTGGTGACCATGACCTACCCCCTGATCGGCAATTACGGCATCAACCGCGAAGATATCGAATCCGGCCGGATTCAGGTGGCGGCTTTTCTGATCAAGGAGTACCAACCCTTTCACAGCAACTACCGGGCAACGGCCTCCCTGGCCGAATACCTCAAGTCCCAGGACATCATTGGTGTGGAAGGCTTGGACACCCGGGCCCTGACCCGCCATATCCGCAAGGCCGGGGCCATGCGGGCCATTCTGACCACCCATGACCTGGACCCGGTCTCCTGCGCCGCCAAGGCGCGTGCCATTCCCGGCATGGAGGGACAGGACCTGGCCAGCACCGTGACCGTCGAGGCCGCCTACCGCTGGGTGGACGATCAACCCGTGCCGCTCGATAATGAAGACGCGATGAACGTGCTGAACAGGGACGTCTGGCAGGCACGCGGGCGCCGGCATTCGGTGGTGGCGTTGGATTTCGGTATCAAGTACAATATTTTACGTTGCCTGACCCAGGCCGGTTTCGAGGTGATCGTGGTGCCGGCGGCGACCCCGGCGGAAACCATCCGGGCCATGGCGCCCTCCGGCATTTTTCTGTCCAACGGCCCGGGCGATCCCGAACCGGTGCGCTACGCCATCGAGACCATCCGGGAATTGATCGGCTACCGACCCATGTTCGGTATCTGCCTCGGCCACCAGCTCATGGGCCTGGCCCTGGGCGGGCGCACCTTCAAACTAAAATTCGGACACCGGGGGGCCAACCAGCCCGTCAAGCATCTGCCCAGCGGGCGTATCGAAATTACCTCCCAGAATCACGGATTTGCCGTGGATCCCGATTCCCTGAAAGACAAGGATATCGAGATCACCCATATCAACCTCAACGACAATACCCTGGAGGGTTTTCGCAGCCGCCGCTACCCGCTTTACGCGGTGCAATATCACCCCGAAGCATCGCCCGGGCCCCATGATGCCCGCTACCTCTTTGACGAGTTCAACCGGTTGATGGACACCAGCGCGACCTGATCAAGGACCCGCCGGAGGTCAAGAAGGGTTTGGCCCCATGGGCCCCGCGATGAAATCGCGGAAGCATACAGAGATCTGAATTTATGCCCAAAAGAACCGATATTCAGAAGATTCTCATCATCGGCGCCGGCCCGATCATCATCAGCCAGGCCTGCGAGTTCGACTACTCCGGAACCCAGGCCTGCAAGGCCCTCAAGGAAGAGGGCTTCGAGGTCGTACTGGTCAACAGCAATCCGGCCACCATCATGACCGACCCGGAAATGGCCGGTCGGACCTATATCGAACCGGTCACACCAGAGGCCGTCACCCGGATCATCGAGCGCGAACGGCCGGATGCCCTCCTGCCCACCCTCGGTGGGCAGACGGGGCTGAACACGGCGGTCAAGGTGGCTGAGCGCGGTGTGCTCGATCGCTTTGGGGTCGAAATGATCGGTGCCACCCTGGGATCCATCCAGAAAGCCGAAGATCGCGACCTATTTCGCCAAGCCATGGCCAACATCGACCTGCGCATCCCCCAGAGCGGCATCGCCACCACCATGGAAGAAGCGCGCGCCATCACCGCCGAGATCGGCTTTCCCATCATCATCCGGCCGAGTTTCACCCTGGGCGGCACCGGTGGCGGGGTGGCCTACAATCCCGAGGATCTCGAACGCATGGCCAAGGCCGGCCTGGATGCCAGCCTGATCACCCAGGTGATGCTGGAAGAGTCCGTCCTGGGCTGGAAGGAATACGAGCTGGAAGTCATGCGCGACAAACACGACAACGTCGTGATCGTGTGTTCGATCGAAAACCTCGATCCCATGGGGATCCACACCGGCGACAGCATCACGGTGGCCCCGGCCCAGACCCTGAGCGACCGCGAATACCAGATCATGCGCAATGCCTCGCTGGCCATCATGCGCGAGATCGGCGTCGATACCGGGGGCTCCAACGTCCAGTTCGCCGTTCAGCCCCGGACCGGGGAAATGATCGTGGTGGAAATGAACCCACGGGTTTCACGCAGTTCGGCCCTGGCCTCCAAAGCCACCGGTTTCCCCATCGCCAAGATTGCGGCCAAACTGGCGGTGGGCTACACCCTGGACGAAATTCCCAACGATATCACCGGCGAGACCCTGGCATCCTTCGAACCCACCCTGGACTACTGCGTGGTCAAGATACCGCGCTGGACCTTTGAGAAGTTCCCGGAGACACCCGATTTTCTGACCACGGCCATGAAGTCCGTGGGGGAAACCATGTCCATTGGCCGCACCTTCAAGGAAGCCCTGCAAAAAGGTCTGCGCTCGCTGGAGATCGGCCGCTACGGGCTGGGCGCCGACGGCCGCGATCCCCTAAATTCTAATGATGCCGTGGATGACCAGGCAACGGCGCTGACCCGCGCCGATATCGAACACCATCTGGTGACGCCCAACTCCCAGCGAATCTTTTACCTGCGCCACGCCCTGCGGCAGGGTTTTGCAATCGAAGACATTTACGAGTTGACCGGCATCGACCCCTGGTTTCTCTACCAGATCCGTCAAATCGTCGATCTCGAGCGTGAAATCACCCGGGCCAAGGGCCCCATTGATGATCGCCTGCTGGAAACGGCCAAGGCCTACGGGTTTTCCGATATCCAGCTGGCGTATCTGACCGGCAGCGACGAGGCGGCCATCCGCGAGCGCCGGCGGCGGGTCGGCCTGCGGCCGGTTTACAAGCTGGTGGACACCTGTGCGGCCGAATTCAAGGCCGCGACCCCCTACTTTTACTCCACCTACGAGGAAGAAAACGAGGCGCGTCTGACGTCGGGTGCCAAAGTCATGATCCTGGGCGGCGGCCCCAACCGCATCGGCCAGGGCATCGAATTCGACTACTGCTGTGTTCACGCTTCCTTCGCCCTGCGGGAAGAAGGGGTGGAGAGCATTATGGTCAACAGCAACCCCGAGACGGTTAGCACGGATTACGACACCTCGGACAAGCTCTATTTCGAGCCCTTGACCTTGGAAGACGTGCTGCACATCGTGGAGACCGAAAAACCCATGGGGGTGATCGTCCAGTTCGGGGGCCAGACGCCGTTAAATCTGGTGGCGGGACTCTTGAAAGCAGGTGTCCACATTCTGGGAACGCATCCCCACAGCATCGCCCGGGCCGAGGACCGCGAACAGTTCCAGGCCATGCTCAAGAAGCTCACGCTGGTGCAGCCCGATAACGGCACGGCCCTGGACGTGGCGGAGGCCGTACAGGTGGCCGAAACCATTGGCTATCCGGTGATCGTCCGGCCCTCCTATGTTCTTGGAGGGCGTGCCATGAAGATCGTCTATGACCGGACGGCCCTCAAGAATTTCACCCGTCTGGCCATTCAGGCCTCCCCGGGCCATCCCATCCTGATCGACAAATTTCTGGAAGACGCCGTGGAAGTCGACGTGGATGCTCTCAGCGACGGCCGGCGCACCGTCATCGGCGGCATCATGGAGCATGTGGAAGAAGCCGGCATTCATTCCGGGGATTCGGCCTGCATCCTGCCGCCGCGCTCGATTCCATCCGCCGTGCTGGAAAAAATTGCCGCCGCCACCCGCGCCATGGCCGCCGAACTCAATGTGGTGGGGTTGATGAACGTCCAGTACGCTATCAAGGGGGATCGGGTGTTTGTGCTGGAGGTCAACCCCCGGGCCTCGCGCACGGTGCCGTTCGTGAGCAAGGCCACGGGCGTGCCGCTGGCCAAGCTGGCCACCAAGGTCATGCTGGGTCGCCGGCTGGATGATCTGGGGTTGACCGCCGAAATCACTCCGGGGCATGTTTCGGTCAAGGAAGCGGTGCTGCCCTTCGACCGCTTTCCATCGGTGGACACCTTGCTGGGACCGGAGATGAAATCCACCGGTGAGGTCATGGGCATCGATATGGATTTTGGATCGGCATTTGCCAAAGCCCAATTGGGGGCCCAACAGTGTTTGCCCCTCCAGGGCAGCGTATTCATCAGCGTTCGGGATCGTGATAAACCGGCCGCCGCCGATTTGGCCCAACGATTTGTCGAACTGGGGTTCGGCATTGTATCCACCCGCGGTACGGCCGATTTTCTGAAGACCCGGGGGATACCGGCCCGCTTCGTCTACAAGGTTTCCACCGGCCGCCCCCACGTGGCGGACGCCATCAAGAACCGCGAAATTCAGATGGTGGTCAACACCGGGTCGGGAGACGAGACCAAGCGCGACGGGTATGAACTTCGGCGGGCAGCCTTAAAATTCCATCTACCCTACGCCACCACAGTGGCGGGGGCCAAGGCGATGTGCGAAGGGGTCGCCGCACTCAAAGGCCGGCGTCTGGAAGTCATGTCGCTGCAGGAATACCACCAGCAACTCACGAACCAGGCCGGTCAGCGCCGTGCCGGCTGACGCTTTCCGGGTGCCATGCTGCCGAGGGCATTTATCCGGAAAGGATCGGAATTGGAGATCATCCGTATGATGATGCATGATGACAAGCCCCGTGAAGCCTGTGGACTGTTTGGTGTTCACGGTCATCCGGATGCCGCCAAATTGACCTATTTCGGCCTGTATGCCCTCCAGCATCGCGGGCAGGAAAGTGCGGGCATCACTGTCTGTCAGGACAAACGCATTGTCGGCCACAAGGGAATGGGGCTGGTATCGGACGTTTTCTCCATGAAGCATCTGGCACAGCTCGCCGGGCCCTCGGCGGTCGGGCACGTGCGCTACTCGACCACCGGAAGTTCGATTCTCACCAACGCCCAGCCCTTTTTCGTGCGTCACCAGCAGCGCTCCTATGCCGTGGCCCATAACGGCAACCTGGTGAATGCGCATATCCTCAAAAACGAGCTGGAGCAGTCCGGTTCCATTTTCCAGACCACCATGGACAGCGAAGTTTTCCTGCATCTGTTTGTCAAAAACCTGCGACACGGATTTGAGGGAGCCCTGATGGAAACCGTCCAACGGTTGCAGGGCGCCTTCTCCTTCGTGCTGCTGACCAGTGAGGGCGAGGTCATCGGGATCAAAGATCCCAACGGCTTCCGACCGCTCTGTCTGGGCAAGCTCAATGGCAGTTATGTCCTGGCCTCGGAAACCTGTGCGCTCGATCTGGTGGAGGCCGAGTTCGTCCGGGAGCTCGATCCGGGCGAGGTCGTCATTATCAGTGACCGCGGTGTCAAGAGCATTCAGACCCAGCCCCAGGGCGCCCCGCGATCCTTTTGTATTTTCGAATTCATTTATTTTGCCCGTCCGGACAGCACGATTTTCGGCAAAAATGTCTACATGACCCGTAAAGCCCACGGGCGCCGGCTGGCTCAGGAGTCGCCGGTGGCGGCCGATCTGGTGATGCCCTTTCCGGATTCGGGCACCTATGCGGCTTTGGGGTACTCGGAGGAGGCCGGCATCCCCTTCGAGATGGGGATGATCCGCAACCATTACGTCGGGCGCACCTTCATCCAGCCGACCCAGAGCATGCGCGATTTCGGCGTGCGCGTGAAACTTAATCCCGTCAAAGATCTTCTGCGCGGCAAGGACATCATTATCATCGAAGATTCCATCATCCGCGGCACCACCGCCAAAACCCGTGTGAAGGCGCTTCGGGAGCTGGGGGTCAAGCGGGTGCATATGCGGGTCAGTGGCCCACCGCATCGGCATCCCTGCCATTACGGGATCGATTTCCCCACCGAGGGCGAATTGATCGCCGCCAGCATGTCCGTGGAAAAACTGGGGCAGCACCTGGGGCTGGATTCCCTGGCCTATCTCAGCCTGCCGGGTCTGCTGGAATCCACCGGGGTAACCGTCCCCCAAAACCATTTTTGCAAAGCCTGTTTCGATGGCTGCTACCCGGTGGACTTCGACGGCTCGCTGTCCAAAAACTGCATGGAGATGATTTAGCCCGGACGCATATGGCATTTCCCTTCCAGAAGGTTTGCGAGGCACTATGCAGGAAACACGCTACCTAAAAGACAATATTGAGAATATCCAGCGGTTGCTGACCATCCCGGCCCTGCGCAATTTCGAAACAAGCAATTTAAGCCGCCTGTTGCGCCTCAGTAAGATCCGTGATTATGAGGCCGGTGAAAAAATCATCCAGGAAGGCGACAACGACCCCTGGCTGTATTTTCTGCTCGACGGCCGCATCCGCATCGAAAAAAAAGGGATTGAGATCGGGATCTTCACGGAACGGGGCGAAATCTTCGGGGAAATGCGCGTCATCGACAGCCGTTCCCGGTCGGCCACGGTGATCGCCCTCACGGAGGTCGTCTGCCTGGCGGTCAATACCTCGGCCACCGACCGTATGGAGGGTCAGGACGGCCGCGACGAACAACTCGATTTCCTTCTCCTGCTCTATCGCATTTTTGCCGAGTTTCTCTCCATTCGGCTGCGACTGACCAGTGAAGAGCTGATCAAGGCCCAGAAAATCCTCGAGACCCTCAAATAGTATTGGTATGGCCCGCAAACGCACGGTGGCGTTCTCCCGCAACGCCGTCAATCTTTTCTTTCATCTGCTGACGCGCTGCAATCTCGACTGCCGCCACTGCTACATCAACCCGGATCAGCACGGCACCGCCACCCTGCCCCTGGCAACGGTTCGCCGATGGCTGGAAGCCTTTCAGCCCCGCAGCCGGGAAACCAATCTCGTGCTGCTGGGCGGCGAGCCCACGCTGCATCGGGATCTGGCGCACATCATCAGGTTGGCCCGCGAGATGCGTTTCGGCTCGCTGACGGTGGATACCAACGGCTATCTGTTTCACGACATCCTCGCCCGGGTGACGCCCGCCGAAGTGGATTATTTCAGCTTCAGCCTGGACGGGCCCACCGCTGAGATCAATGACCCGCTGCGGGGCGAAGGCGCCTTCGATGCCTGTGTGGACGGTATCCGCCGGGCCGTGGCCCAGGGCTTTGCCACCAGCTTGATCTATACGGTGAGCCGCGCCAACATCGACCATCTCGATCGCATGGGGCCCCTGTTAAAGGACCTGGGGATTACGCGGTTTTTCATTCAGGTGATCGGTTTGCGGGGCCGATCCGCTCATCCGTCCGGTGGGCCTGGAACGGAGCCCCCCGAACAGGTGTCCCGCGAACAGTGGCTGAATGTTATTCCCCCGACGGCGGCCCGGGTGGCCGATCTGGGCATCAGCGTGACCTACCCCAAGGTTTTTCTTGATCCAGGCGAGCCCTTTGCCTGCGCAGGGCTGGTGGCCGAGAATTATTTTGTTTTCCCCAACGGCCGGGTCTACCGCTGCCCCCTGTGCGAAGACCATCCGCTGCACAGCCTGGTTTTCAGCGACGATCGCTTGGTGGCCATGCCGCCAATCAACGAACAGGATCTTTTTGCCCTGACGATTCCCGAAGGTTGTGTCATGAACCGCCTGATTCAGCCCGGCAATATCGAATACCGGCCGGACGGCCGCCCGGCCTATCAGATTGCCTGCTGTCTGCTCAAAGAGGAATTACGGGCCGAATGACGACCGGGACACTAAGACAGCAAATGATGACCGTGTTGCGCGAAGGCGAATGGGATGTGCGGGGGTTGTCCCAGCGATTGGGTATTGCGGAAAAAGACGTGATTGCGCATCTTGCGCATGTTCAGCGCAGCCTGGCCGCGGGTGGCGCGCGCCTGGTGATCCGGCCGCCTTATTGCCGGGCCTGTGGTTTTGTCTTCGAAGGCCGGGGGCGTTTCACGCGTCCGGGCCGCTGCCCGCAATGCCGCCAGACGCGGATCGCGCCCCCGTTCTTTCAGGTGATGTGAGGATTATTTTCGGTTCCATTCTCCACCAGGCGTTTGGACCCATTCCCCGCCGCCAGCCCTTTCGGCCCTTTGGGCCGCCGCCCGTTGGCCGACCTGCTCAACGCTGCCGCCGGTTTTGGCCGCAATCGCCTTGTAGACCATGCGGCGGTCTTCGTTCTCGGCTTTGACCAGCGAGGCGGCGTTGCCGTCGGCCGCTCCCCGGACTTCGAGATAGCCCTGGTTGTTTTCACCTACCAGACCCTGGGTTTTCAGCTTGAGAATCGCCGGCGCACGGGCCTTCATGCGTTCCTTCACGCTGCCGGCCTGGACGGCGGGCGAGATCAGTAAGAGCAGTGCGGCCACGTTCAATGCCAGCAATCCGATGGCGTTGCGCCTAAATGCCGTCATGGTATCGATCCTCCCTGGTTATTCCTGTGTCGCCTTTTGCTGTTGTTCACGGAGTTGTTCTTCCTGCTCGAAAAGATCACCGAAATAGTCTTCGATTTCCCGGTCGATCTTGACGTTCACATCGATGGTGATGTGAATCGGTTTGACCTCGACCGGTGCGACTTCAACCTGGTGTCGGGTGCAGGCGGCGGTGGTGCCCGCCAGCAGGATGATCGTCAACCCTATCCATTTTTTCCACATGGAAGCGCTCCATTAAGAGAAAAGTTTCAGCAGGTCCTTGTATTCCAACAGACGGTTGAGGGGCAGGGAAAAGTTGACATCCAGACTGATGCCCTGAAACGTGGATCCCTGGCTGTCGGGGCCCGCCGGTACGAAGCCCCCCGCCTGGGGATCGTAGATAAAGGGCAGCGGCCGGCTGGGCTTGCCGTCGAGTTGCAATTTGAGGCGCAGCAGATCCTCCTCCGGGGCGGTGGCCAGACTTAGCTTGACCCAGCGGTAATCATATTCTTTCAAGGCCTGTCTGGCAAGTTCGAGCTGGGTATACTCGGGTGTGCCGGGTGGAATTCCGGCGGTCAGCATTTCGGTGCCGCGCAATTTGATCGTACCGCCTTCCCCGGGGGATGAATACAGAAAACCGTTGTCCACCAGCACCTGGCCCTGTCGGAAACGAACCGGTATGCGGCCGCTGACCGTTCCACCGCCTTCCACCTGGGCGGCACCGAGTTGCTCCAACAGCTGAGCCAGTTTGAGCCGGTCGCACCAGAGGGTCAGTTCATAGTCATCCTCTCCCGGGACGATACGGGTGGCCGGCAGGTAGACGGTGCCGTGGCACCACTTGAACTGGCTCTGTTCAAGAAAGAAAACCCCGCCGGGTTCGATCTGAAAGTCGAACTGACCGTCGGTGGCGGCAATATCCCCGATATAAGCGCGCTCGAAGAAAAACGACTGCCGGGGAGTGGTGCGCATCGCCAGCAGGTCGGGAAAGGCGATAGCACCCTGCAACCCCACCAGCCCGCCCTTCTGTTCGGGCAGCAGCAGGCGGCCATCGACGAGATTTAATGCCAGACCGGCGCGCATCTGTCCATCGTGGTAGGTGCCGCGACCTTCGGCGTGGAGACGGCCGTTGAACTGAATGCCGGTCAATCCCGACATCAGCTGACCGAGATCGATGTCATCCGGACTGGCGGGGCGTGCGAAACGATAGTCGAAATCCATGCGGTGGCGGCCATCCTCGGGGTCGCGTTTCAGGCGACCGTCGAGCTGCAGCGTTCCGCCGGGAATCACCCGGCTTTCATGGAAGATGTGCACGTCGGCGCCGTGTTCGCGTTGTCGAATCTTGCCGCGCACTGCACCCAGAGCGATTTCTTTCCAGGTGGCGGCGGTCAGGGTGAAAGTACCGTCGGTCGTCGACGGCGCATAGGGCCAGCTGAAAGGCACTTGGAGACGAAGGCCTTCCAAGTGGAGTTGCTGATCCGGCAGGTGGAAGGCGGCCCGTGAAAGACGGGTCTGTCCCGACAGACGCCAAAACTGGTTTTCGGCGGCAAAGGCGCCGGTAATCGCAAGACGGGGTGCGCGGGCTTGGAACCGTTGCGTGTGCAGGCTGAGATTGTCGGTCTTAAGATCGTAACGTCCCTTGATGCGGCGCCAGGGGCCTTCGCCCATCGCCTCGAGCACCACGTTCGGTATCCGGACCGTCACGCCCGGCAGCTGCCCCTTGATATCGGTCAGGTGGGCGGTGCCTTGGATGTGAACGTTATGCGCCTGACCGCCGGCGCGCACGCTTAGGCGCGGGGTAAAGTCAATACGCGTAAAATTAGCGTCCGTCCGGTGATCGGGGTTTAGGCCCAGGGCCCATGGCGTGCTGACACCGTCCAGGACCAGTGACCAGCGGCCGTCGGGCATCCATTCGCCGTGATAAGTGATCGGTAGGCGATTGGCGTTGGGTGCTTCAACGCCATCCGCAGAAGCGGTCACCCTTGGTTGCAGGGCCAGATTGAGTTCACCGTTCCAGCGCCATTGGTCAGCGGCGGGAGTCAGCCGGCCCTTTAGATCCGTGACGTGCAGCTCATGCGGGGTGGTCAAGACCACACCCGGCACATTGAGCGACCATGTCCGATTGGTGTCGCGTGTGACCGTTGCTAGGGGTTCGTGCGGATTGAGAACCTTGAGGGTAACCGCAGGTGCCAGATCGAGACGGTCCGGCAACCGAATGTTAATGGCGGCCGTTTCGATCGACGGTGGATCCAGTGATAGACGGGCCTGGTAGGCCACCGCCAGACGGCCGTGGCGTATCGGGTCGTGCTCCGGAACCAGGATCTGGCTCAGGCGTCCCAGATCCAGCGTCTCCGCCGCGCCCTCGAGCATCAGTCGCTGCTGGGCCAGATTCAAGTCAAAAACCGTGCGGATGGTTTGATTGCCGGGATGGCCGACAAGCGCTCCCCGGTAATGATCTTTGGTTTCACCCGCGGCGCGGACCTGGAGGTCAAACGGTATGCTAAGGTTCTGCGCACCCCAGCGAATTTCCAGACGGCTGTTGCGGATATCGATCCGTTTGACCCCCCAGTCCGGCCGGATGTGCCGCGGCGCATCCTTATTCGGCGCGTCGGCGGGCCTCAGCAGCCGGGGCGGCAGGCCCGTCAGGGTCCAGCCGCCGCCGGTTTTGGCAATCTGCAGATGAAGTCCGTTCAAGGCAATGCCTTCGATCGCATGCGCCTTCAGCCCCGCGAGGCTGTAGTCAACGCTTAGGTGGTCCAACCCGATCCGTTCATCGGATTTCCCACCGCCGACCCTCAACGACTGGATTTCAGCGTGCCAGGGTGTAATCTGACGGACCTCGAGGGACAGGCCCGAAAAGCCGTGGCGGGCGGCGTAATCGCGAAGGGCGGCCTCGACGATACCCGCGATGGTGGCCTGTAAAACGATCCAGGCACCACCCGCCACCAAGATGCCGGCGACTAGGGCGGTCAACACCCACGGCCAGAAACGGCGGCGTGGTTTTTGCGGCTCGGAGGGTTTAGGGGCGGTCATCGGGTTGTGGTCGCGACCATCGGGGTCGCGCGATTAGCGCGTGATGGTTTCAGGCCGTTGCGGGCCGCCGACTAGAGATTGCGAACGAGGGCCTTAAGGGTTTCGAGCTGGACCGCGGTCAGGTCTTCAAAGGTGATTTCGATCCCCTTGGGGCTGCGGCCCACGACCAGTCCGGAAACCATCACGCTGGTTTCGTTTTCAGGGTCGCTGATGTTCATCATCAGGCTTTCGCCTTCGCTGATGGGCTCCGACGTTTCCAGAAAGATCCCATCGATGCGCAGGTTGCGCGAAAAAGTGCTGTAGGAGGCATCATCGGTATCGTATTCGACCAGCACCTGGGGCTCCGGTGTCGGCTTGCGGGCCTCGGGCGTTGCCCCCGGGCGTTCTTCCAGCCCTTCGATGCGTAAGACCACCACGGTGATGTTATCGTCACCGCCGCGTTCATTGGCCATCTGGATCAATTCGTGGCAGGCGGACTCCGGCGCCTGTCGCTGAACGATTTCGCCGATTTCTTCGGGGAAGGCTTTGTCGCTGAGCCCGTCGGAGCAGATCACCAGAATATCGCCGACCTGGCAGTCCAGCTCCCGGGTGTCGGGATTGACCGTTTCGCTGATGCCCATGGCCCGGGTGATCATGTGCAAGTACTGCTGGCCGAGTTTGAGACCGCCCTCCGGCGCTATCGATTCCTGCTCGGCCATGACCGTATGGATCGTGGATACGGTTTCGACGGCACCCGCGCGTACGCGAAAAATGGGGCTGTCGCCGACATTGGAGACCACAATCTGATCGTCGCGAAAGAAAACCGCCGAAACGGTGGCCCCCATGCCCTTGCATTTTTCGTCGTGCTGGGCGTAGTCGTAGGTTTTGAGGTTGGCGCGGCGAATACTGTAGACGAGCTGGTTGGCTTCGGTGGAGAGATTGCGGTCGAAACCGACCATCTGGCCGGGATTGTCCGCGGCCCGCAGCTTGTGCAAGGTTTTCTGCAGGGTATCGACCACCAGCCGGCTGGCGACTTCGCCGGCCTTGCGTCCGCCCATGCCGTCGGCCACCAGATAGAGGCCTAAATCCGTGTCGATTAAAAACGAATCTTCGTTGCCTTTGCGTTTTTTCCCGACATCGGTCTGACCGGCAGATGCTGCGATGATCATACCTCAGGCCTTTCTGCGGATTGCGCTCAAAGGGCCTTGCCTTGTGGGTTCAGAGCGGAGCTCTTCTCCAGCCGATAAGACAGGGTACGGGCGAAATTCTTAAAAAAAAGAAGCTGAATGGTGTCCGGCGCTTTGTCCAACAGGGTGGCGTTGATTTTCATCAGAAGACATTCGGTGGCCGTGGTGGCCGTGGCATTGCGGGCCTGCCCCGCAATATAAGCCATCTCGCCGAAGCATTCGCCCGCCCGCACGGTGGCAATGACTTCACCGTCTTTGCGGATGCGCACCTCGCCTTTCAAAAGGACGTAGAAGGTATCATCGATATCGCCCTCGGTCACGATCACCGCGTCCTGGGGCATTTTGACGATACAGCCAGCCAGTCCCAGGCTTTCGATCTGCTCCCGGGTAAAGTTCTGAAAAAAGGGCACCTGGCGCAACAGATCGATGATGTCTTCGAACCGCTTGTCGCCCTGGGGCAGTTTGATAGCGCGCAGGGCGACCCGCAGGTCGTAGCCAAATTCGGTGCCGGAGGCGTAGCGGTCCTCCAGGTTTTTGGCCAGGGCCTTGTTGAGAATCTCTTCGAAGATCACCGGGAGCTCAGGGCGCAGGCGCCGCACCGCTTCCGGATTTTCGCGCGTGATTTTATAGATGACGGAGAAATCGTTCTCCCCGCGAAAGGCGCGGGTGCCACTCAGCAATTCGTAAAGCACACAACCCAGCGAAAAAATATCACTCTGGCGGGTGATGATTTCCTCTCTGAGTTGCTCGGGCGACATGTAGCTGGGCGTGCCCCAGATGCCCTTCTCGGAGGTCTCGTCACTAATGTGGGCAATGCCGAAATCCATGAGCCGGGGTTCGCCCTGGCCGTCGAGCATGATGTTGGAGGGTTTGATGTCGCGGTGGATGACCCCTTTCTGGTGGGCGTAGTCGAGTGCGCTGCAGATCTTGAAGACGATTTCGGCACATCGATCGAGGGGCAGCAGGTTGTCCTTCTGGCAGTGGGACTTGAGGGTCTCGCCTTCGAGAAACTCCATGATGATATAGCAAAAATTCCGATAGAGGCCGGTGTCATAGATCGCCAAGATATTGGGGTGGCTCAACCGGCCGGCGGACTGGGCTTCCAGAAAGAGTTTCTTGCGCGATTGACTGGAAATCCCCTGTGATATCTTGATGGCCACCTGGCGCTGGATATACGAATCGCGGGCCAGGTAGACCACACCCGAACCGCCCTGGCCCAGGCGGCGGATAATTTTATACCGCCCCATGCCCTGGCTGCTCATCAGGCCGGTGATAAAGCTTTCATGGACCTTGTTTTTGATCATCATGGCAATTCGGCAACGACCGGTTAGACCTGCAGCCGGCCAAGGGTTTCCCTAAAAATTATAAATAGTTATAACACACTCACACATTAAAGCGAAAGTGGATAATATCACCGTCCCGGACCTCATAGGGTTTACCTTCCAGCCTTACGGTGCCTTGTTTGCGTGCTTCGGCATAGCTGCCGGCCGCCATCAGATCCCGGTGGGCCAGCACCTCGGCACGGATGAAGCCTTTTTTGATGTCGGAGTGGATTACTTCGGCCGCATCCACGGCCGTCGTGCCCTGTGGAATCGTCCAGGCCCGGACCTCGTCCTCACCGACGGTAAAAAATGAAATAAGTCCTAAGAGTTCGTAGGATTTTTGGATGATGCGATCGGCCGCGGAGGCCTCCAGACCGAATTCGGCAAGGAATTCGACGGCTTCCTCGGGGCGCATGCCGGCCAGTTCCTGTTCGAGCTTGCCGCGGATGACCATCGCCGTCGTTTCGTCTATGGCGGTGGCCTGGTCCGGCAGGCGGGCGTCTTCGTCGTCGTTGTTGAACAGCACCAATTGTGGCTTGGCGGAGAGGAAAGCAAATCCTCGCAGTTTGGGGGCCGTGGCCAGTTCGGGCGCGTGCCTTAAAGGTCTTTCGCTTTCGAGCTCCGTGTGGCAGCGGGAGAGCAGCGCGAGTTCCTCGGGATCGATCTGTTTGCCGCGTCTTTGGTCGAGCTTGAGCCGTTCCAGACGTTTTTCGACCGACACGAGATCCGCCAGAATCAATTCCTGGTCGAGCGCCTGAAAATCGTCCCGGGGGGTGGGGGGGGTAGTGCCGAACGCATCGAAATTGCGCACGCAATGGATCAGGGCATCGCCGTCGCGCACCTGGGTCCAATAGGCTTGGGCGCCACTTTTTTTATCCTCCCCGGCGGCCTTGGCACCCGGCAGGAAATATTCGACCTGGGCGAAGATGGTTTTGCGGGGGCGGTAGATAGCGCTCAGTTGGTCCACGCGATCATCCGGCACCCGGATGGTGCCGATCCGGCTTTCGGTCTTACGGCCGACGCTCAGGGGAGTGCCGGTCAAGGCCTGGAAAACGGTGGCTTTGCCGGACTGCTCCAGCCCGATGATGGCAAGTTTCATGGACGCATTAACTCCTGTCGGCGCGGCGACCTGCATTGGCTATTGATCGGCCGCCGGGTATTTGATCCGGTGGCCAACAAAAGACTATCCTACTGTATTCTATGGGGTATTGCAAACGCGCGCGGCCATTTTTCAGCCGCCAGGTCCGTCGGGAAATGCGGCCGACGTATGGGGACCGGATCCGTGGGGCGGGGTGACGCCGATCACGGCTGTGATGCAGGCCTGGGGGACCGGCGCAGTTTGAGGAGATCACCTTCGGTTTCAAATGGCAGGCGGTCAAGACCCGGCAGTTCCTCGTCCAAAAAAATCTTGCCACGGAGTGCGTAGGTCAGCTGGAATTCTTCGTGCTGGTCGGCCTGCTGGGACATCATCCGGAAGATGAGCCACATGAAATCGCTCATCGAAGCATAGACGGTCACCGGCATGACGGTGGTGCCCAGTCGCGGCAGCTCGGTGGCGGCTTGGGACGCACCGACGGCAATGGTGCTGCCGTTGACGTCGAGCTTGCATTCGACCCCGCGAATCCGGAAAGCGCGGTCATTGGGGTTGATCAAGCGCAGATCCAGACGGAAGGCGCTCTCGAGGTTTTCCGTGTTCAGCGGGGTGATCTTGACCAGACTGATGTGCGGGGGCTCGATGTCGGCATCAAGGGTCGCGCAGCTCAAGAACAGGCTGCCCAGCAGCAAAACCAATACGGGCCGCCACCAGCGGATCGGGGTAACGTTTCGATGGTAAAGGTGCATACGCAACTCCCAGGTTTGCTCCGGTCGTCTGATGGAAGCTAATTACAAAAAAATCTATAATATGGGAGCAGGTTCTAATTGAAAAAGCCCTTGATCAGGTCCTTGGCCTTTTTCTCGTAGGGCTGGAGTTCTTCGTTTTCCTCGAAAACCTTGTTGAGTTCATCCGATTCGATGATTTTTTCTTCCACCTGCTGGCGGGCGAGGCTTTTGAGATCCGGTCGGAACTGGGGTTGATCAAAGGTTCCGCTGACCAGCACCGGCACCATCACACCGCCGCGCGTCTCCTTGTCGCCCTGCCCCACGAGGGTGGCCACAAATTTAGGATTGATTCGAAAATCCAGGGTTTCCTTGGCCAGATCGGCCTGGCCGTTGGCCAGCAGCCGCAGCAGCGGGGATTTCATGTTGGAGGCCGCCGTCTGGAAAACGCCGTTGGTGAGAATGAAGGGAATGTCCAGTTCGGTAAAATCGGTTTTGGGTTTTTCGGTCAGTCGTTCGCCGGCCCCGAAGGCGGCCTGCAGGTTGCGCACCATACCGGCCAGGTCGATGCCAACGATGGCGCCGTCGTTAAAGGTCAGTCGGCCCTTGCCGTTCAGGCTTTGACGGATCGTTTCCGGACGATCGCCCGTAAAGCGCAGATCGATCGCCGTGACCAGACGTCCTTCCAGAACGTCTTTCTGGATAACATCCTTGAGCAGAGGCCCGATCAGCAAATCACTGATGGTGAACGACACCCTGGAGGAAGGCTGCTTGCGGGTGACATCCAGAAGACCCTCGATGCGGGCCTTGCCGCCGTAAAGCGCGGCATCGAAAGGTTCGAGCTGGAAGCGGCCGTTGCGGCCCTTGATGTTCAGGGTGATGTCCTGCAGCCGCGCGCGGTTGACCTTGAGCTTGTCCACCTTCAGGCGGGCGTCCACGACAAGACGGCGCAGCGGGCCGTAGTCGACGGCCTTCGGCGCATCCGGCGTCTTTGCATCGGGTGCTGGCGAAGCGGCGTCCTCCGAAGACGCTTTGGAATCGGCGGCGGGCCGGTAGCGGTCGATGTCGAGATCGTCGATGCGGGCCTCAAAATCGATACGGGGCTTGTCGAATTCAGCCACCGCGGCACTGAAATCGATCCGGCTCTGGTCGAGGCGCAACTGACCCTCTTCAACCTTGATCCCGGACATCCCCCCATTTAACCGGATCTCCAGGGCCACCGCCTGCAGGGCTTCGGGATCGGTGGTTTGCATGGGAAAAGGGCGGCCGAGGCGTTCGAAAATCAGGCGGGGTGAAAAGGTGGCCATGTTCAGGTTCAGGTTTACGGCGGGTTGGGTCTGAAGATCCCGGGCGGCGCCGCTCAGCTTGACATTGAGTTCCTCGAGAGCCGCAAGCGTCAAATCAAAGGCCAAGGGCTGGCTGGCCGGAGGGTTGCCCAGGGGACCGACGGTGCCCTCCATTTTTAGGGGCTGCCCGTTGAGGCGGGTCGCAAACTGGATTTCGAGAGGACGGTCAAGGGACACATCGCGTAAGACCAGGTTCAGGTCGGCAAGCGCCTGTTTCTGGCCGGCGGCCTGATCTTCGAAGGTGAGCCGCCCGTTGCGGATGGCAATTTCCTCGGCCGTAAGCGCGGCCAGCGGCAGTGCTTCGTCCGGCCCCTTCTTGGCGGGACGGGGCGGGGCTTTTTTATCCGGAGCCACGGCGGGTGTCTCAAATGACCAGTTGGTGCGGCCGTCCTTTTGCTTGACCAGTGCAATAACGGGGGCTTCCAGAATCACCCGTTTGATCTCGACTTGTTTGGAAAGCAGGGGTATCAGGCGCACCTGGGCTTCAAAACGGCCGATTTCCAGCAGTTTGGTGGCCCCGAATTCAGGTGGACTTCCGAGATGCAGATCGCTCAGGGCCAGACCGACCCAGGGGAACAGGGACAGGTCGATAGCGCCGCCGATCTGAAAGGACCGCCCGGTGGCTTCCTGCACCCGGGCCTCGATTTGAGGTTTGTAGTGATTGACGTCGATCAGCAGCGGTATCAAAATAACCGCCGCGACCAATAAAACCACGGCCGTTCCCGCGGCGATCAAAATCCATTTGAGCATACGGTTCATGGGGGGCTCCTTTCCGCCGGACGGGTGACGGCGCGCGTTACGGCTATGGTGCTTTCATCGGCGGGCGGCCAATCCGAGAGGTTGTCGCCGGGCCAGGATCGCAACACCATCGGCCCGGGCGGTGGTCGAAAAGACCGTGGTTTTTAGTAGTTATGGCTTTATTTTAGCGTTAAGGTATCCACCGCAAGAGGATAATTCAAGCGGCAGGCGTTCAACGGTTGGCGGCAATCCGGGCACATCCGTCCGTAGGCGGTGGAAAAGACCAGGCCGCCGTTACGCTGTTTAGCGGAGGGCTTCGTTTTTCGGGTCACTTTCCGCAACATCTTTTGTATTTTTGGCCGCTGCCGCAGGGGCA
>JASJED010000330.1 GCA_030065585.1 Desulfobacterales bacterium | reverse complement strand
CGCTGCATCAACCTTCTGGAAATCCCGGATCAAGGCAGCATTACCGTGGGCGACGAAACGGTGCGCATGAAAACCAATCGCCGCGGCCGGAGCGTGCCCGCCGACATCCGGCAGGTCGAGCGGATCCGCACCCGGCTGGCCATGGTCTTCCAGCAGTTCAACCTGTGGTCCCATATGACGATCATGGAAAACATTATCGAGGCGCCGATCCACGTACTCAAAGTCCCGCGCCAGGAAGCCCTGGCACGCGGCGAGGCCTATTTGCGCAAGGTGGGCATCGCCGACAAAGCCGGCGCCTATCCGGCCCACCTCTCCGGCGGCCAGCAGCAGCGCGCGGCGATTGCCCGGGCCCTGGCCATGGAGCCCGAGGTCATGCTCTTCGACGAGCCGACTTCGGCCCTGGATCCGGAGCTGGTGGGTGAAGTGCTTCAGGTCATGCGCGACCTGGCCGAGGAGGGCCGCACCATGATCGTCGTAACCCACGAGATGGGTTTTGCCCGCGAGGTTTCCTCTCGGGTTTTATTCTTACATGAAGGGTTCATCGAAGAAGACGGCCCCCCCGGGCAGGTGTTCGCCAACCCGCGCTCGGAGCGATTCCGGCAGTTTATCGCCGCCATGGTCTAACCGTTTGGTTCGGATGGCCGCACCGCAATCCACATTGCCCCAGAGGAGGAAACATGAAGAAATTACTGATCGTAGTCGCCGTGATGGCCATTGTGCTGGGGGCTGCCACGGTTCAGGCCAAGGACTGGAAGAAAATCCGCGTCGGCGTCGAAGGCGCCTATCCCCCCTTCAGCTATGTTACGCCCGAAGGGGAACTGGCCGGGTTTGACATCGACATCGCCAAGGCCCTGGTGGCCGCCATGGGCAAGGACATCGTACTGGTGCCCCAGGACTGGGACGGCATCATCCCGGCGCTGCTGGCCCGGAAATACGATGCGATTATCGCCTCCATGTCCATTACCGAAGAGCGCAAGAAAAAAGTGGCCTTCAGCAACAAGTACTACAACACACCGGCCAAATTCGTGTGTAAAAAAGGGGCCATGGGCGAGTTCTCCCGCGACAACATCAAGGGCAAAAAGATCGGGGTCCAGCGGGCCACGATCCATGACCGCTACCTGACCGACAACTACGGCAAGGACGTCGACATCAAACGCTATGCCACCCAGGACGAGGCCTATCTAGATCTCGTTGCCGGCCGGGTGGACATGCTCCTGGCCGACAGCGTGGCCATTTCCGACGGCTTTTTGAAAAAACCCGAAGGTCAAGACTATCAGTTCATCGGTCCCGACCTGAACGACCCCAAGTGGTTTGGTGAAGGTACCGGTATCGCCATTCGCAAGGAAGACCAGGACCTGGTGGAAATGTTCAACCAAGCCATCGAACAGATTCGCGCGGACGGCACCTACAAACAAATTCAAGACAAGTATTTCGACTTCAACGTCTATGGTGAATAGACGCCGGTTGAGCGGATAAAAAAAGAGTATATCAGCGGCGGCGTTGGAAAAGCGCCGCCGCCCCTGATTGACCTTGGAATGGCTTCAGCCCATGATCAACCTGCATGGATACGGCCCCAGTATTCTCGAAGGCACGCTCCTGACCATCGCGGTTTCCCTGGCCGCACTGGCCCTAGCGATGCTGCTGGGGATTGCGGGAGCGCTCGGCAAATTATCCGGATCGCTCTCCATGCGCATAGCGGCCCAGACCTATACCACCATCATTCGCGGCATTCCCGATCTGGTGCTGATGCTGCTGGTTTTTTTCGGAGGTCAGGTCTTGATCAACCAGCTGGCCCCGCTGGTGGGCTACGAAGACTATATCGACATCAATCCCTTTATTGCCGGGGTATCGACCATCGGCTTCATCTTCGGGGCCTACATGACCGAAACCTTCCGGGGCGCGATTCTGGCGGTGCCGCGGGGGCAGATCGAGGCGGCCTACGCCTACGGCATGCGCCGGGGTCAGATGTTTCGACGCATTCTGATGCCGCAGATGATCCGCCATGCCATCCCGGGTTTCGGCAACAACTGGCTGGTGCTCGTCAAAACCACTGCCCTGGTGTCCATCATCGGCCTGGATGACATGGTACGCAAGGCATCCCTGGCCGCCGGCGCCACCCGTCTGCCGTTTACCTTCTATCTCGTGGTGGCCTTCAATTACCTGATCATCACCAGCATTTCCGTCTACCTGCTGCGATGGTTGGAAACACGCTACAGTGCCGGCGTCATTAAGGCTTGATCCATGGACCTGTCGATCATCTTCGATAATATCGGAATCTACCTGGAAGGGCTCAAAACCACGGCTTGGCTGGTATCGCTGTCGCTGTTGCTGGGACTGCTGCTGGCGGTGCCGCTGGCGGTTTTACGCACCGCCCAAGCCTACGCCATCCAGGCGCCGATCCGGGCCTATGTCTATTTCTTCCGCGGTACACCGCTGCTGGTGCAGATGTTCATCGTCTACTATGGGTTCGGGCAGTTTGATGTCATCAAAACCAGCTTTGTGTGGCCCCTTTTCAAGGAAGCCTGGTTCTGCGCCCTGTTTACCTTCACCCTCAATACGGGCGCCTACACGACCGAAATTCTGCGCGGCGCCATCGAGGCCACCCCGCACGGCGAAATCGAGGCGGCCAAGGCCGCCGGCATGTCGCGCCTGCTCATGCTGCGCCGCATCGTGCTGCCCAGTGCTTTCCGGCGGGCCCTGCCCCAGTACAGCAACGAAATCATCTTCATGCTCCACGGCAGTTCCCTGGCCAGCGTGATTACCTTGGTCGACATCACCGGCGCCGCCCGGATCATCAATTCACGTTTCTACAGTCCCTATGAAGCCTTCCTGACGGCGGCCGTGTTTTACATGGCCCTGACCTTTATGATCGTCTTTTTGGTTAAGCGGCTGGAAGGGCGCTGGTTCGCCCATCTGCGTCCCCAGGAAACTTCCCGGGGGTGAACGCATGACCACACGCTCGACGGAAGCCTATCGGTTGCCCGCCGCCAGCATGGCCAACACCCGCACCCTGACCATTTTGCGTTACGGGGCTGGGACAGGCGGGCCCAAAGCCTACATCCAGGCCGGCCTGCATGCGGACGAAGCGCCCGGCTATCTGGTGATGCACCACCTGATTGCGGAACTCGACCGAATCGACGAGCAGGGCGGCTTCCGGGGTGAAATCGTGCTGGTGCCGGCGGCCAACCCGATCGGCGTCGCCCAGTGGCGCGACGACGGGCTCCAGGGCCGCTTCTGTTTCAGCGACGGCACGAACTTCAACCGCGGCTATCCCGATCTCACCGATGCTGTGGCTGAGCGCATTCAAGATCGATTAGGCGCTGATCCCCAAACGAATGTCGCTCGGATCCGCCGGGCTCTCGGCGAAGCCCTGGACGAAATCAAGGCCGAGGACGAGGCGGCCCATCTTAAACTCAAGCTGCTGGCCTGCGCCCACGATGCCGACATCGTCCTGGACCTGCACTGCGACTACCAGGCGCTGATGCATGTCTATATCGGTGAATCCCTCTGGCCGACTGCCCGGGATCTTGCGGCCTGGATGGGGGCGGTCGTGACCCTGCTGGCGGATGATTCCGGTGTCACCCCTTTCGATGAGGCCTGTAGCCGAATATGGTGGAAACTCGCGGAACGCTTCCCGCAACACCCGGTACCGCCGGCCTGCCTGGCCGCCACCATAGAGTTGCGCGGCATGGCCGACTTGTCGCATACCCTGGCCGCCGAGGACGCCGGGAATATCATCCGGTTTCTGGCTGGACGGGGATGCCTTGCAGGACCGCCCACCGCCGCACCGGCCCTTACCAACGACGCCACCCCGCTGGCGGCCGTTGAGCATATCAAGTCGCCCGTACCGGGCGTCGTGGTTTTTTTGAAGGAACCGGGCGAGAGCATTGCCGCCGGCGAAGTGGTGGCGGAAGTCATCAATCCGCTGCGTTCGAACGCCGCCAAGCGCACCCATTCGCTGCGCGCGGCCGCGGACGGCATTCTTTTCGCCCGTAGCGCCGATCGCTTTGCCCGCCCGGGCCGCATCCTGGCCAAAATTGCCGGGCGCCGCCCGTTGCGGGCCGCCGGTGAAAATCTTCTAACCCCCTGAATAAGGGTTTTCGAAGCAAACCCTCGCAGCAAGCGCGGCGTACCTGAACAGACGGCGGAGGCGCTTCCATCGGATGCCGGGCACACGTGAGCCTCCTCCCGCGGAGGTGGAGGGTTTAAATTAAAACTAAGGCGCCTGATACACTTCCCACCCGGTTTTGGCCGTGCCGAGATCACCGTCCCCGCCCGCCTCCGTGGCCGCGCCCCGGTAACTGAATCCCATGGCCACCGCTTCCGGCGGGATGGGCCACTGGCGCTGAAAGGTCCAGCGCACAAAACGGGTTTCCGTGCGCATACCCGTCGCCCACAACAGTTTGCTATCGTCGACGCGTCCGTCCGCATCGATAAAGTGAAGATAAACGCGGAAGTAGTTGATCAGTGGAAATTTGGCCATGTTGGAGCCAAATTCGACGAAGCCGCTGATTTCGAGGGTATCGCCCGCCCGTGCCACATTGTAGTGGATGTCGAGATCTTCGGCCCGCCAGGTATTTTCCCCGGCGGGCAGGGACGCGAGGGGCACGCGATTTTCGGGCCGGCTCGTTTTGCCGATATGCGGCGGGGCGCTAATACGGGCACAGGCCAGCAGAAACAAGCCTAGACCGACGATCACCACCAAACGACAGGCGACGGCGCCGGATGCCAAAACGCATCGGGACCCTGCGCTGCAAGGGTGTCGGCCGACTTGGCGGCGGCCAGACGATGCCGGACAAAGGAGATCTACGGTGGGGGTGCGAGGCATTCTTGGAGCCCTTTGCTGTATTGAGGTTTAGCAGACTGTTGAAAAACGATTGCGCTTGGCCAGAGAATTCTGCGGGCGACCGGCGCCGGAGATATGCTTGCCAAGCTTGACCCCATCCGGAAAGTTCGGCATGACATCCAGGCACGGGCTCTGCCAAAATATATCGGCAATACTGTCGGGCCCCGCAAAAGCGCGCCGGTAGAGGAAATCGCCAGGGCTTCCCTCAGGCTGATACAATGGGCC
>JASJED010000081.1 GCA_030065585.1 Desulfobacterales bacterium | reverse complement strand
AGCATTTCGCATGAAATCCGCAATCCGCTCGGCATTATCAAAAGTTCCGCTGAGCTGCTTAAAAAGAAGATGGACCGCACCGCTAGCCAGAACACCTTGCCAGAGATCATTGTGGAGGAAGCGGGCCGTCTGAACGATATCATTACGGATTTCCTTAATTTTGCCCGCCCGCATCAGCCTGACCTGCGACCGGCCCGTATCGAAGACATTATGGCCAAGAACCTGCAATACCTTGCGCCTGAGCTGGAGCGGCGACAGATTCAGGTGGTCCAGACAATTGATCGGCCGTTGCCTGAAATTGCCGTGGATACGGATATGCTCTACCAAGCCTTTCTGAATCTGCTATTAAACGCCATTCAGGCCATGGAAACAGACGGTCAGCTGCGCATTATCTTAAAAAGGCTGGATCAGCATCTGGAGATCATTATCGAGGATTCGGGCCCCGGGATTGATCCTGCGATCATGGATAAAATTTGGGATCCCTTTTTCACCAACAAGGAAAAAGGCACCGGATTGGGGCTGGGCATCGTCCTAAATATCATCGAATCCCACAACGGAACGATACGTCTCGAGAATACGCCTTCCGGCAACGCCCGGGTTCAAATCGCGTTACCCTTGGAGCGGGAGCAGCTGTGATGGAATCTATTCTGATCGTCGATGACGAAAAAAACTATACCGCTGTACTGAGTGTGGTTTTACAAGAGGAGGGTTATGAAACCCTCACGGCCAACAGTGCGGCCGAAGCCCTTGCCACACTCAAAATCGAGGATGTTGACCTGGTCGTCACGGATATGAAAATGCCCGGTATGGACGGGCTTGAACTATTGGGCCGGGTCAAACAGCAATGGCCCGATGTACCGGTCATCATGATGACGGCCCACGGTACCGTAGACAAGGCCGTGGAAGCGATGCAAAAGGGGGCCTACACCTTTATCCTCAAGCCTTTCGATAACGAGCGTCTGGTCCTCTATTCACAAAAAGCCATTGAACACCATCGGGTCGTCAAGGAAAATCGCCGCCTTCAGACGGAGGTGGTCACCCGTTACAGTTTTGACAACATTATTGGCCGAAGCACGCCCATGCAAGAGGTTTTCCGGACCATCCGCCGCGTGGGGCCTTCTTCGGCCACCGTCCTGATCGAAGGCGAGAGCGGCACCGGCAAGGAACTGGTGGCCAAATCCATCCATTTCAACAGTTTGCGCAACGAACACGCCATTGTACCCGTTAACTGTGCCGCCCTGTCCGAGCATCTGCTCGAAAGTGAACTGTTCGGCCATGAAAAAGGGTCCTTCACCGGCGCGGTCGCTCGCAAGAAAGGTCGTTTTGAAATCGCCCATGGCGGCACGATTTTTCTGGATGAGATCGGGGAGCTTTCTCCCAACCTGCAGGTCAAACTACTGCGGGTTTTGCAGGAAAAGATGATTGAACGGGTTGGGGGAATCGAACCCATCGCCGTGGATATCCGGGTGATCGCGGCCACCAACCGCAGCCTGAAAGCGGAGATCGATAAAAATCAATTTCGGGAGGATCTCTATTATCGCCTCAATGTCGTGAATATCAAGCTTCCCCCGCTACGCCAGCGCGTCAAGGATATCCCCTTGTTAAGCGCCCATTTTATGAAGAAATATGCTGCTGAGCGGAAAGCCGGCAAGCCGATTACCGGGTTCGACCCTGACGTTGAGCGTCTTTTTCTCAATTACCACTGGCCAGGAAACGTTCGCGAACTCGAAAACATTATTGAGCGGGCCATGGTCATGTGCCCCGGGGAGACCATCACCATCGAAGACCTGCCGCGCGAGTTCAGAGATCAAGTCAAGAATACCCTTCACCTGGATGGCATACCGGTCGATGCCCAACTCTATGAAACGCTGGCATGGGTAGAGCGCCGGATGATTGAGCGGGCCATGCGAATGGCCGATAATGTCCAGACCCGGGCGGCGGAAATTCTGGGGATTGGCAAGAGCGGGCTCAATCAGAAGCTGAAAAAGTATAAGCTTTGATGCCCTTTAAAGCGCTAAGCGCGGCCCGGGCCGCCAAACGCCATCGATGAGCAATAAAGCCCGAATGGGCAGAAACGCGGCTCACCCTTCGATTTGACGTTTGATTAAGTCGGCATACATATATGTCGGCGCTTCATCCAAAAGGCGCTGGAAAATTTCTTTCTGCTTAGCCGTCTGGCCCTGCGCACCATACAAACGCCCCATTTGATAAAGGGCATCGTTTTTCATTTGGGGATGGTGCCCCGCGACGATTTGTTCGAAGCAGGCCAAGGCTTGGTCGTTTTGTTCCGTTTCCAGATAGGCATACCCCAAACCGCTCAGCGCGCTGCCGTAGGCAAAGTGATCCGGCGGCAGCATTTCAAGTACTTTCTTGAAATGGGTGATCGCCGTGTCGTAATTCCCCGTGCGATAGTTAAGGTCCGCAAAAACCAGATAGGCCAGTTTGCCGCCGTTGCGGTGGCCATAATCGGCCAGCAGGGTTTCAAACTGGGGCCTCGCTTGCGCCAGGGCCTCATCCGGGGCGCTGTCACGGGCGGCCTCCTGATAGGTCTGCAAACTGTCGCGCAGCAATTGAAAGGCTCTGTTTTCGGCCTTCGATGTAAAAAAGCGCACGCCGGAGTAGGTGGCCAGCGATACAAACACGACAGCGACCCCGATGGCCACGTGCGTGCGATAGCGTCGCAGTTTCTCGATAAGGGTTGCGGAAAGCGATAAAAATTCATCCGGCTTTTCAAGATCGCGCTTGCGGGCGCGGGATATGCGTTTCCGACTCATGAAACCTCCTTCAGTCCGTCTTCTTTATGGGTCAGCTGGTGGATGCGCTGCCAGCCCTCTTCGGGAATCGCAGCACCGATGACGCGGCAGACTTCCAAGCCGCAAATCGATCCCAGATGGCCGCATTGATCCAGGGGCCAGCCCTGTACCAATCCATACAGAAAGCCCGCTGCCCATAAATCACCGGCGCCGGTGGTGTCGACGACGCCACGGCCTTCAACGGGGTCAACCTTGATGACTTGGTCACCGTAGGCGATCAGGCTGCCGCGGGCACCCAGTTTTACGACCGCCAGTTCGGCCTGATCAGACAGCGCGCGCAGGGCGTCGCTTGCCTCCGCCCGATCGGTAAAGGCGCGCGCTTCGTCTTCATTGGCGATGAGGATGTCCACATAGCGGCGCACGATGGACTTCAATTCTTGATGGTTTTCCTGAACGACCGTGAAACTGGCCAGATCAAGGGTGATCCGGGCGCCGGCGTGATGGGCGGTTTGCATGGCATGGCGGAACAGATCGCGATTGTAGACCAAATAGCCCTCGATCAGGGCGATGGCGCTGTCCTGAAAATATTGGGGCGGGATTTCCGCGATCGCCATTTCGGCCGCGGCGCCCAGATAAGTCAACATGGTGCGCTGTGAATCCGGGGTAATCAGTGAGAGGACCCGGCCGGTAGGTGTCGGGGCGTGGACCAGGGCCGTATCGACACCGTGTTGTGACAGCGCCGCTTCAAAGCGCTCGCCGAAGTCGTCATGGCCGCGTTTGCCCAGAAAGCGGGCGTCCCCTCCCAGGCGGGCGACACCCGTTATGGTGTTGCAGGCGGCCCCTCCGGGGACCACTCTGGGCGGGGCCACGGCTTCCTTGAGCACACGATCGATTGTGGCGGGGTCGAAATAGGCCATGCCGCCCTTGGGGACGCCGGTGCGCTCAACGAAATCATCGCTGGCGCTCACCAGGATGTCCACGAGGGCCGAGCCGACCCCAACGATCCTTCGGGGACGATTCTGATCGAACCAATCCTTTGGCGTGGCATTGTATGTCATCGTCATTCCGGGAGCCCGGTGGCGCTTGCGGGCGGGGCGTCACCAAACCAGTTTGCGGTGAATCCAGCCCTTGTCGCCGTAGGCGCTCTGGATTTTAAGCCATTCCCCTTTGCGTTCCAAGACTTTAAACGGCACACCTTTTTCCGCGCGAAAACGGATGGCGGTATCGGTGCCGGGTCCGGAACGGATATTCACCATGTCCTTGCGGGTGATAACCGACGGGGTTTTGTTGACCAGGCGTTTGTGAATCCAGCCTTCATCGCCTTCGAAATCTTTGAAAAAGATCCAGTCGCCCTGCTTCTGAATCACTTGGATGGGGTGGTATTTTTCAATTTCCCATAGAATCGCATATTTGCCGGTTCCCGGCCCCGAACGCACATTGGCTTTATCAACGGACAGCGCCAGTCGCTCCGCCCAGAGGGGCGGCACGGTGATCGCCATCAACAAAACCGTGGTCATCAAGATCTGAAGGTATTTGCGCATGCTGTCGTCAACCCGTTCGTATGGATACCGTCCGCAAGGCGGCGCACGTGCTTGGGGGCAGCGCGCCTTAGCCGAATGGCGCTGATTTATGCGATGCGTGCCCCCGCGTCAAGTATGGTTTTGGGGCTACCCGTCCAGACGGCGCAGGCCGGCTTGCATGGCGGCCAAAATCGCCGCTTCGAATTCAGCCACGGATAGCCGCCGGGACAGGGCGGCAAAACGGTGGGCCTCACCGCAGGGTCGATACTGGGGCATCACGTTGACATAGGTGTCCCGGGAGAGCGATGTGGCAATAAATTCAAGGATGGCGCGACTCTCGTCGAGCCCGTCCGGCATGACCAGATGGCGAACGATCAGTCCCCGCACCGCCACGCCGTTTGCATCGACGCTCAGATCGCCGACCTGCCGGTGCATGGCGCTAAGTGCCGCGCGGGCCACCTCGGGATAATCGGATACGCCGCAATATTCCTTGGCCGAGGCGGGCTCCCAGAATTTGAAATCGGGCATGTAGACATCGAAGATGCCGTCCAGCAGATTAAGGGTTTCCGGGGCGTCATAGCCTCCGGAGTTATAGACCAAGGGGCGGTTGAGCCCCTTGGGGATGGCGATGGTCAGGGCTTCCAGAATCTGTGCCACGACATGCGTGGGCGAGACGAAATTAATGTTGTGGCACCCCTGTCGCTGCAGCTGCAACATCATTTCGGCCAGCTGATCGGTCGTCACCGGCTCCCCAGCGGCCTGATGGCTGATATCGAAATTCTGGCAGAATACACAGCCCAGATTGCAGTGGGTAAAAAAAATGGTGCCGGAACCATTGCGTCCGACCAGGGGGGCTTCCTCGCCGAAATGGGGCGAAAAACTGGCCACCCACGCGCGGTCGGCCGTTCGGCAGAAGCCAACCTCCCCGGCCAAGCGGTCCACACCGCAGCGGCGGGGGCAAAGATGGCAGTCGCCCAGCTGCTGACGGGCAGCAACGGTGGACTGTTGCAAGCGCCCATCTTCATAGGCACCAAGGTATGCAGGGAAACGGGGTGTCAATTGATTCCACCATCGATCATCCGGCGCAAGATACACCGTGCCATAAGGGAATCCGGCAGTAAAGGGCATCATCAACCGGGGGCCCAATGGAGGATAAACGGCTGGTGCGCGGATAGTGGGCCGTGGGCGGCGTGAAGAGGGTCGGTCCCGGCTGAATCAAGGACCAGGAATTTCGTAGGTTGTGCAGTTGCCGCCCGAACAGGTGCGGGTCTGTTTTTGAGGCCCCGATCCGCTGTTGCCGGCTCCCATGGCAAAATTGGAAGAGCTCATCACGCGTTCGAAATCTTCAGCACCGCAATGGGGGCACTTGGTTTCCATGGTATCGTCACGGCGAACCGCCAGAAACTCAAAAAGCTCCTGACATTTTAAACAGCGGAATTCGTATATCGGCATGGGTCTACCTCGCTATAAATTAAAAGCATAAATTAGGCTTGCCGCGTCGATCTTGTCAAGCTGATATCCGGCCCAATCGTCCGCCCTCAATTACGCCGCAACATCTCGCGGGCATGTGCGCGTGTTTTGGCGGTAATTTTCACACCCCCCAGCATGCGTGCGATTTCTTCAAGGCGGTCCGGTTCGTCCAAAGGAGCGATCTGGGTGGCGGTGCGGCCATCCTTTACGGTTTTGGTAATTTTAAAATGGGCATCGCCGAAACGGGCAATCTGGGGCAGATGGGTGATACAGATAACCTGGTGCCGAAGGGCCAGCGATTTGAGTTTTTGGCCGACCACCTCGGCGATGCCGCCACCGATACCGGCATCCACCTCATCGAAGATCACCGATTCCACGGCACTCGATTCCGCCAGAATCGCTTTAAGGGCCAGTACCACCCTGGAGAGTTCGCCACCGGAGGCAATCGCCGCCAGGGGTTTGAGGGCCTCGCCAACATTGGGCGAGATGAAAAAAGCCGCCCGGTCATAGCCGCGTTCATCAATGCGCAGACCCTTGTGGCACATACAGGCGGGTGTCTGGGGGTCCGCCGCCACACCATCCAGCGTGATTTCGAACCGGATCGGTCCCATTTCGAGCTCACCCAGTTCCTCGATGATGCGCGCCGCCAACTTCCGGGCCACTTTCTGGCGGCGCTTCGACAACCGTCCGGCATCCGCCACCAGCATGGCATGCTGCTCGGTCAAAAAGGCTTCTGCCGCGTTGATCCGATCATCTAGATTTTCCAGTTCGTCCAGGTTCCGCCGAATTTCGCCGGCCTTGGCGAGGACGCGCTTCAGGGAACCACCGTACTTACGCTTGAGGCGGTTGATCATGTCCAGTCGTTCTTCCACCATCTCGAGCTGCTGGTCATCGCTTTCCACCTGCTGTAAGTAGCGCCGTAGCGCCTCGGTGATATCCTCGATCTGATAGCCCAACTCGGCCATTTGTGCGCAGGCCCCTTCGAGGCTTGAATCGATGGCCGCGGCCCGTTCAAGCTGGCTGCGAATAAACGCCAATTGATCGACAAGGGCGCCTTCCGCAGCATACAATCCTTCGACACAGCTGCCCACCGCCTTCAGGAGTGTCTGGGTGTTGCGCAGCCGCCGTCTTTCCAGCTCAAGGGCCTCGTCCTCGCCGGGTTCAGGGGCCGTGGTTTCGATTTCCTGGGCCTGAAAACGCAACAGCTCGATCTGTTCATTCTGCCGCTTTTGCTGTTGGGTCAAAGTTTCCAGCTGTTCAAGATGCGGCCGCATCGCCGCATGCCGTTGGGCAATGGCCGTGCGCATCGGCAGCAAACCGCCATACTGATCCAGAATATCCAAGTGCTGATCTTCTTTTAGAAGCCCCTGATGGGCATGCTGGCTGGAAATGCTGGCCAAATCGGCGGTGACCGTATTCAGGACCTGCATGGTGGCCATTTGACCGTTGAGGTAGACACGATGCCGGTCACGGCGCGAAATCAGTCGGCGGATAACGAGTCCCTCGTCGGGATCATAGCCCTGAGCGCGCATGGTGCGCTCTACGGATGAGTCCGGGGCGACCTCGAAAAAGGCTTCCAGTTCGGCGGTTTCCGCACCCGTGCGGATAAGTTTGGAAGACGCCCGGGATCCGAGCAGCAGGTTGACGGCATTGATGATGATGGACTTGCCGGCTCCGGTTTCACCGCTCATGACGGTCAGACCAGCGTCCATATGGATCCGGAGATCGTCAATGATAGCAAAATTTTTTATGGAAAGTTCGCGAAGCATGGCAAGATGGTTTTGTCGACCCCGCAGCCAGGGGGTCAGAAAAGTATGGCATAGCGTCAATTCTTTGTAAAGCAATTGACGGGCGGGATCGGCGCGAATGGCGCGACGGTGGCATCTGATTCCGGAGATGGGTTTCGAAGGCTGGGTCGATAGGGGAGGGATCGACGCGTCCCCCGGTTCCGGTGAGCCCGCGCGTCGTCGATTGAAGGGCCCCGTTTCCGAGTCGTTCGGTTTAGCCGCGGGATCACAGGATGGGCTAAGCGGCGGCCTGATATCCGAGATCGAACGCTCTCAGATTGGCCTCGACAAAGGCTTGCTTGGTCCGGGTGCGGATGGCCTCGCGAACCGCGTCAGTGGTCAGTGGCAGCAGTTCGGTCCGACACAAGGCGCCCAGCAGGACGATGTTGAGGGACATGAGGTTGCCGGCTTCCTTGGCCTGGGCGGCGGCGTCGAAAGCGATCAGCCGATGGGTTTTGGCCGTAATCAGTGACTTGATTTGGTCAAGTTCCGGGTAATGGCTCTTGCCGATGGCGACCGTGAAGGGCGGCAGGGGTGCTACGTTGGTGATCACGGTGGTGCGGGCGTTGCACTTGTTGAGCGCCCGCAGGGTTTCCGCCGGCTCGAATCCCACGAGCACGTCGGCCTCGCCATCGGAGATGATGGTACTCTGGGCGTCGCCGAAAACGAGGGCCGACTCCACGACGCCGCCCCGCTGCGCCATGCCATGGATCTCGCTCATGCGCACGGGGATGTCGGCTAACAGGGCGGCTTCGCCAAGCACTTTGGAGGCCAGCAGGTTGCCCTGGCCGCCCACAGCCACAATGATCAGTCGCATGGGTTTCATATACGCTCCTTCTTCGCCGGCGGGCACACGCCGCCCGTTATTATCAGGGGCTTGCTTTCACCGGTGCAATCGCATGCTCCGGGCAGACCTGGGCGCAAACGGCGCAGCCGGCGCAGATGTCCGGATCGATGCGCACCTGGTCGTCTTCAAGATAAAACGCCGGGCAGCCCAGATCCCTGATACAGTCACGATGGTTCTGGCAGCGGTTCGTAATCTGAAAGGCTTTGCCGTGCAGCTGCTTGAGGGCTTTGGCGTAGAGAGTGCATTTTTCTTTGGCGATCACCACCGAGACGCCGTCAAACAGGACCGCTTCGCGAATGGCCGCAATGCTCTTTTTCAGGTTATAAGGCCTGATCGTGGAGACATGGCCAACGCCTAAAGACTTGACCAGGGCTTCGATGGATATCTGACCGTATCCATCGAGGTTGAGTTCGTTCATGTCGACACCCGGATTGGGTTGATGCCCCGTCATGGCGGTGGTGCGATTATCCAGAATAATCAGGGTGATGTTGTGCTTGTTGAATACGGCATTGATCAGTCCGGGGATACCGGAATGGAAAAAAGTGGAATCCCCGATAAAGGAGACCACCTTCTGTTCGGTGGCCTGGGCAAATCCGCCCGCACTGCCGGTGGAGGCCCCCATGCAGATCACGAAATCGCCCATGCCCAGCGGCGGCAGGAATCCCAATGTGTAGCAGCCGATATCAGAAGGGTGGATGGTATCCAAACCTTCGGTGGCCTTCTTGACGGCATAAAAGGTGGCCCGGTGGGAACAGCCGGCACACAGGGTGGGCGGCCGGGCCGGAATCTCAGGCACATCGTCGAGATCGACAACTGCCGGAGGGGTATGGGCCACGCCAAAATAGTCGGCCACCACCCGCCGGACCATGGCCGGATCGAATTCATACAGCCGTGAAAAGAGGTTGACGCCTTTGCCGCGGATGGCAAGGGTCAGCCCGGCTTGCTGGGCCACAGCCTTGACGGCCTCTTCCATGAAGGGTTCGCCTTCCTCTACGATCAGGACTTTTTCACACTCAACCAGAAAATCCTTCACCCGGGCCTGGGGCAAGGGATGCGAGAAGCCGATGCGTAGAATCCGCGTCTGTTTTTCGATACCCAGATCCCTGACCGCATCGGCGACGTAGGTGTAGCTGACACCATTGCAGATGATCCCCCAGGTACCGTCGCCTTCTTCAAAATTGTACGGACTCGTGTTGGCCAAGGCTTCCGCCCGTGCAAGATTTTCCAGCAGACGGACATGCAGCTTGCGGGAAACCGCCGGCACGGTCACGAAACTGAGGGGGGCCTTCTCGAAGTGCCCCGCCGGCTGCGGCGTCGTCAGATTCCCCAGGGCCACCACGGCCGTGGAATGATTGATCCGGGTGGTGGTGCGCAAAATAACCGGTTCATTCAGTTCTTCGGACAGCTCGAAAGCATAGGGGACCATCTCCTTGGCTTCAGGAACCGAGGACGGCTCCAGCACGGGGAGTCCGGCAAGCTTGCCAAAGTAGCGATTGTCCTGTTCATTCTGACTGGAAAACATGTAGGGATCATCCGCCGAGACGATCACCAGCCCGGCACGTGCACCCACATAGGCCAGGGTCATCAGGGCGTCGGCCGCAACATTCACGCCCACGTGTTTCATCATGCACATGGCGCGCACACCGGTGTTGGCCGCGGCGCCGGCCACTTCCAGCGCAACCTTTTCGTTGGTACTGTACTCGAAATAAAGATCGGTTTGGTGGGCGATCTGGAATAAATTGAGCGAGATTTCCGATGAGGGCGTACCGGGGTAGGTCGACGCGAAGGCCACCCCGGCTTCAAGCGCACCGCGGGCAATGGCCTCGTTTCCGAGCATCAGCATGCGGTGGCCCGGTTGATCCGTGAGAAGTTTGTGCATGGTCCATCCCCTGCCTGGAAGGTTTGGGCTGCGGCCTCCGCCGCTTTAGCGCCGCTCGAATCGGAAAAGCCTTACGGCGTCAAAGGGGTAGTGACCGATAAAAGCCTACCGTTTACAACAGGCTTAAACGGGCTGTAAAGTCCTTTCTGGGAGGTTGGGCCGCCTGGCGTTGATCCAAGTCTTCTAAACGCTTTACAAAGAGGACGGCTTCATTTTAAAAAGTGAAGATTTGCAATCGGTGCCCTAGATCCAGCAATTAATCGCGCGACAAGAAAGGCGCTAAAATGGATTTGCCCCTGATAATGGTGATTGCCACCCGCAACAGCGGGAAAACCGATGAAATTCGTGCGCTGCTCCGCGATTTTCCCATCGAAATTCGCAATCTGGATGATTTCGGCCCCATTCCGGAAGTTGTGGAAGATGGGACGACGTTCGAAGAAAATGCCTATAAAAAGGCCAGTTTTACGGCACGGGTTCTCGGCGTTCCGGCCCTGGCCGATGATTCCGGCCTGGTCGTGCCGGCGTTGAACGGTGCTCCCGGGGTCCACTCGGCCCGTTATGCCGGTCCCGACGCCACCGACGCAGAGCGCTGTGCCAAACTGCTTAAGGCCATGGAAAAGCTCAACGATCGCCGGGCGGCCTTCGAGTGCGTCATTTCGATTGCGGTACCGGGGGGGGCGGCCCTGACCTACGAGAGCCGTTGCGAAGGCGAAATCACCCGTGCGCCCCATGGAACCAACGGATTCGGCTATGATCCGGTTTTTCGCTACCCGCCACTGGGAAGGACCTTTGCCGAATTGACCCGTGATGAAAAAGGTACCGTCAGTCACCGGGGCAAGGCTCTGAACGAGGTTCGCAAGGAATTTGACAAGATTCGGATCTGGATCCGGCAGCAAATGCCAACGATCCCGCGATCCGGTTGCGCCTCCGCAAGCTGATCCTTTTCGGCCGGCCACAGGGGCTGGTCCAGAATTCAGTTGACGAACGGCGCCGGGAAAACATAGGTAATAGTGCTCCGCGCCTGATTCACTCAATGATGCGGCGTGCCACAACCGGAGACTTTCATCTTCGAACGAGGTGCGCGGCCGGTATGTTCATCGGCACAGCCGTATTGGCCAGCGCCCTACAGGCTCATACGCTCGCAAAGAGAACTTTTTCAACCGGCAGCAGGGAGACAGCCATGCGCAATGCACCCACGAGTTATGACATCGCCCAGGTTCTCGGAGGCATTCAAACGGTCGAAGCGGCGCAAGGCCTGTTCAAGGATCGCATGGATGCCGAACACTACGCCCGCATCTGCCGGATTCAGACCCCTGCGATTTTGATCAAAATCGCCAACGCCATCGCCATGTGTGATCCCGAGGCCATTTTTGTCAATAGCGGCACGGAGGCCGACCGGGAGTGGATTCGCCAGCATGCCCTGGGTAACAACGAAGAACGGGCTTTGCCCATGCCCCGGCACACCCTGCATTTCGATCTCAAGGAAGAGCAGGGGCGCATCATCGATCGTACTTTTTATATCGTGGACCCGGATGAAAAGGTCTCCTCGCTAGCCCTCAAGAAACTACGGGACGAGGCGCTGGCGGAAATCAAAAGTCGCATGGTCGGCATCATGCGCGCCAAAACCATGATCATCGGATTTTATATGCGCGGTCCGATCGGCGCGCCGGTCTCCAATCCCGCGCTCGAAATCACCAGTTCGGCCTATGTGTCCCACAGTGCGGAAATTCTCTACCGCAATGCTTTCGACCAGTTTGATGGCGAGGTGGCCCGCAGCGACCATTTTTATGCCAATATACACGGCGAGGGCCTGAACAGGCCGGAAGACCTGCCCCATGCGCGGGTTTTCATGGACCGCCGCCACCGCACCACCTACAGCTGCAATTGCACTTACGCCGGCAACACCCTTCTTTTGAAGAAAGGCAATCACCGTTTCTCGGTGGACAAAGCCGTGTATGACAACTACGGTCAGGAGCTTTCGGAGCACATGTTCATTACGGGTATCGAAGGCCCTGGAGGGCGGGTCACCTGGTTCGCCGGGGCGGCCCCCAGCGGGTGCGGGAAGACCACGACGGCCATGGCCGGCAGTTGGTTCGTGGGTGATGACCTGGCCCAGATGTGGATCGCCGATGATGGCAGTGTGCGCTCGATCAACCCGGAAGCCGGTATCTTCGGCATTCTGGAGGATGTCAACTGGGAGGGCGACCCCTTCCTGATGGAATTGCTGCGCAAGCCCGGGACGGAAGTCATCTGGTCCAATGTGCTGATCGACGCCGACGGCGTCCCCCATTGGACCGGCAACCGCGAAACCCACCCGGAGAGAGGCTTTAATTTCCAGGGCGATTGGGAAGCGGGCATGCTCGGCGCCGATGGCAAGCCGGTTCCCATATCCCACCCGAATGCCCGGTGCACGGTTGCCGCCAGGGCCCTGCGCAACTATTCCGACCGCTGCGAAGATCCCCTGGGCGTGGAAACCCGGGTGATCACCTACAGCGGCCGCGACAGCGACACCATGCCACCGGTATGGGCGGCCAAATCCACGGACGAGGGCGTTCTCATCGGCGCCTGTATCGTTTCGGCCGCCACCGCCACCGAAGTGGGGGCGGCCGGCGTCAAGCGCGCGCCCTGGGCCAATGCACCCTTCATTCCGGGTTCACTGGGCGACTATATGGCCGCCCAGTTCGATTTTTTCGGCAGCCCCCTGATCCACGACGAAAAGCGCCCGATCATGGCCGGCTTGAACTATTTTTTAACCCATGGGGCCCGTGGCGGGGAGGGTAGAGCGCTTCTGGGGGAAAAGCGTGACGTCAAGATCTGGTTGGGCTGGCTGGAGCGGCTGGCCCACAAGGAAGTGTCGACCATCGAGACCCCCATCGGCTATCTGCCGCGCTATGACGATCTTAAAACGCTCTTTGCCACGATCATCGACAAGGACTATCCCGAGGATCTCTACACCAAGCAGTTTTCACTCTATATCGACCATATCCTTGGTCGGATCGCCCTCCAAAAGGCCGCTTACAGCAAGGACCAGAACATTCCCTTTAAGCTGTTTACGATTCTCGATCGGCAGCGGGAAGCGCTCGAGGCGCTCAAGGCGGCTCACGGTCCCATCGTCCCCCCGCAGGCGTTGTAGCGGCGCTGGGCCTCTTGGCAGGCTGTCCGCTGCGCCGGAAGCTTGTGACCTTGCCACCGGAAACCGATCCTCAATCGGCCGTGGCGGACGGTACGCTGCCCCGTCGTCGGTTCCAGGCCTCGATGTATTTTTTAACGGTCCGGCGATCCAGACCGGTTCGCCGGGCCACCTCACCATAAGTCCCGAACAGGGCGTAGAGGTGATGACAATAGCCGGCCTGTAGGTCCTGAACGGTTACCCGGCCCTCGGCCATAGCCTTCACAAATTCGGGATGTAAATCCATCCCGCTGCCGATGGCGGGAGGTGAATAGGATCGGTTCAACAGCACACGGCGGACGCATTGCGCCAACTCGCGGACGTTGCCGGGCCAAGGGTAGTGCCGGCCCAGGCGGCGGTCGATGACCCCCAGCACCATCTTCACCAGGTTCGGCGATGGTTTTCCGATAATTTTCGCCACGACGGCGCCGGTGATGTCGTCGAGCTCTCCGGGATCTTCCGCAATCCGCCGCCTCAGGGGCGGGACGACGATCACATCCGAGCAAAGACGGTAGTAGAAATCTTCGCGCATGATTCCCTGGTTCAACAGTGTTTCGGCATTGCGGTTCGTGGCGGCAATCACGCGGCCTTCAAACCGCTGATCGGCATGGCCCCCGACCGGACGGAAGACCCGCTCTTCGATGACCTTCAGGAGCTTGATCTGGAGGCTATGGGGTATTTCGCCGATTTCGTCTAGAAAAATGGCACCGTAAGGACGGCAGCGCGAGAAAATGCCCTGATGGTCCTGGAGGGCCCCCGTAAAGGCACCTTTGGTGTGGCCGAACAGCTCGGACTCGATGATGGTCTCGGAAAACTGGGACAGGTTGAGCGACACCAAAGTGGATGCAAAACATTCCTGGAAACGCCCCTCGCGACGATTGTACGGGATGAAGGCACTCTGGCCGATGGCCATAGCCGCACTGCCCTTGCCCGTTCCGGTTTCACCGATCAGGATGGTGGAGAAATCTTCCATGCGGTTCCAGAGATAGTTGTCGTAAAGGTCGATATCGCTGGTAAACACATTGTTCCACAGGCTTTCGCGAAAGGTTTGCATGCTCGCGCTGCGGCCCACCAGACCGAGGCGAATGAAGAAAAAAGCCCGCCGCAACTGGTAGCTCAGCGCAAAGTAGCGTTCGGCTTCCCGGCGCTCGAATCCCTTGGCTTCGAGATCGGCAAGGGCCGCGGCGGCGAACGGCACCGGCAGGGATTTGGCGGGCGTTTGCTGCTGCGCATCGATTAGTTCGTCGAATTCCGTAATGTAGCGATGAAACACATCGTAGAGGAACGCGCCTTTCAGGACCCGCCGGTCATCGCCGTTGTAATCCCGAAGATCGGCCCGGCCTCTGGATTCCAGGCCCGCAATGCGGGCGGCCACATTGCGGATAGCTGCCGTGATGATCGCATCGGTCGGTTTTACGTTTAGCAAACCGCTGATATCGCGATCGATCGCGTTTCGCTGCGCACTGAAGGGGTTGGCCAGCACCGCGGCATTCACGGTCTGGAAAAAGCTGCGGTCGGAGGCGCTCAGTACATAAGGTTTGGCCATGTCAGCCTCTAGTGGATGGCGTGGATGTGGCACTGCGGTTGAGATGCATTATATCCGTCCGATCCAAGAATGTATACTCGGAAGGCTCCCTTTCACGGCGCCTGGCCGGGTGGGCGGCTGGGCTCCGTGAGGGAGACTTTTTTTCCAGCCTGGGGTGTGATAATGGCGACGGTTTGATCGGCACCAAAAAATAACGGTTATTCGCAAAGGAATAACCGTTAAGGAGGAATTGATATGTGAAAGGTTAGGTTAGGTTGACTTAGGGTATATGCAATCGGCTTGCCAAAATCACAACAGATCGCGATAAAATTTAAATTAATATAAAATACAAGTGGTTAGGATTGATATACTCATGGCGGACAACATTGTCAGGCGCTTGGATGGGCTGGTTTTAGGGCCCGCCGGTTCATATTTATTAACCCGCCCAGCGGTAAAATGATGAATCCTACTGATATGTTTGCAAATTATGAGATGTCCCTTCGGTTCAAAATTTTGAACCGCTTAGCCTCCTTTCGATAACTATTTCTTTAACTATTTGTTTTATTTATAAATTTAGGGGTTCACGGTTTTGAAAAAGGACGCATCCAACGCGCTATCAGGATCGCCAATCGAAACCCGGATGGGTTTTCGGCAAGATCCCATGTACCGCTTTCTGGTGGTTCTGACCATCGCATCGGCGATCGGTTTGCAGGGCTGGCGAACGCTGTTCAATAATTTCGCCGTCGAAATGGCCGGTCTAAACGGCGCCCAGGTCGGCATCATTCAGTCCGTGCGTGAAATCCCCGGTTTTCTGGCCCTGCTGGCCATCTACGTGATGCTGATCATGCGCGAGCATCGGCTTTCGTCATTGTCCATCCTGTTTCTCGGCCTGGGGGTGGGGATCACCGGAATGCTGCCGACCTTCGCCGGAGTGATCATCACGACCCTGGTGATGAGTTTCGGATTCCATTATTTTGAAACCACCAACCAGTCGTTGACCCTGCAATATTTCGACCGCGATACGGCGCCCATCGTCTTCGGTCGGCAACGCAGTTATGCCGCTGCCACGAATATCGCTGTCGGTGCGGCGATCTATCTATTGTCCCTCGCCCTGACCTATGCCCAGATGTACCTGATGATCGGAGTGCTGCTGGTCGTCATGGCGCTGTGGGGGTTCCGCCAGAAGCCCACCCGCGTGGATCTCCCGCCGCAGCGCAAACGCATGGTTTGGCGCCGGCCCTACGGCCTGTTCTATCTGCTGACCTTTCTGTCCGGCGCCCGCCGGCAGATCTTCATCGCCTTTGCCGTTTTCCTGATGGTCGAGCGCTTTGGCTTCTCGGTTCAGGAAATAACGCTGCTCTTCATTGCCAACAATGCCGTCAACTATTACGTGAGCCCCCTGATCGGCAAAGCGATTGTGCGCTTCGGTGAGCGCAAGGTGCTCTCGCTGGAATATGCCAGCCTCATCTTGATTTTCCTGGCCTACGCCATGGTCGATGCCAAGCTGTTGGTGGCCGGTCTGTATATTCTGGACCATATCTTTTTCAACTTTGCCATCGCCATCCGCACCTACTTCCAGAAAATCGCCGATCCCCAGGACATTGCCCCCAGCATGGCGGTGGGCTTTACCATCAATCATATTGCCGCTGTGGTGCTGCCCGCCGCCGGGGGTATCCTCTGGATGGTGGACTATCGTCTAACCTTCATCGGGGGCGCATTGCTGGCCTTCTGCTCACTGGTGGCGGTCCAGCGTATTCCGCGCGTCTGATCAGCCAGCGGCTGTATGGTCGCGAATGGTCGTGGGGGGGGTCTCAGAAGAGGCCATCGATGGCCTCGTGGCAATAGGCGCAGTGGTTGCCGTCGATCAGATTGGTGCGGGTATTGTAGTGGAAGCGGTTGATGACGCTGTTGCCGCAATTGGGGCACAAGGTATTCTCGGCGCCGCTGCCGGGCAGGTTGCCGAGGTAGACATATCGAAGACCGGCATCCTGACCGATCTGGCGGGCCCGGTGTAGTGTTTGGGCCGGCGTGTTGGGCCGGTCGGTCAGGCGGTAGGTCGGATGGAAGCGGCTCAGATGCCAGGGGGTTTCCGGTCCCAGGGCATCCACCAGAAACGCTGCCAGAGCCGCTAATTGGGTAGGATCGTCGTTCAGCCCCGGGATCACGAG
This sequence comes from Desulfobacterales bacterium, assembly GCA_030065585.1. Classification (GTDB taxonomy): domain Bacteria; phylum Desulfobacterota; class Desulfobacteria; order Desulfobacterales; family UBA5852; genus JABZFP01. Next base: position 5,217 of record JASJED010000081.1, on the reverse strand, counting down.
GGTCGTCACTTCGACATGGATACCAAGGGCCTTCATGTTTTCCAGCGTGGCTTTGACCGGCGCCAGGCGGGCCTCACACATATCCCGGTAGAACTGGTCGGTATAGGCCTTTAAATCCACGTTGGCGGCATCCAGATAAGGGGCGATCATGGCGAGGGCTTTCTCCGACATATAGCCGTTGGTCACGAAAACATTGTGGATCCCTTCGCGTTTCGCCCGCTTAGCAACCGCCAGGGCATATTCGAAGAAGATCGTCGGCTCGGTGTAGGTATAGGCAATGCTGGCGCAACCCGCGGCAGCGGCATCGGCGACAACCGCCTCGGGGGGGGTGTCTTCGCCCAGGATCAGGCCCTGGCGATCGGACGGCAGTTGGGCGATGTCGGCATTCTGACAGAAACGGCATTTAAAATTGCACCCCACCGTGGCGATTGAGTAGGAACGGCTGGCGGGCAGGAAATGATACAGGGGTTTTTTCTCGATCGGGTCCACATGGCGGGCGATGATCTTCCCGTAGACCAGAGACGCGAGACGCCCCCGCTGATTGACCCGCACGCCGCAAATGCCGCTTTGGCCTTCACGGATCTTGCAATGATGGGCGCACAGGCGACAGCGGACTTTCAGATCACTGAGGCGTTCATAGAGCAGGGCTTCCATTCCGGTTGGTTCCTTAGGGCACGTGATCGAACCGCGCCGCATTGCGATAGGGCGACATGGGCAGCCCGGGCAGAGGGCCGGCCTGGCCGGTTTTGTAACGCAGGGTCAGCGGGCGGATGCGAAAACGCGGCACCAGTGAGACCACGATGCCGGCAAAGGTCCCGAAGGGGCAGCGCTGGACCAAGGTGGACTGCTCCATACGTGAGAGAAACCGATTGCCGGTTACAGGCAGCTGGCAAACCGTGCGCCACGACATGGGGGCTTTATTGAGCAGGCCGGTGAGCATCTGCTTGATTTCCCAGACGCTGAAAAAGCGGGCCCGGTTGAAGATCGTCGGTGTGAATAACCCCCGAACCCGGCGTTGAAACCCCTTGATGGCATAGCGATTGAGCACGCCGATAAACACCTTGTCCTTGGCCACCCGGCAAGCCTCCTCCAGGGCCTTGAGGGGGTCGTCGGCAAATTCGAGCGCGGTTATCAAGGTGGCGTAGTTGAATGAATTGTCGTCAAACGGCAAATCTTCGGCAAAACCCCGATAGAAATCCACCCGATTCATCACATTGGTGATGGCGATATCCAACATGTAGGGGGAGGGGTCGATACCGGTCACCTGCAGCCCAAATCCCAGAAAGGGCTCAAGGCTGGCACCGGTTCCGCAGCCGATATCCAGCAGGGTTTCACCGGGCATGGGCTTGAGCATGTCCATCATCAAACGACTTTCAAGCTCGGCAGCAAAGCGGCGGCTGGGGCTGTTCAACCAGCGCTGGTATTCATTGGCATCGTTGAATTCGAAGACGTGTCCCATGGCAGCAAGGTAGTCCCCTGCAAAGCGATACGCAAGCCGGGCGGCTTTGCCTTAAAGTCACACGCGGCACGTCGGATCATGACTTTACGCGAAGGGATGGGTATGGCGCCCAACGGATGTCACATTCGGCCACCCGCGTAATTTCAGGTGTCCTTGATCTCGTTGGGGGCTGCGGCCAGATCCGATGCGGGCGGATGCGGCCTTTCCTCCGGTTGCGACGAAGCGGCTTCGGTCTTTCCGTTGGGCGCACCGCCGGTCTTCTTCTTGCGCCGCCAGCGCCGGCGCTTTTTTTTGATAGGCTCTTCGGCGGAATGTTCAACCAGCTTTTCGGGCTCAGGGGCGAAGCCGAAGAAGGTTCCGGGGAAATAATCCGGCGGCCGGTCCTTGATCATTTCGATTTTGCGAGCCGATGGCCGGGCGCTGCGGGGGCGCGGTTTGTGGCGGGCCGTGCGCTTGGGCCGGGGTTTGCGCTGGGAGCGCACCGGCCCGGCCTTGTCTTCGACAAGCCAGTCGTCTTCATGCCAGATAACCGGTATCTTGTACCCCAGCATCTCTTCGAGTGGTTCCAGATGAAAGACGTAGTTTTCACAGGCCAGGGAAATGGCTTTGCCGGTCTTACCCGCCCGGGCAGTGCGCCCAATCCGGTGCACATAGCTCTCGGAATCCTGGGGCAGGTCGTAGTTGATCACGTGGGATATATCTTCGATGTGAATACCCCGCGAGGCCACGTCGGTGGCCACCAGAATCTTGACCTGGTCTTCCTTGAACTGGTCCATCAGGCGGAAGCGCTTGCGCTGGGGCAGGTCACCGGTGATCCCCTCCGCCGGCAAACCATTGCGCCGCAGCTTTTCAGCCAGCCATTCGACCCCGGCCTTGGTGTTGGCGAATATCAGGACACGGTGCCAATCCTCGCGCTCCAGGATCCCCAGCAGCAGGGGGAATTTGCTTTCCAGCCCGACGTGCAACATGCTCTGGTCGATATGCTCGACCGTCACCTCTTCCGGGGTTACCGAGATAAACTCGGGCAGATTCATGTACTCATAGGTCAGCTCTAGAACCCGATGGGAGAGGGTGGCCGAAAAGAGCATGGATTGGCGTTTTTCATAATGCGGCAGTTTGCGGAGGATGAAGCGCATGTCACGGGCGAAGCCCAGGTCGAGTAGGCGATCGGCTTCATCGATCACGGCGATTTTGATCCCGCTGGTTTTAAAAATACCTTGTTTGAAATAATCGATGATGCGCCCGGGCGTGCAGATGACGACGTCGACGCCCTGCTTGAGGATCGCGGCCTGTTTCTGGTAATCGACGCCACCCACGATCTGGGCAAACGTCAGACCCGTATGGGCACCGATTAGCACGGCTTCCTGATGAATCTGCGAGGCCAGTTCACGCGTCGGCGCGACAATGATGGCGGCCGGAAGTTTGGGCTGGCGATCGCTTAGGGCCAGCAGGCGGGTCAGGATGGTGACCAGGAACGCACCGGTTTTTCCCGTGCCGGTTTGGGCCTGTCCGGCCACGTCCTTACCGGCCAGAGCGACGGGCAGGACCTGGGCCTGAATGGGGGTGCAGTTCACAAAGCGGGCGTCACTGAGGCCTTGCAGCACAACGGCGGGCAGATCGAAGTTGTCGAACATCGTGGTGGTTAGAAAATTCGGTCGGTCGGCCCGGCCCGGATCGTCCGGAGTTTCGGTTGTGGTGCTCATGGGTGCCTCATGGTCTCGGATTTCCCTTGCAACAGCGGCGTCGATCTCGGGGGCATCCTCCCCTTTTTTAAAGATTTTGGCGGTTAGGGAATGCACTGCGCGCCGGAGGCCCTTGATCGGCTTGGCTGGGGGCGACTCGCCATTGCCACCGTTGGGGGGGGTCGTTGTGCTCATTGAAGTGCTGATCGTCTTTCTAAAGATATTGATTTTTCATCGTATTCGAAGGATAAAGCCTAACTTACGGCGCCAAGCCGAGAAAATCAAGCCAAACCTGCCGAGAATATTGTTGTTTTATCGAAGGCTTTCAATGAAACGCTGAGGGGCCATGAAAAATTTTTTTAAGGTCATGGATATCGAGACCGTGTTGGCGCTGGCCGTGTCATTCCAACGCCAGGCGGTCGAAACGGTTTCCCTGATGGCGGCCAGCGGTCGGGTCCTGGCGCAGGACGTCTACGCCGATCTCGACATTCCGGGGTTTTCACGTTCCACGATGGATGGCTATGCGCTGCGGGGTGCGTCGACCTTCGGGGCCTCCGAGGGCAATCCGGCGTTTTTACGGTTGGTCGGTAACGTGTCCATGGGTGAAAAACCGGATCTGACCGTGAGACCCGGTGAAGCGGTCCGCATCGCCACTGGCGGCATGCTGCCCGAGGGTGCCGACGCCGTCGTCATGATTGAGCATACCGAAGCCATCGATACGGAAACGATCGAAGTCTACAAGAGCGCGGCCCCTGGCCAGCATGTGATCTTAAGGGGCGAAGACATGCAGCGCGGCGACAAACTCCTCCAGCGGGGGCAGCCATTGAGGTCCCCGGAAGTCGGTCTGCTGGCGGCCGTGGGCCAAAGCCGCCTGGATGTTTTCAAGCAACCGCGCGTTGGCATCCTCTCAACGGGGGATGAAGTCGTCCCGGTGGAGACGGTCCCCGGCCCGGCCCAGATTCGAGATGTCAACAGCACCGCGCTGGCGTCCTATGTAGCGTCCGCCGGAGGCCACCCCCAGGCCTACGGGATCGTCCCGGACGACTATGACGTGCTGCTGAGCACATGCCGGCAAGCGCTGGCGGCCAACGACATGGTCTTGATCTCCGGTGGCAGTTCGGTGGGCACCCGCGACTTTACGATTGATGTGCTGCAGGCCCTCGAGGCCTCGGAGATTCTGGTCCACGGTGTGTCCATCCGACCCGGCAAACCCACGATCCTGGCGCGCGCCGGCGGCAAACCGGTTTGGGGGCTGCCCGGGCATGTGACCTCGGCCATGGTGGTGTTTGCCGTTCTGGTGCGACCCTTTCTTGAGCACCTCGCCGGTCGGGACCCGCAATTCAACCGCCGTGTCCGCGTGCCGGCGCGGATGACCCGCAACCTGCCGTCGGTTCAGGGACGGGTCGACTACGTGCGGGTTCGGCTGGTGCCGACCGCCGAGGGATGGGATGCCGAACCGCTGCTGGGGAAATCCGGCCTGATCCGCACCATGGCGGCCGCTGACGGTTTGCTGTGTATCGATGCCAATACCGAAGGTTTGGACCACGGAACGATGGTTCAGGTCGAGTTGTTCGGATGATGCCGGATCCCCTGGGGTCGATAACCCGGTGCTGTCCCAACCAAGGAGTCCGCAATGGAGCGTAAACGCAATATCTATCTTAAAATGAAATCACTGGCCGAGGCCCGACAGCTGGTAATGGATCGCTTTCCGGCACCGGATCCCCCCCGCATGGAAACGCTGGCGGTTCCGGATGCCGTGGGCCGGATCCTGGCACAGCCTGTGTTCGCGCGCCTGTCAGCGCCCCATTTCCACGCCGCCGCCATGGACGGCATCGCGGTGCAGGCCGAAGACACTTTCGGCGCCACGGAAACCGAGCCGCGGCAGCTCAATATCAGCCGCCAGGCCTTCGCCATCAATACCGGACATGTCCTGCCGCCCGACACCGATGCCGTCATCATGATCGAACAGGTCAATGACCTGGGCGACGGGCGGGTCGAAATCGAGGCCCCGGCGTTTCCCTGGCAGCATGTCCGTCGCATGGGCGAAGACATCGTGGCCACCGAACTGCTGTTTCC
>JASJED010000329.1 GCA_030065585.1 Desulfobacterales bacterium | reverse complement strand
ATTCGGTGCGGCCATACACCGCCAGGGCCACGGCATCGATGGCCGCCAGGGCTTGTTCGGCGGCCGCCAGGTCGAAGTGGCTCGCCCGAAACCCGCCCATGCTCAGGGTTTCCATATTGCTGCCGCGCATGCGCTCGGCGTTGCGCTGCGCCTTCATGCGGTGATGCAGCAGAAACGCCTTGCGGGCCATCAGGGCCCGGTAGAAGTTGGTGTGATCGGCATGCTCCGCCAGAAACGCCATCAGAAAGTCGAAACAGGCCTTCCAGCGGCGATCGGCCGGCGACATCCTTTCCAGAAAGTCAACCAGGACCCCCACCTGGCCGAGGCTCTGGACCAGTGCCGCGTTACGCAAACCGACCATCAGGGCATAGTGATCGGCCGGAGCATCGCCCTCATGTTTCTGACTCCAATTATTTAGCGCTGCGCGCAGCTGCGGGACGATGGCCCAACCGAGTTTGAGCCGGGTGAGAAAAGCCTCCACCCCCGTGACCGGCAAGTCACAGTTAAGCCGCTGCGGATTGTCAGGGAATACCAGGGCCGCCCCGGCCGGCGCCCCCTCCAGGCGCATCTTTAGCCTTTGCCGGTCGCCTTCGGTGAGACCGCGCCCGGCCAGCACCTTCTCGAGGCCATGCTGAAAGGCGGCATCCGGGAAAAACACCAGTTCCAGCAGTGTGTCGCTCTCGCTTTCGCCCGGGTGCGCCAGCAATTCGGCCACCGCCGCCGGGTCCGCCGCCCCCAGCGTGCTCTCGAGATAGTCGCCGACATCCGGCGTCACGGCAAGGCCCTCACGCAAAAGCCGCCGAATCGCGGCTTCCACCTGATCGACCAGCGCGGCCGGGGTGGCGTTGTTTACCATGTTTTCATCCATTGCGGTGCTTCTCCAAATTTTAAAAAACTTTGTAGAAATTTATTTTAAGGGTTCACGAGAATGTCATCCGACAGACGGTTCCGTAACAAGCCCAAGAGCAAGGCTTGCGAAACCCGAGGAATGAGGCGTACGGCCGAATATTTATCCGCCTCCGAGTGAATCGCACTTTTTACAATTCAGGGAGGCGCGAGAAGGGGTAGATTTCGGCTCTGAACAAGGCCGCAGCAATTTGCCAACCGCAGGCGTAGCTTGGCTACGTCGAGGATTGGCCAAGTGCGAGAACGCCGTTCAGGGTCGAAAGATGCCCCTTCTCGCGCCTCCCTATATGTAGGATGCCATCAGCATCATCATATCATGCTTCATCATCCCCCCCGGCAGGCTTTGCCGCAGTTGACCGTTGTCGAATACGAACATGAAGGGCACGCTCAGAATATTGAACTGCTGGGCCAGCACCGGATTGGCGTCCACGTTCAGTTTGCCGGCGCGCACCCGCCCGCGGGATTCGTGCGCGAAGGCATCGAACTGGGGGGCGATCTGGCCGCAGGACGGACACCACGGGGCCCAGGCGAAGATGAGCACGGGGATCGGAGAGCCCAGGATCTTGTCCTGAAAATTGGCGTCTGTCACCAGCAGAGGCTGTTCGAGCAGGGCATCCCCGGTGCGAATCGTGGCCCGGCACTTGCCGCAGCGGGCATCACCGCCGAACCTTGCGGCGGGTATGCGATTGCGGGTTCGGCATTCTGGACAGCGTATCAGATAAGGATTCACAGTGGTCGACATTCGCGCTTTCTCCCCAGACCCTGAAGGTCTCGTACCACCGAAATTCCGGCGGTGGTATGACCGTGCGATGAGTTTTACGATCAGGGAATATAACGCAGGTGAATGGCAAAGGGAATGCCCAGGGCCGGAAGGCCGGCCACCCGGGGGGGGTGCCAGGACTTTCGCCCATATGGTGTGGCCCTCTATGACCAGACCGACGCCCCCGAGCGGTGCCAATCACAGCCTGGGAGGTGGGCACCGGCAACTACAGGCGGGTCATGAGGGTCACCGTATGGGCGAAGGGCGATCCAGCAGGATCGCGACCATCTCGGTAAATCCCTGACCACCGGGGTTTTTGGTAATCCAGGCCGGCCAGGCCGTCATGCGCGCCTCGAACCGACGCACGTTGGCCACGCCCACGGAATGGGTGAAGTGGGCGAACATGGGCGCATCGTTGGGGGAATCACCCACGAACAGGCACTGGTCCTCGACGGCCTCCAGGTCCAGTGCCAACAGCTCGCGAAACAAACGGCGGGTCATGGTCAGCTTGTCGTAATCCCCGAACCACCCGTTGACGTGGATCGAGCTGATCTTGGCCCGGGCCCCGGCCTGCTCGAACAAGCGCTTGATCGCCTCCACTGCCGCCATGGGCAGCGGGTCGACGTCTTCGCAGAAATCGATGGCCAGGTCCGCCTCCCGATAGGCCTGATCGGCCGAAACGCGGCATCCCGGCACGCGCTCAAGAATCATGGCCTCGACGTCCGCCAGGCGCCGGCGGTCTTCGCGCCGCTCGTCCGCGGTCTTCCAGTAGGCGCGGCGCATCCGCCGCCGCTTAGGATCGTAGGCAAAAAAAAAGGCGCCGTTTTCCCCCACCACACCGGTGATGGGCCACATGCGCGCCATGTGGTCGCACCAGCCGGCCGGACGGCCGGTGATCGCAATTACCTGGATCCCGGCCGCCTGCAGATCCCCCATGGCGGCCAGGGCCATGGCGGGCAGACGCCCGTCAAGCGTGAGGGTATCGTCGATATCGGTCAGAACGAAGCGGATGCGGGACTTGAGTGCGGCCGGAAAGGCCCGGAAGGATTGCATCGGCGAATGGCTCCTCGGTCAGGAAGCGGGGTTGCGGCCGGCCGGCACAACCTTCAGGCGGAATAGCGCTCCACCTGAATCCTGGCGGCATCTTCTGCACTGAGGGTCAGGCGATAGCCCCGCGCCTTGATTTCGATGGCAGCCATATCCGGCAGAAGCCGCAGGACTTCCACCATGCTGCCGGGGGTGATTTCCAGCTCGGCCAATTTCCGGCTCATCCCGCCCTTGCCCCTGATGCGGATAATCTTGCCACGCTGCCGGACCTCCAGGTCCTTGAGGGCCACCATATCCAGGCGGTCGCCCTCGATTTCAAGCTGGCGTTTCTTGAGGACTTCCAGGCATGCGCTGATGGAATCGCTGCAGGTAATGTAATTTTCATCCTGACCGCAGTGGTTCTTAAAGCCCTGGATCAAGGATTCTCCCCCGCGGGGACAGATCTCCAGAAACTCGACAAACCGGATCAGACGATCGAGAATCGTACGGGAGACGGCATGCTCCATCTTGCAGGCGGCCTCCGAGGCTTCGTCGGCCTCGACACACAACACCTTGGTGAAGAAATCCATCAGGGCTTCATGGCGGCGGACGACATCCTCGGCATGCTGCCGGCCTTTGGGGGTCAGGGTAATCACGTCGTAAGGCGCATAGTTGATAAACCCTTTTTCCGAAAGGGTGCGCAGGGCACCGGTCACCGAAGAATTGTTGACTTCCAGGCGCCGGGCAATGTCCTTGGCACGGGCGGCCTGCTTCTTGCTGACGATGTGGTAAATCGCCTCCAGATAGTCTTCCATGCTCGCGGTGAGCGTTTCCGATGCTGCCATGCCGTATCCTCAACTAGGTTAAAAATTTTAGGCTGGCCGAACTTTACCTGAAAGTCCCCGAAGTGTCAATTCGTTTCAGCCCGCGCCGACGTGGGGTCCGGGAGGATATGAGCGTGATGCGCATTGCGGCCGTCATGATGATGGACCCAAGTCGATCGCGTAACTTCCTTGCCTTTAGCGACCCATCAAGTTGACGATCGGCGCAAAATACACTAGAAGTCGTCTCGGTAGAATCCGTTGATCGCGAATCGCTGCCGGAGCGCGCCCGAGATCGTCGCGGGCCGATGAACCCGTTCGGTCGACGTCCGGAATCGAGGCGTTTGTCATCCAACCGCTCCTGCGCGGCGCCGCATGCAACCTAAGACACAAGAGAGGATCGGAACGTGAAAATCGTAAAAATGACCGTTATGACAATGGTGTTCGTATGGCTGACCGCCCCGGCCATGGCCGGCAACCCGCAAGTTCGGTTGGAGACCACCAAAGGACTGATCGTGCTGGAACTGGACCCCCGGGCCGCGCCGAAGACCGTCGAGAATTTTTTGGCCTATGTGCGCGAAGGTTTTTATGACGGCACTATTTTTCACCGTGTCATCAAGGACTTCATGATCCAGGGCGGCGGTCTGATGCCGGGGATGGTCGTCAAGGCCGGTCGCGCGCCGATCCGCAACGAGGCCAACAACGGCCTGAAGAATGAAAAGGGAACGGTCGCCATGGCCCGCACCGGAAACCCGCACTCGGCCACCTCGCAATTCTTCATCAACGTCAGGGACAACTATCCCCTGGACTTCAAGAGCCGCTCCCGCGCCGGTTGGGGGTATTGCGTCTTTGGCCGTGTCGTCAAGGGCATGAATGTGGTGGAGCGCATCGAAGCGGCCCCGACCATGAAGGTGAGCGGGTACGAGGATGTCCCCCAACGGGCGATCATTATCGAAAAGGCCGTTGTGGTTACGCCCTGAGGTCGCGAACCCGATGACGCCGTTCTGGGAAACCACCGCCCTGGCCGACATGAGCCGTTCCCAATGGGAGTCCCTGTGCGACGGCTGCGCGCGTTGCTGCCTGCACAAGCTGCAGGACCGGGAAAGCGGACGGGTCTATTTCACCATGGTGGCCTGCCGGCTGCTGGACCGGCATACCTGCCGCTGCCGGGATTACGCGCGGCGAACGCAAAGGGTTCCCGACTGCCTGGTGCTCACGGCCGACAACCTCGAGGCCACCGACTGGCTGCCGGAAAGTTGCGCTTACCAAAGGCTGGCCGCCGGCAAACCCCTGTCCTGGTGGCACCCTTTGATATCGGGCGACCGCGAAACGGTCCATCGCGCCGGCATTTCCGTCCGGGGGCTGACCCTGCCCGAGGAAGCGGTCCACCCGGACGACCGTGAGCGGATGATTATCGATTTCAACGAGTGATGGACAATTGCCGACCTTTCTGATTGAATTGATCCGTCGACGCTTTACCTTGGCAGTATGCAACCTTTCGTCCGGCGATCGTGCCGGTCGCCGTACGGCAAGCAGGTATTGATGAAACAAAAAAAGAAAACCGG